>JAZKYV010000001.1:0-13051 GCA_045612345.1 Bacteroidales bacterium
CTGATTTGTTTGGGAATCTGTTTTGCAGGGATTTCGCGCTTTGCGCTTCATCACCTGCCTAGGAACTGCCGCTCCTACGGAGCTGATTTGAGTATACTTTCTCTCCTTGTTTTTGACATAAAAAATAACTTTGATGAAAACGTTTTCATCAAAGTTATTATATTATTCTATGTATCAGTATATTGCAAAGGTTTTACCAACCATTTTTGGCAACATTACCTTAAAAATTCAAAACCTCAGAATCTCAAAAGATTTTTCTAAGATTCTGAGGTTCTAAGATTCTGAGTTGCTGAGGTTTAAAGTGAAGCTTGCATGACACTAATACCATTGTAAGCGCCACCAAGAATAAGGATAGTTTTTTTCATAATTATTTTTTAAGATTTTCACAAAGAATAAATCTCCACTCCTACTCTGTTTATATGTTCTATCAAATTCTCATTCTTCAATGAAGAATATAATGAGATATCAAACATATAAGGAAACAGTAAATCCTCAACATCATCTATAATATCCAACAAATCATCATGTTCGAGTTTACCACCGATCAATGTAATGTCAATATCAGAGAACGGCTTATAAGTTCCTTTCGCGCGAGAACCATATAAAATAACTTTTTCTATCTTCGGTTTCTTTGCAAAAAGTTCACAGAGTTTTTTCCAATATTCGTCTTTGATTCCGTATTTCATAATTTCAAACGCTCATTTTTTCCAGCATCGCTTTCTCATATTCCACAAACAATGGATAATACACATTTATTATATTATCAACTATACGCTTTGCTGTATCATCATCATATTGATGTGACGTCACATTTCTGTCTGATATTGTCTGCATCCATTGCTCATCATTGATAATACCGAATCTCAAAGCATGACGAATAGCATCCCTTGAGCCAAAAATTTCCATCACACCTTGATACTCCGCATAATCTTTCATAACCTTCCACGCTAGTTCATGAGTAAACTCAAAACATTGTATCAGCCCTTCATTGATCAAATAACTGATATTATGGTTGGAATACTGCTCGCTACGAATTATTTCAACGGCTTCCGAAAGTCTTTTTAAAGCTCTGCGGTAATTTTCAAACCGCTGCACCCATCTTACATCTTTTTCTATGCTCATAGTTTTTGATATTTAGTTCTAAATTATTATTGCAAAACTATGAATAAATAACTAAGCATACAAGAATTATTTTCTTAAAAATTATTAAGAAAACCAATCGTTTATACGGGTTGATGGCTAAGGGCTAAAGTTTAAGGTTCAAAGTTCAAAGTTCAGAAAAAAAAGAGCTGCCTCTTTTCAAAGCAGCTCTCAAACATTTAGCCATTTGTCTTTAGTCCTTAAACCTTAGACCTTAGTCTTATCTATTATAAATATGTACATCAAACTCTAAATCTCTCTTCTTATCTTCCTCTTCAGGTTCGAAGATTATAGTCTTTGTAACATTTGGAAGGACATCGAAGAAGTTTGCTGAGAACTCGCCTTTTCCCGTTGTTGAAACGAAGACGTCTTTAACAAACACCTTGGAGTTGAATTCGAGGATATATTTTCCGTCAGCGTAAGTAACCTTAGGGTTTAGTTCAGTCTCGATGAGTTTCAAATCTTTTGGATATGTGAAGAAATGCAAGCGCTCACTCAAGACTGTGTCTTCTTCCATAAGGATGATACGTGCATAACACTCAGTTCTTTTCTTCTTCGACACGTTAATCTTAATATTTTCCGGAAGTCTATAACAATCGTTTGCCTTGATATCTACCATTTCAGAAAATGCAAACATCTGATTGCCTTTCATGTCTTCTACCAAAACACGAATACGTCCTTTGATATCACGCTGCAAGTCATTGCTTACCCAGATGTTATATTTGCCATTTTCTTTTTCATCCATACCTAATAATATAGGTGCATACATCTCGCTGAGTTTGTAATGGAAAGCTTTCTTATTTCCGTAATAATCTATAGAAGCCCATGAGATTGATGGCCATGCATCGTTGAGCTGCCAATAGAGAGAACCCATGCTGCGAGGACGTGAGCTGCGTTGTGCAGTGATTGCCACATCCATACCGTAAGCCTGTGAAAGCTGGCTTAAATAAACATAATCTTCAAAGTCTGTAGGCTCGCCGAAATATTTAACAACATGTTCTTTGATGAGTTTCTCGCCTCTTGGATGTTTCTGGTGTGCTTGTATAACTGGATTGTCGAAGTCGAGGTTTTCATCAATCATAGCAAGTGTTGACATTGAAGGATATGACTGATAACCGAACTCGCTGTTGAAACGACCAACCTTTTCACGATACATTTCGTAAGGAAGCTCGCCCCACCATACGCCCCAATAGTGGACGTCGCCTTCAACCAAACTCACTGCTCTACCCCATCCGTTCTTAGGAGAACTTGGCCAATAAGGTCTTGACTTGTCATTATCTTTGACGACCTCATCCAAAAGAACTTCAAAGAGTTTGTCGTAACCATCTTTCATTTCCTTATATTCTTCATCAGACCAGCCCATTGATTTTTGCCAGCCCCAGTTGTAATAACCTTCGCTGATCTCATTATTGCCGCACCACAATGCAAGTGATGGATGATTCTTCAATCTTATGACTTGTTCTGTTGCTTCCTCTTTAACATCATCGAGATAAGCGTCTGTATAAGGATAAGTTGAACCAATGAACATGAAGTCTTGCCATACGAGTATGCCGAGGCTATCGCAGATATCGAAGAAGTAATGAGGAGGATAGATACCGCCGCCCCAGACACGCAACATATTCATGTGAGCATCGCCAACACATTGTTCAAGAAGCTTTTGTGTTTTCTCCTTAGACATCCATGATGTTATCATGTCTTCAGGAATATAGTTAGCACCTTTCATATATAAAGGTGTACCATTGACTTTGAAATAAAATGCTGTTCCGATGCTGTCTGGTTCTTCAACCATCTCGATTGTACGAATACCCATCTTGATGTCTCTTTCTTCGATGATATTTGCAGCATCAAGCATCTTAACATTGAAGGTGTACATATTTTGTTCACCTAACTCATTAGGATACCACAACTTAGGATTTGCTACAGCAAATGGGAATGAGAAATAGTTACTGCCTTTTTCAAGCTGGACCTTATTATCAAAAACCTTTACATTATCTTGGAAAAGCTGCAATGTCACATCATGTTCTTTATCGGCTTCAATATAAGTTTCAAAGCATAAATCAGCCTTATCTTCTTGGATTGCAGTTGTTATTATAGAAGCTGAGTTAATTGTAGAACGAGTCCAGGCTTTAAGATATACAGGTTGCCAGATACCCATGTTCATATAACGAGGAGCCCAGTCCCAGCCATTTTGGTAAGCAGACTTACGCATAACAGCATATTTCTCTGGAAAACGAAGCGGATATGTCTCAATAAGGCTATCTCTCACTTTGTCAAAAGGATAAAACTTAACCTTGATTGTATTGTTCTTTTCCTTCAAAACATCTTCAACATCACAAGTCCATTTCTTGAACATATTATCAGCATAGAACAGATGCTCATCATTAAGCCAAACATCGGCGTATGTATCAAGACCTTCGAACACAAGTTCAATTACGTCTTCACCCACAATATCCTCATCAGCATCAAATGTCAAGGTGTAATCCCACTCGCGTTGTGGAATCCACTGCAGTTGAGGTTCAACGTCGCTGTAATACGGATGAGGAATCAGTCCATTCTCATACATATCTGCAATTATCACAGATGGAACATCGACCTGCATATTGATATCTAAAGTGTCAGTGGTGACATTCCAAGAGTCGTTAAGATTTTGAATCAAAGGATTGGTGCGTTTCTCGGCACATGAAAACATCACCAGTAGAGCCGCGACCACAAACAGATTACGAATTTTCATAATATTCCTTTTTATTTAAAAATCAGTTAGTTATAATTTGGTTATTGTCAATTTTTCAATTTGTAAAATTATGGTAAAATAATGCGATGACAAAGCATCAACTTTATTTTAACCATTATTTAACAATCCTTAACAATATTTAACATTTCTTTGATAAGTGAAGGAGAAGACACTTTCCAGCACATCGCTGCGCCTGTATTGTCAACTTTCTCAGGATAAAGGTTTTGGCAATAATTTTCAACGTCAACTGTCAAAGAAGCGTGGCAGTTTGAGATACCAGTTTCGTTAATAATTTTTGAGACATTATTAAGATTTACGCCGCCGCCAGCCATGACCTTAATCTTATCGCCATATTGTTGCTGCATCTTTGCAATCATTTCGATTCCATCTACAGCCTTAGGTTTGCAACCAGAAGTGAGCACTTTGTCAAAGCCTAAGTCGACCAAGATCTTCAATGCTTCGAGAGGATCGTTACAAGCGTCGATGGCGCGGTGGAAAGTGAATTTCATTCCTTCGCCAGCTTTCATCATCGCCTTGATTTTCTCTACATCGAGATCGCCATTTTCTGTCAAAGCACCGATAACAACGCCTTCGTAACCAAGTTCTTTAATCAACGCTATGTCGAGGCACATCATCTCGAGTTCCGCGTCGTTGTAGATGTAATTTCCAGAGCGAGGACGAATGAGGACTCTTACCGGAATCTTCATGTCGGCAGCGACTTTCTTCAAAGTTCCGTATGAAGGTGTTACGCCACCCACTTCCAAAGATTCGCATAATTCTGTGCAATGAGCTCCATTTTCTTGAGCATTAATCACTGATTGATAACCATTTGTACAAATTTCTATTCTTACCATATATATTACAATTTTACTAATTTCTAGATATTGCAAAAATAACACTATTTATTAAAATATAATAGAAAATTCTCAAGTTATCGGCAATATTTTCAAAGACAACGGAGATTCACAAATAGTCAGCGGTCAAAAGACCAAAGACAACGTTTTTTTTTTAAAATCTCAGAAGTTCAGAAACTCAGAAACTCAGAATTTTATTTTTATGATTTTTTGAGATTTTGAATTTCTGAATTTCTATTTTTTTATTCTTTTGAGTTTCTTTAAAAAGCGCCGTCTTTTTCGTTATCTTTGCAGAAAATAAAATAAAGACGTGATTTATCCTAAAGATTTTGAGAATAAGATTGGTTTTAAGTCGGTTAAGAACAGACTTACAGAGTTGTGCATCAGTGATATGGGAAAAGAGTTTGTCGAGAAGATGCGTTTTTGTCCCGACATTGAAAAAATAAAGACACGCCTATCACAGATAGAAGATTTCCTTTCATTATTACAGAATGGCGTTCCATTCCCAGTGAGAGACTACAACGACTTGCGTGGTGATTTCAAACGACTCAGCATCGAAGGAACCATCATCAGTGTAGAGAGTCTTTTTGCCTTAAAGCCAACACTTACATCATTATCATACGTCTTTAACTTCTTCAAGTCAGAATCAGCCGACAAGGTCAAATCTCTCAAGGCATTAGCCGCAGGCATTGAAATAGACAAGCACCTTTTCACCGAGATAGTGCGTCTCATCGACGACAAAGGCGAGATTCCAGACAGCGCCTCTCCTGAACTTGCAGAGATACGCCGCGAGATAAGGAAAAAGCAGACATCCATCGACAGACGCATGCGCAAGATCCTCACCGACGCCAAAGCTGCAGGCTGGACCGACAGCAGCGCAGAACTCACAATTCGTGACGGACGTCCTGTGATTCCAGTGAAAGCCGCCGACAAAAGAGCATTGCGCGGTTTCATCCACGACGAGTCAGCAACAGGACAGACTGTCTATATCGAACCTGCTGAGATTTTCGACACCAACAACGAAATCAGAGAGTTGGAATATGCAGAGAGAAGAGAGATAAACAAGATTCTGCTCGCTTTCACACAGCTCCTGCGTCCAGAGATTCCAGAACTTCTCAAAGCATGGAACCTACTAGGACTCATCGACTTCATCAGAGCTAAGGCTTTGTTAAGCAACGAATACAAATGTGTCATCCCTGAAATTCAAGACGAACCAATGTTCCTCTGGCGTCAGGCACGACACCCTCTTTTGGAGCAGAAACTGAAGTCACAAAACAAACAGATAACACCTTTAGACCTAAGTCTCGACAAAGACAACAGAATACTCGTCATTTCCGGTCCTAACGCCGGCGGCAAGTCTGTATGCCTCAAGACTATCGGCCTTGTTCAATATATGCTTCAATGCGGTCTCGCCGTACCTATGGAAGTTGATTCAAAATGCGGTATCTTCCATGATATGTTCATCGACATCGGCGACTCCCAATCTCTTGAGAACGATTTGAGTACTTACAGTTCTCACCTTCTCAACATGAAGGAACTGCTAAGTCATGCCAACAAACGCACCTTATTCTTAATAGACGAATTCGGAACGGGAACGGAACCTCAACTCGGCGGCGCTATAGCTGAAGCCATATTATTGAAACTTAACGAGAAGAAATCGTTTGGCGTAGTGACTACACACTATGCTAATCTGAAACTATTGGCCGACAACCATCAAGGCATCGTCAACGGTGCGATGTTATTCGACACCAGATTCCTGCAGCCTCTTTATGTGATGATGACTGGCAAACCTGGCAGTTCATTCGCATTTGAGATTGCGAAGAAAATCGGTTTCCCTCAAGAGATACTCAATGACGCTGCTGAAATCGGAGGCAAAGAACACCTCAATTTCGACCAACAACTCCAACAGCTTGAAATCGAGAAGAAAGAAATTCGTAAAAAAGAATTCGAGTTAAAAGTAGCGGACAACCTTCTCAATGAAGTCGTCACAAAATACAAGAACTTACTTAGCGATTTAGAAAAGAGAAAGAACACTCTTTTGAAAGACGCTAATAAAGAAGCACAGTCTCTCATCGACAAGGCCAACGCCAAGATAGAGAGAACCATTCGTGAGATCAAAGAAGCTCAAGCTGAAAAAGAGCGTACTAAAGAACTGCGTCAGGACCTCAAAGGCATGAAGCAACAACTTGAAGAAGATGCTAAAGTCATTTCTAAAAACCTTAAAATAGAAGAAAAAGAAAAGAAAGACGAACAAGATCTTCAAGTCGGCAATATGGTTCGTATCAACGAGATGGAAGTAGTAGGCGAAATCATAGCCATCAGCGACACCGACATCACAATTGAATTCGGCAGCGTGAAATTAAAGACCACCGCAGACAAAGTCGTGAAGATAAGCAAGAAAGAAGCGAAGAAATCCGTCAACAATCCGACATATCTCCGTAAGGCGATTATGGAAGACATCAACGAAAAAGCTGCTAATTTCAACCTTACTTTAGACGTAAGAGGCATGCGTGGTGAAGAAGCTTTGGAAGCCGTGGCAAAATACATCGACGACGCTTCATTGCTATGCATCAAGAATGTCAGCATCTTGCACGGAAAAGGCAACGGTATCCTACGTCAATTGATACGTCAACAACTCAGCAAAATGTCTTGCGTACAACAAATGCAAGACGCGAGTTTAGAGACCGGAGGTCATGGAATTACGAGAGTGACATTAAGATAAATTGAAAATTGAAAATTGAAAACTGAAAATTGAAAACTGAAAATTGAAAGTTAAAAATTGATTCAATTTTTGCGATTCATAATATAGCAGAGATATCCCACTTTGTAGACATTAAACAAGAACAAAGACGGATTTTTGCTTAAAAGGTTTGCTTCCAATGGCTTGTGTAATATTCTAAAAGCCAATGAAACTACAGCATCTAGATGACACTTATGTAATTTATCGCAAAGACGTAACACTCTGACGTGCGACAATAACATTTCTTTATGTTTTTTAAGATTCTCTATACCACGTCGTGTCTTTGAAAGAAACGCTTCATTTGTATCAGGAACATCGTGATATATAGGATTGTCAATATGTATCAGACTATAGCCCTTCTCACACAATTCCTTTCCGAAGAAAGTATCCTCATGACCATATTGAGTAAACGCCTCATTGAATCTGACGTTCATAAAGACTTCACGTGATATGAGGAAGCTGAGAGTACGGAACTCAGCATAAGGATCTTTCATACGATGTTCCACAGTCGAGGCCTCTACCCTGCTGCCATATTTATATCTTAATGTACAGTCCGGTGACGGTGGCTCTGCACGAAACATCAAGCCTCCACACACGACATCGCTGTTCATGGAAGCATCAAGATATGCCTTTATAAAATTGTCGTGAACTGGATATACGTCCGAGTCAAGGAACAACAGCTTATCGTATTGAGACTCATCAGCAAGTATGTTACGTATACGCGCAATGCCTACATTCTTTTCAAGTTGCACCAAACGACAGTTTGGCAAGTCATTGACAGTCTTGTTTACCTCACGCATCTCATGATTTGGAGAAGCATCATCCATGACTATCACCTCAGCTTCGATTCCGCATGCTGATATCTGACGTTGCAGTTCTGTTGCTAAATTAGTACAATCGTAATTATATGTAGGGATTAGTATCGAAAGCATATTTGAAATATTATTTTGCGTTTTACAAAGATATAAAAAAGGCTAAAGACGAAAGGCTAAAGACGAAAGTATTTTTAAAATTATAACAAAAAAGAACCCCGGAAAATTTCCGAGGTTCCATATTTTGAGCTTTTGAGATTCTAAAATTTTGAATTTCTATTAAAAGCCTAAAGCTTTCTTAACGTCTTCCACTGCGTCGAGTTTTTCCCAAGCGTAGAATTCTACGTTCTTGTAGATCTTGCCATCTTCTTTGAAAGTGTCTTTATCTTCGTAGAAAACTTCAACTTTACCCATTCTGCAGTCGCGGCCGAAGTGACCATATGATGCTGTTGGTTCGAAGATAGGATTCTTCAAGCCAAATCTCTTGACGATAGAATAAGGACGAAGATCGAAGATGCCTTTCAAGCGTTCTGCCATTTCAGCATCGCTCATTTTCTTGCCGTTAGCATCTTTAACACGAGATGTTCCGTTTGTATTTACATAGAAACCGACAGGTTGTGCAACGCCGATAGCGTAAGCTATTTGAACGAGAGCTTCATCGCAAGCGCCTGAAGCCACGAGGTTCTTAGCGATATGACGTGCTGCGTAAGCTGCTGAACGGTCGACCTTTGAAGAGTCTTTACCTGAGAAAGCGCCGCCGCCGTGAGCACCACGACCGCCGTAAGTGTCAACGATGATTTTTCTACCTGTGAGGCCTGTGTCGCCGTGAGGACCGCCGATGACAAATTTGCCAGTTGGGTTAACGAACAACTTCATGTCAGATTTGAAAAGAAGTTTCACGCGTTGTGGCAAAAGTTTCTTCACTCTTGGGAGAAGAATTGTTCTTACGTCGTGTTCTATTGTGCGGATCATAGCTTCGTCATCATCGAGGAACTCGTCATGTTGAGTTGAGATAACGATTGTGTCTATGCGAAGAGGTTTCCAATTTGGACCATACTCTACTGTCACTTGTGACTTAGCATCTGGGCGAAGATATTTCATCTTCTTGCCTTCGCGACGAATCTGCGAAAGTTCGTGCAACAAGATGTGTGACAATTCTATTGTGAGAGGCATATATGAGTCTGTCTCTTTGCAAGCAAAGCCAAACATCATACCTTGATCGCCAGCGCCTTGTTCTTCTTCTACATTACGTTCGACGCCACGGTTGATATCTTGTGACTGTTCGTGAATTGCAGAGATGACGCCGCAAGATTTGCCGTCAAATTGATATTCAGCCTTATTATAACCAATACGTTCGATAACGCGACGTGCTGTCTTTTGAACATCCACATAACCTGTAGATTTGACTTCACCTGCGATAACGGCGAGACCTGTTGTCACCAATGTTTCGCAAGCAACTTTTGATTCAGGGTCCTGACGAAGCATTTCGTCCAAGACTGCGTCTGAAATTTGATCGGCCACTTTATCTGGATGACCTTCTGAAACTGATTCTGATGTGAAATAATAGCCCATAACAAATTAAATTTTTTGTGTTAAAATAATTAATTTGCGGTAAGTTTGAGATTGAAATAGTGAGGAAAAAAACATTGTTTTAGCATTTTTTTCTCGTGGTTGCAATCAATCAAATCTTTCCACGTTTTGAGAGTGCAAAGATACAACAGTTTTTTCAAACGTGTATGCTTTTTTAGTAGAAAAATGTTATTTTTGCAAAAAATAGAAACAGGCATGTCGATAATAGTTCAAAACGTTACTAAACAATACGATAATCAATTAGCACTCAACGACGTATCATTGACAATTGGCAAAGGAGAAATCGTCGGATTATTAGGTCCTAACGGCGCCGGAAAATCCACATTGATGAAAATCATAACATGCTTCATCCCTCCTACCAAAGGAACTGTCAGCGTTGAAGGTTTTGACATCTGGGAGCAATCAATGGAAGTACGCAAACGCGTAGGTTATTTACCAGAACACAACCCATTGTATTTAGACATGTATGTTAAAGAATATTTAGAATTTGTCGCCGGCATACATCACATCACAGGACAAGAAGCCAGCAAGCGCATCAATGAGATGATTGAGATGACAGGTCTTGGCGTTGAGATGCACAAGAAAATCGGAGCTTTATCGAAAGGCTACAGACAACGTGTAGGTTTAGCACAAGCCATGATTCACAACCCATCAGTCCTGATTCTCGACGAACCTACTTCAGGTCTCGACCCTAATCAACTGATTGACATCAGACGTCTGATCAAAGATCTTGGCAACGAGAAGACCGTTTTATTATCGACACACATCATGCAGGAAGTAGAAGCGCTTTGCGACAAAGTCATTATTATTAATAAAGGTGTAGTCGTTGCCAACGACAATATCGAGAACTTGACCAAGGAATCAGACAATGTATTGGTAGTGGAATTCGACGGCGGAGTAACAGCAGAAATGCTTAACGGCATCGTTGGATTGAAGCAAGCCAAGGCCATCAAGGACAACCATTGGATTTTAGAGCCTAAGGCAGATTTAGACATCCGACAAGACCTTATGCGCTGGGCCATTAATAATAATGTGATAATAAAGAGCATGCAGAGAGAAGAAAGCAGCATTGAAGAATGCTTCCAGAGACTGACAAGAGTCTAGATATTAGAAATTCAGAAACTCAAAAGATAGAAATTCAGGAGTTAGAAACTTAAAAATTATGGTATTATCATAAGGTTTCCATCTTCTGATTTTTTGAGATTTTGAGATTTTGAGATTTTTTAAAAAAAATGCTCTATCGTATTGTTTTATAAGAAAAAAAGTTTTAATTTTGCACCCTGTTTTACAGAATAGAAAACAAATGTTGAACAAACAGCATAAATTATTATTAATCAAATGGATACATTAAGTTACAAAACAGTTAGCGTCAACAAAGAAAATGCCAACAAGAAATGGTACATCGTTGATGCTGAGGGCCAAGTACTTGGTAGATTAGCTTCAGAAGTAGCACAGGTCCTAAGAGGTAAGAGGAAGACATGCTTTACTCCCCACAGTGATTGTGGCGACAATGTCATAATTATCAATGCCGAGAAAGTCGTCCTCACCGGCAAAAAATTAACAGAGAAGACTTACGTTCACCACACAGGTTATCCTGGCGGTCAAAGATTCAGAACTGTTGAAGAGCAATTAAAGAGAAAGCCAATCGCAGTTCTTGAACATGCTATCAAAGGAATGCTTCCAAAGACAGTTCTTGGAAATGCATTATTCCGTAATTTGTACGTTTATGCAGGTCCTGACCACAAACATCAGGCACAGCAACCAATTGAACTTAAAATCAACACCAAATAATTATCATGGAAGTAATTAACGCTTTAGGTAGAAGAAAGACTGCTGTTGCACGTATTTATGTAAAAGCAGGTAGTGGAAACATTACGATTAACAAGCGCGACTATAAGGAATATTTCCCAACAAGTATCCTTCACTACGTTGTTGAACAACCTTTAATGTTAACTGAAACACTCGGTCAATTCGACATTAAAGTTAACCTCGATGGTGGTGGTATCAACGGCCAAGCTGAAGCTTTACGTTTAGCTATCAGCCGTGCATTGTGCGAAATCAATCCAGAATATCGTCCAATCCTCAAGGCAAAAGGTTTAATGCGTCGTGACCCACGTATGGTAGAACGTAAGAAACCAGGTCAGCCAAAAGCTCGTAAGAAATTCCAATTCAGCAAACGTTAGTCTATCAAAAGGCAAGCATTTGTGTTTAGCATCCAAATCGTTGAGATCTATCAAGCTACTCAATGATTGCATCAGTGAAAGTAAACATTTAAAAAAATTAACACATGACACAAGTAACATTCGAACAATTATTAGATGCAGGTTGTCACTTTGGACACTTAAGAAGAAAGTGGAATCCAAACATGGCTCCTTACATCTTCATGGAACGTAATGGTATCCATATTATAGACTTGTATAAAACACAAGCCAAGATTGACGAAGCAGCTAATGCAGTACGTCAATTAGCAAGATCAGGCAAAAAGATCCTCTTCGTTGCTACAAAAAAACAAGCTAAAGACATCGTTGCTGAACTCGTAAAGAAAGTTAACATGCCTTACGTAACAGAACGTTGGCCAGGTGGTATGCTTACCAACTTCACTACAATCCGTAAAGCTGTTCGCAAAATGGTTAGCATCGACAAAATGATGGCAAGCAGCACATACAACAACCTTTCAAAACGTGAACGTTTACAAATCGAACGTGAACGCGAAAAGTTAAACAAGAACTTAGGTAGTATCGCTGACCTCAACCGTCTCCCAAGCGCAGTATTCGTAGTTGACGTTATTAAAGAACATATCGCTATAGCAGAAGCTAGAAAACTTAACATCCCTACTTTCGCTATCGTTGATACAAACTCAAACCCTAACCTCATCGACTTCCCAATCCCTGCAAACGATGACGCTTCAAAATCAATCGAACTCATCATCAGCAAAATGATCGAAGCTATCGAAGAAGGTTTGACAGAACGTAAAAATTCACGCGATAAAGAAGACATCATTGAAGATGATATGATCGACGATGAAAACGTAATGGAAAACAAGGGCGAAGACGAAGAAAAAGAAGAAAAACGTCCAAGAAGACCTCGCAAAGCCGTTAACAAAAAATAAATAAATCTTAAACACAATTTATTATGAACATTACAGCTGCTCAAGTTAACGAACTTAGACAAATAACAGGTGCCG
>JAZKYV010000002.1:0-98916 GCA_045612345.1 Bacteroidales bacterium
ATTTTTAATGTTTAACAATAACGACGTTTTTACTAATTTTGGTGCGACAAAGATAACGATTTTAATTTTTTTATCGAAATAATATTATGAGAAAGATTGCAATTATTTGTGGAGGTTACTCCGGTGAATACGAAATTTCAATAAACAGCGCTAAAGTTGTCAAAAAGAACTTAGACTCAACAGTTTACGACTCTTATGTCATCGTAATTAAAAAAGGAGAATGGTATTGTTTAACTGACGACGACAAGCATATTCCAGTCGACAAAAACGATTTCTCAATAAATATTGACGGTAACAAAATAACTTTCGATGCTGTCTTCAATGCAGTTCACGGTATCCCTGGTGAAAACGGTGAGATTTTAGGCTATTTCGAGATGTTAAATATCCCTTACACTTCTTCCAATTTCACAACATGCGCCCTGACTTTCAACAAAGACCTCACCAAGCATTTAGCAGCAGCACACGGCGCGACAGTATCGCCTTCCATCACAATCAACAAAGGTGACATAATCGACAAAAACGAAATCATCGAGGAACTCGGATTACCTTTATTCGTAAAGCCAACATGCAATGGTTCAAGCGTAGGCGTCAGCAAAGTCAACACTGAAGAAGACTTCGACAAAGCAGTCGAGACCGCATTCAACGCAGGCAGCCAAATCATGTTCGAGAAGTTCGTAAAAGGACGCGAACTGGCTTGCAGCGTCATCGAACATAAAGGCAAAATGATGGTTTTACCATTGACTGAGATTGTAAGTAAAAACGAGTTCTTTGATTACGAAGCAAAATATACAAGCGGCAAATCTGACGAGATAACACCTGCAGCCTTGGACGAATTAGAAGAGATTGAAGTAAAAGCCACATCAGCAATGCTTTACGAAAGATTCGGATGCAAAGGCTTCGCTCGCTTCGACTACATACTCAACGAAGAAGGTTTGTTCTTCATCGAAGTCAACATCGTGCCAGGCATGTCAGAAGCCAGCATCATGCCGAAACAAGCTGCAGAAATGGGCATCCCATTAAGCAGACTCTTCGGAATGACGCTTGAAAACATTTTGAATTAGGAGTTAGGAATTATTTTTATCTAAAACCTCATAGACTTATCGACTTTTTTCATGAACAAGATTAAAGATTTCATAAAACCCATTGCCGGAATATTGGCTTTAGCGGCATTGATATATTTCTTTCCGGACATATTCTTATATTTCGCCATTGCCATTATTCTGTCAATGCTTGGTCGTCCTTTATGTGAACTTCTTAAACGATTCCATATCAAGAAATTCCATTTGGGAGATGCAGTATCAGCCGTAATCACCATGCTTGCCATGTTCTTGTTCATTTCTCTTATATTCTTGTTCATCATACCTTTAGTCAACAAAGAACTTTCGATATTAGCCAATATCGACACCAATGCCATAGTCGAATATTTCGAGAAACCTTTTGAAAACTTTTACAACTTCCTCATCCAATACAACATCATACGACCAGAGGAAGACATCCTTAAAGTCATTGAAGCCAAGCTTTATTCTATCGTCAATTGGGATAATTTCAGCAGTATACTAGGAGGTCTCGTCTCAAAGACAAGTTCTTTAGTTATAGGCACTTTCTCTACTGTATTCTTGACATTTTTCCTATTACGCGACCCTGACATCGTACATAACATCTTTATGGCCATCACTCCTGACAATCAAACCATGCGTATGAAGTCCATACTCAATGACTCCAGAATCATGCTTACACGATATATGTTCGGATTGATATCTGAAGTGCTTTGTATGATGATATTGATCTTTATCGGGCTATCGATATTCGGCATCAAAAACGCCTTGATAATAGCTGTCATGGGCGGACTTATGAACATAATCCCTTATCTTGGTCCTTTGATGGGATGCGCTCTTGGCGTCGTCATCGGAATCATTTCCAATTTAGGCATTGGAAGCTATAATCTGATATTGCCTAACTCATTAGAAATAATAGGAGTTTTTGTCGTTGCGAACCTTATCGACAACTTTGTCTTGCAGCCAACGATCTATTCAAAGAGCGTCTTTGCTCATCCGATAGAGATATTCTTAGTCATTTTGATGGCTGGCAATATAGGAGGTATCGTCGGAATGATAATCGCCATTCCATCATACACACTTATCAGAATCATCGCAAAACAATTGCTAAGCGGATTCAAGTTTATTGAATTATTAACGAAAAACCTGGAAGTAAAGAATCGGAAATCAGATTCTCAAGACGAATAATAAATATCTTTCTATTCCACTAAGAAGAGGGCTATCTGTTTACATCCGAAAGCTCCAATAACGATAGTGTTGTCTATATCGGTGCTGCGGCTAGCTCCACTGATGATTGTCATCCCCGCTGGCTGATTCTCATCATATTTCTCTTTCATCAAAGCGAAAGCATCTTTCATCTTAGCCACGAATTGCGAAGGTCTCGCAAATATCAGAAGCGTGTCGGCGCAAGAATATGCCGCTCTTGATCCGGCTGTAGCCTCCGACACCACAATGCTGCCTGTCTGTGCTATCAGGCATTCACAATCTATTATGCTGACATTCTTCTTGCGTTCCAAATTATTGTAATCCTCTTGGAAAGCAATGTCGGTATCAGCGAATATCTCTTTTATCACAGGACTTGTTGTAAGCAATGGATTCCAGTCGTTTTCAACGACAAACTGCTGCATAGCTTCTTTGAAATGCTCCAGTTCCTCGAAATACATAAAGATTCCGCCATTCTCCTTGAAGCGTTCTATAAAGGTAAATTCATTGCCGTCTTCTTCCTTGAAAGGAATCCAGGTGTCATCTTGAAGATTGATGTCAGAGAAATGATTCTCATCCTTCTCCAAGATGGCACTTCTGACCTTGGCAAGAATCTGCTCCTTGTTGGTACAATCTTTATTATATCCGAAAGGAAAATTCACTGCTTTATATCCTTTTTAATTTTGAGTTTCTTCTGTGTTAATATTATTTGATGATTCTTCTGACACATTGTCATTTGTGCCATTAGCCTCTTCTGTTGTGTCAGTCTGTTGACCGTCGTCTGTTGACTTTTGAGTATCCTTAGGGAAATCTATCTCCTCTTTAACCCAAGGACGTTTTCCGAATATCATCTCGAGATCATCACCGAAAACTACTTCCTTATCAATGAGTTTATTAGCAAGTTGTGTCAAACCTTCCAAGTTGTCACCTAATATTCTAAGTGCTTCTTGATATGCGCTTTCAACGAGTTTGCTTACCTGCTCATCGATGATTTCAGCAGTCTTTTCACTGAATGGTTTTGTCAAGGCATAGTCCTGCTGACCTGTTGAATCATAATAACTTCTGTTACCGATTCTCTCGTCAAGACCATAATAAGCGACCATTGCTGTAGCTTGTTTTGTAACCTTTTCAAGGTCGCTGAGAGCTCCTGTTGAGATATGGCCGAATATCAGCTGTTCAGCAGCGCGACCGCCGAGTGTAGCGATCATCTCGTGATACATCTGTTCTTTCGTAGTGATCTGACGTTCATTTGGCAAATACCAAGCAGCGCCTAATGCTTTGCCGCGTGGGACTATAGTAACTTTCACGAGAGGATGAGCGAATTCCAAGAGCCAGCTTGTTGTTGCGTGACCTGCTTCATGGAAAGCGATGACTTTCTTCTCTGAATCTGTTATTACTTTATTCTTCTTTTCCAAGCCACCCACGATACGGTCGATAGCATCGAGGAAGTCTTGTTTTTCAATAGATTCCTTATTACGGCGTGCTGCCATAAGAGCTGCTTCGTTACATACGTTAGCGATGTCAGCACCTGAGAATCCTGGAGTTTGTTTTGCCAAGAACTCAACGTTTACGTCATCAGCAAGTTTGAGTTTACGCATATGGACCTCGAATATCTCCTTACGGCCGATAAGATCTGGGAGTTCGACATATATCTGACGGTCGAAACGACCTGCACGCATAAGAGCCTTGTCGAGGATATCAGCGCGGTTTGTAGCAGCTATGACGATGACACCAGAGTTTGTACCGAAACCATCCATCTCTGTAAGAAGTTGGTTAAGAGTGCTTTCTCTTTCATCATTACCACCGCTCATCGGGTTCTTGCTACGAGCGCGACCTATAGCGTCAATCTCGTCTATGAATATGATACTTGGTGATTTTTCTTTTGCCTGTTTGAATAAATCTCTAACTCTTGAAGCACCAACACCAACAAACATCTCTACGAAGTCAGAACCTGAGATACTGAAGAATGGAACGCCTGCTTCACCCGCTACAGACTTAGCTAACAAAGTCTTACCTGTACCAGGAGGGCCTACCAACAAGACGCCTTTAGGAATCTTGCCGCCCAAACGTGTATATTTCTTTGGATTCTTCAAGAAGTCAACAACTTCAACGACTTCTTCTTTTGCTTCTTCCAATCCAGCCACGTCTTTGAATGTGACCTTCACATCAGAAGCATTGTCATAAAGTTTGGCTTGAGATTTACCGATATTGAATATCTGGCCTCCGCCGCCAGGACCATTTCCGCGTCCCATCATTCTGATTATCAAAAACCAGAAACCTATTATCAGCACTAATGGCAATATCCAGGAAATGATTTCCGATCCCCAGTTATGACGTTTAACAACATGAGGATATATTGGATTTTCAAAACCATCCTGTGCTTCTTCTATGTCTTGTTCAAAACGTTCAACTGAACCTATACGAAGTGTATAGTTTGGACTTGGGTTAAAACCGCTTGACTTGTCATTAGGGAAATACTTGTTCAAGCCATCTTCATTAAGATAAATCTCTGCTATTTCCCCATTGACCAAATCTATCTTTTCTACATCTTTGTCACGAAGCAAAGTGATTAACTTACCCTTGTCGATTTCAGTAGCAGATTTTGGTCCTCCAAAAATTGTCGAGCCGATAAACACAGCTGCTAGGATTCCATAAATCCAGAGAAAATTGAATTTCTTTTTTGGTTTGTTGTTTTTGTTGTTGTTTGATAAATTTCCTGACGAATTGTTATTCTCCATTGGATTAGTTGTTTTTTTAATGCGTTAAAATTAATCTTCGTATGAAGTTCTTTCCGCGTCAGCCCACAAAGCTTCTAATTTGTAGAATTCGCGTTTTGGCTCCAAGAAGACATGAACTACTACATCGATGTAGTCTATCAAAATCCATTCCGCATTTTCAAAACCTTCGTAGTGATATGGTTTCACTTGATGATTGTCGCGAAGATCGTCTAAAATCTTATCAGCGATAGCTGAAACCTGTGTCTTTGACTGTGCATGACAGATAACGAAATAGTCTGTCACAGATGAATATATGTCTCTTAAATCTAATGAAACAACGTCTTTTGCTTTAAGTTCTTGCATAGCTTCAACAACAGCAGCTACTACATTTTCAGGATTTTCTGACTCGTGTCTTACTCTCATGATTCTTAATAAATTTAATTTGTGCAAAGATAATAAAAGTCAACGGACAACAGACAACGGACAACAGATTTTTTTTAAAAACAAAACTCTGACTATTAACTCTAACTACAGACAGCTGACAGTCGACGGCCAACTTTCAATTTTCAACTTTCAACTTTTTCTTATCTTTGCCTCATGAAAATCACTCATTTTAAGACATTAGAATCAACGAATCAACACCTTCAGAATCTCCTGAACGAAGGCGTTGATATCGCTAATAACATCGTCGTTACTGACTTCCAGACTTCAGGAAAAGGTCAAGGCAAAAACGTATGGCAAAGCGAAGACGGCAAGAATCTGCTTTTCAGCATCGCACTCGACATGAACTTCCTCAAAGCCGAAAATCAGTTCCTTCTCACACAGATAGTCTCTGTGACGATGATTGATGTCTTGAAAAAATATCTACCCGAAGAATCGCTTTTTATCAAATGGCCTAACGACATTTATTTCAAAGACAAGAAAATCGCCGGCATCCTGATAAAAAATGAAATCAAAGGAATGATGATGGGAACTTCCATTATCGGCATCGGTCTGAACATAAACCAAACATCCTTCGACGAAAGTCTCCCGAATCCAATCTCGATGAAGATGATAACAGGAAACGATTACGATTTGGAAGCAATACTTATAGAAATCTGCGAAACCTTATTGTCAACAGCCAACAGCCAACAGCCAACAGCCAACAACTATACAGATAAATTATACCGCTACAAGCAATGGGCGTCTTATGAACACGAAGGTGCTGTCAAGGAAATGATGATCATCGGTTACGACCAATTCGGACGCCTCATCTTAAAAGAAAAAAACGACCGCGAAGTCGTTTGTGATTTGAAGGAAATTTCATTTGTTTAAGATTCAAAAACACAAAATCTCAGAAACTCAAAAAATAATTCTAAGTTTCTGAGATTTTGAAATTCTGAGTTTCTAATAAAGATTACATTCTTGCGTCGCTCCAAGCTTGTGGATTAGATTTCCATTCTAACAATGAAGCCAAGTCATCTTCTCTGATGTAATTTTCTTCAGCTGCCTTTTGAATCAAAGCGTTGTAGTTTGTCAATGTGAACAATTCGCATTTGTTGTTCTTGAAGTTTTCAGCAGCTACATCCATACCGTAAGTGAAGATAGCGAGCATGCCTTTAACGACAGCGCCTTTTTCACGTAAAGCTTCAACAGCATTCAAGCTTGACTTACCTGTAGAGACCAAGTCTTCGATGATAACTACAGATTGACCGCTATTGATGATACCTTCAATTTGATTGTTCATGCCGTGAGATTTCTTCTCTGAGCGTACATAAACGAAAGGTAATCCTAATTCTTGTGCTACTAAAGCTCCTTGTGGGATACCACCTGTGGCAACACCTGCAATAACATCTGGTTTGCCAAACTTGTCTAAACACATTTTAACGAATCCTTCGCGGATAAAAGTCCTTACTTGTGGGTATGACAATGTTACGCGATTGTCACAGTAGATAGGACTTTTCAATCCTGATGCCCATGTAAAAGGATTTGCAGGATTCAATTTTATTGCTTTAATTTGCAAAAGGAAACTGGCAAGTGCCATTGATGTTTCTTGTTCGTTCATAAAATCAACCTTTAAATTTTTGGCAAATGTATAGACTTTTTTGCAATAATAAGATGCTTGTCTGCAGAAATTTTTTTGAACATTTTTTGGATGCCGACATAGACAGAAGTAAGCTGTCTGCCCAACTATTTGAGAATACGTTAGATAAAATAAAAAACTGGCTAGAAAATGCTAAAGAAAATCTCTATATAGACGACATTGACAATGATATTTTGGCAGCTGTTATCAAGGAAATATTTCATTTCGCCCCAGCTGCCGGAGGCTTAGTCCTTATTAATAAGTCTATCGTCGCGATAGAAAGAAACGGAAGAGTGGATTTGCCTAAAGGTCACATTGAAAAAAACGAGCCCGCCGACATAGCAGCAATGCGTGAAGTGAACGAAGAAACAGCAATATCAAATCTGTCAATCATAAAGCAATTGCCATCATCTCATCACTGCTATCTTCTTAACAACCAATGGACTCTAAAGAAGACATCTTGGTTCTTGATGAAATCTGACGACGAGTTCAAGCCTAAACCTCAGGAAGAAGAAGGCATCTCTAAGGTGTTCCTATTAAATAAAGATAATGTCAATTGTTTTCTAGAAAACACCTACCCTTCCATCCGATTAGCTCTGGAAGAAGAAATATTGGAGATAATTAGGAGTTAGGAGTTAGGAATTAATAAATCATGGATGATGACTGTTGTCCGTTGTCTTTAAAAAATAAATTATGAAAAAAGCTGTATTTTCGGGTTCGTTCGACCCAATAACAAAAGGACATGAAGATATAATATTGAGAGCCTTGCCTCTTTTTGATGAAATAATCGTTGCCATCGGCGTTAACATAATGAAGAAAAATGCGTTCTCATTAGAACAACGTCTTCAATGGATTAAAGATACTTTCGTTGATTATCCTAAAGTAAAAGTAGCGCATTACGAAGGACTTACAGTAGACTTCTGCAAAGAAAACGGAGCTAATTTCATCATCAGAGGACTTCGCGGAAGCATGGATATGGAATACGAAAGCACCATTGCCGAGGCCAACAAAAAAATAAACCCTGAGATAGAAACAATATTTTTCATGACAGAACCGTCATTACGTTGCGTGTCGTCAACCGTGGTAAGAGATTTGTTGAAACACAACTATCCAATAAATGAATTTGTTCCAGAAGCGGTTTGGAAGACAACAAGTCGGTAAGTTTAGAAAAGTATGAAAAAAAGTATCTTATTCATATCATTGATTTTATTACTATTCAACAATGATATATTTTCTCAAAACATAAAAATCACAGGAAAGATCCACAAGTCTGAGCCCGAGTCATTAGTCCGTCTTATGACATTCAACGACATGCTGACTTTCGAGCAGACCACGATTTTCGAGACACAATCCGATAAAGACGGAAACTTCACCATCGACGCCAACATCGAAGGGATAACCTTAGCGCAAATAGCAGTAGACCTTGACCGCGTCGATATCTTATTAAATCCAAATTCCACTTATGAAGTCGAGATAATCATCCCAGAACAAGATGAGAACATCTCATATTTCGAACGTCAGACTCCAACTTTAAAAATCATCAAGGCTGACGATAACGACCTTTACTATCAATACTCTATGTCTGAAATGATAATTGACGACTTTCTGTTAGACAATTTCAACCAATTATACAGAGCTCGCAAGATTTCACTTCTAGACAGCCTTGAAGCAGAGATAAAAAGAAATCTAGGCGAATTGAAATCCGATTTTGTCAAAGATAACTTACGCTACCGCAAAGCGTCAATGCAGATGGTCGCAAATAATGATAATGGCAAGAAAGTCATCAACCAACACTTTAACAAACAAGACATTCTTTATTCACAACTGGCTTATATGAATCTATTTCAGGAAGTCTTTACAAACTACCTGTCATCCATTAAGTTCAACCCTTCTGAATTAAGATATCAACTTTATTCTGACCATGACACTTTCTTAAAATATATTAAGAAAAATGATGCCTTTTTGGCAGAAAACCCAAACTTGGCAGAAATCATTATCGCCTGGGAACTTAAAAGATGGTATTACGAAATCCCAGATGACAGAATTCAAGTCATAAAACACCTGAACAGCATCGTTCAAAATACTAAAAATCCAAAAACCAAGGCTGTCGTCAATGACATATTGAAACAAATCAACAGATTGTCTTTCAACGCAGACGCACCTGCATTTTCATTACAAAACAAAGACGGCAAGACCGTAAAATCATCCGATTTCAAAGACAATATGGTTCTGCTTCAATTTGTCAATCAAGCATCTGCTATGACAGACCATCAGTTCAACACATTAAAAGACTTTTCACAGCAATGGAACGACACCATTCAGATTGTCACTATTGCAACAAAAGAATGCTTTGACGATTTCAGACAAATCTTTGATAACAAAGGATATAAATGGGATTTACTCAATCTTGGCAATGACATTCTCCTCCTCGAAGAATATCAGATCAGGACATTCCCCGACTATATCATTTTAGGCAAAAATAACAAGATCGGCATGGCACCAGCACCAAGTCCTGATCAACATCTAGATCTCCATGTCAGGAGATTACATAATTATTATAAAAATAAATAAAAAAATAGTTATTTTTGCACAACATTTGATAAATCAAATTTTAGAATTCTAGAACTTTAAAATTCTAGAGTTCTAGTGTTTTAGAATTTTAAAATTTAAACATATATGGGATTTTTCACTAAGTTATTCGGCAATAAAGCAATGCGCGACAATAAAGCCTTGCAGCCGATTTTGGACAAAACATTAGCAGCTTACGAAACTATTAAGACATTAGATATTGATGCTCTTCGTCATAAAACAGTTGAGTTTAAAGAATACGTAAACAACTACATCGCAGAAGAGGAAGCTCGTATCAAAGAGTTAAAACTAAAAGCCGAAACAGAAGACCTTGACCTCGAAAAGAAAAACGAGATTTTCGAACAAGTCGACAAGTTAGAGAAACAACAGTTAGACAAGATTGAAGAAGCTCTCAACAACATCATGCCTGAGGCTTTCGCAGTCTTGAAAGAGACAGCCAAACGTTTCAAAGAAAACGAAGTCGTCGAAGCAACAGCTACAGACTTAGACCGCGAGCTCGCAGCAAAATTCGATCATATAAATATTGAAGGCGACAAAGTCTATTACGACAACAGCTGGATTGCAGGCGGCAACACCGTCACATGGGACATGGTTCCTTACAACGTACAGATCCTCGGCGGTACAGTCTTGCACCAAGGCAAGATCGCCGAAATGGCAACCGGTGAAGGTAAGACATTAGTAGCTACATTCCCAGTATATCTCAACGCTTTAGCTGGTCGCGGCGTTCACGTCGTTACTGTTAACGACTACCTCGCAAAACGTGACTCCGAGTGGATGGGAACGATTTATGAATTCCTCGGTTTGACAGTAGACTGTATCGACAAGCACGAGCCTAACTCACAGGCACGTCGTAACGCTTACCTCGCAGACATCACATACGGTACGAACAACGAATTCGGTTTCGACTACCTCCGTGACAACATGACTGGCAACCCAGAAGAACTCGTTCAACGCAAGCACCACTTCGCTATCGTCGACGAGGTCGACTCTGTTTTGATCGACGATGCTCGTACTCCTTTGATCATCTCTGGTCCTACTCCACGCGGCGACCATCATGAATTCGACATCTTGAAAGCTGACGTCGTAAAACTCTACGAAGCACAAAAACGCCTCGTGACATTATGTCTCGCAGAAGCTAAAAAAATATTAACAGATCCTAACGCTACACAAGAACAGAGAAACCATGGCGCGAACCAGCTCTTCCGCGCTTTCAGAGGTCTTCCTAAAAACAACGCCTTGATCAAGTTCTTGAGCGAAGAAGGTATGAAGGCCCTCATGCAAAAGACAGAAGGTTTCTATCTCCAAGAACAACAAAAGAACATGCACATCATCGACGATGAACTCTATTTCGTGATCGATGAAAAATTACATAGCGTCGACCTCACTGAAAAAGGTATCGACGAACTCACAAAAGCATATAACGACTCTTCATTCTTCATCTTGCCTGACGTAGGTAGCGAAATCGCTGAACTCGAACGCAGCGGACTCTCAGACGACGAAAAAGTGATGAAGAAATCAGAGTTACTCCGTAACTTCTCAGAAAAATCAGAACGTTTACATACAGTACAACAACTTCTTAAGGCTTACACATTGTTCGAAAAAGACGTTGATTACGTCATCATGGACAACAAGATCAAGATCGTTGACGAACAGACAGGCCGTATCATGGAAGGTCGTCGTTGGTCAGACGGTTTACACCAAGCTGTTGAAGCTAAGGAAAACGTTCATATCGAAGCAGCGACACAGACTTACGCAACAATCACATTACAGAACTACTTCCGTATGTACCACAAACTTGCTGGTATGACAGGTACCGCTGAAACAGAAGCCGGTGAGTTCTGGGATATCTACAAATTAGACGTTGTCGTAATTCCAACAAACAAGCCTATCGCTCGTATCGACGCCGAAGACTTGATCTATAAGACAAAGCGTGAGAAATACAATGCTGTCATCGACAAGATCCAAGAGTTTATCAACGAAGGTCGTCCAGTCCTCGTCGGTACAACATCTGTTGAAGTATCAGAACTCCTCTCAAAATTATTGACACGTAGAGGCATCAAACATAACGTCTTGAATGCCAAGTTACACGCCAAGGAAGCACAGATCGTCAAGGACGCTGGTCAAGCTGGAACAGTAACTATCGCTACTAACATGGCAGGTCGTGGTACCGACATCAAGTTGGGACCTGGCGTAAAAGAAGCCGGCGGTCTCGCTATCATCGGTACAGAACGCCACGAGTCACGTCGCGTCGACCGTCAGTTACGTGGTCGTTCAGGCCGTCAAGGTGACAACGGTAGCTCACAGTTCTTCGTATCTCTCGAAGACGACCTCATGCGTATGTTCGGTTCTGACAGAATCGCTCCTCTCATGGACAGACTCGGTCTTCAAGAAGGCGAAGTGATCCAACACTCGATGATCACAAAACAAATCGAGAAGGCTCAGAAGAAAGTTGAAGAGAACCACTTCGGCACACGTAAGCACCTCCTTGAATATGACGACGTCATGAACTCACAACGTGAGGCCATCTATGAAAAGAGACGCCACGCCTTATTCGGAGAACGCCTTTCAATCGACATCAATAATATGATGTATGACCTCGGCGAGTCATTGATAGAAAGATTCCAGGAAGTCAACGACTACGACGGATTGAAGTTAGAAGTGCTTTCAACAATGGGTATCGATCTTCCTTTCGAAGAAGATGAATTCAAACGCGCCAAGTTAGACGTCCTCGCTGACAAATTATTCGACAAGGCTCTTGAAGTATATAACAACAAGACACGTATCATCGGCGAAAAGACATTACCTGTAATAGAAAACGTTCATAAGAACACACAATACGAAAACATCCTCATTCCATTCACAGATGGCAAGAAGAGCATGAACGTCGTTGTCAACCTTAAGAAAGCCGTTGAAAACGGAGCCAAGGAAATTTCATTGGCAGTAGAGAAATTCATCACTTTAGGCATCATCGACGAGTCATGGAAAGAACACTTACGCGAATTGGACGAGTTGAAGCACTCAGTACAAAACGCACACTATGAACAAAAGGATCCTCTCTTGATTTACAAATTCGAGTCATTCAACTTGTTCAAGCAAATGATCCAAAAGATCAACACCGATGTCATCTCATTCTTGATGCGCGCTAACGTTCCAATGCAAGACGGCAGCCAAGTCAAGGAACAAAGAGCTAGAGCCATCGACAGAAGCAAGTTGAAAGAACAACGTAACGACTTGTTGTCACAAGCTAACAGCAACACACAAGAACGTCAGGTGACACAGCCAGTTCACGTTGAGAAGAAAGTCGGAAGAAACGACCCTTGTCCTTGCGGCAGCGGCAAGAAATACAAGAACTGCCACGGGGCAATTGAAAGTTGAAAATTGAAAGTTGAAAATTAGAGTAGAGACGTATCATAAGACACGATGAAGAATAAGCAATGTGTCGTTGATGCGTCTCTCTTTTATTTGAAATTCAAAAAAATATTTCCATCATTCTTCAACAAAATTATTTTAACTTTGTAAAGTAAACCAGCAATGGTTTAAAGTTTAAGGTTATGGTCAACAGTCAACAGTCAACAGTCAACAGTCAAGGTTCAGGGTTCAGAGTTCTGAATTCATGGCTTATCTTTTGTCTTTTGACATTTGTCTTTTGCCAAAACATCACTGCTCAGCAAGTTACAGATTCCATAACACGTCCACGTGTCGGTGTTGTATTAAGCGGCGGCGGCGCCAAAGGATTCGCTCATATCGGAGTTCTTAAAGTAATAGAAGAAGCAGGTTTGCCTATCGACTATATAGCAGGAACAAGTATGGGCAGCATCATCGGAGGACTTTACGCCATAGGCTATTCTCCAGAGACGATGATACGTCTTATCAAAGAAGAAAACTGGGATGCGATAATGTCGGACGCCATACCACAGAAATACATCCCTATTGACGACAAGATTCTCGACAGACATTATCTCGCGACATTCCCATTCAGAGATAAGAAGATACAGATGAAGTCATCGATATATGACGGCAGCATGATAAACCTCCTACTGGCACGACTCATCTCTCCTGCCTATAAGATAAGAGACTACAACACCTTATCGATACCATTCTTATGTGTGGCCACCGACATTGAAAATGCCGAGGCCTACGAGATGACAAAAGGCAATCTGCAACGTTCCATACGAGCATCCATGTCGATACCATTCTACTTCCCTCCTGTGGAAGTCGACGGTCGCCTGCTCATCGACGGCGGACTGAGAAACAACTTCCCTGTTCCAAACGTAAGAGAGAAAGGCCTTGATATTATAATAGGTGTCGACGTACAACGTAACTTCCATAGCAAAGAAGAACTCACTTCAATGGCGAAAATAATGGATCAGATGATTGCCATGTCCGACATCGACGCTTATACAGAAGCTAAGGAAGACGCCGATATTTACATCAAACCGGAACTTGCTAAATACGGCATGATGGATTTCAACTCTTACGACACCATCATCGCAATAGGCGAAGCTGAAGCACGAAAATTTCTCCCGCAGCTGAAACGCCTTGCCGACTCCATAAGAAACATACAAAATTACAAGATAGTACGCCCTAACGTCGTTCCTTTCGACTCAATATATGTAGTATCTTTAAAAATCGATGGCGCTAAGGAAGAGAACGCCAACTTCATAAAAAAATCTTTTGGCAAAAATTATCCTTCAAAGATGGCTATTCACGACATAGAGAATTCCATCATGAGCATTTATGCGACAGGATATTATAAAGATATATGGTACAATTTAGTACCAGCAGCAAAAGGCGCCAACCTGGTGATACATTGTAAAGAAAAAGAAGAAGAGACTGTATCAATTGCAGCTCACTACGACACAGACTACGGAATAGGAATATTGGCAAATATCACTCTGAAAAACATCTTGAACTTCCCGAAACGCTCCACATTGGCAGCAGACCTCAACATCGCGGAAGACCCTTATTTCAAGTTGCGTTTCCATTCCAACCTGTCACAGAAATTCAAATACGGCACAGATATATCTATAATAAGTCTGTTTATGGATCAATATCATGACAAGACCATAAACAACTCATACAGCGTCCAGGACAACAAGATGGATTTATTTATGGAATATATGCCGACTTTAGAACGACAGTTCAGAGTGGGTTTAGTAGGAAACTACGTACACCTCAGAGACAATCTCGTTCATGTTGTAGATGCCGACAACTACGATTTTATAGCACACGCATACCTCAACTATCATATCGACAATGAAGACTCACCTACTTTTGCTTCAAGAGGATGGAAACTCAATATCAACGGAAAATATATCATCCCTGTCATAGAACTTGAAGATGGCTCAAAGATGGGACATTCCATCATTGTGAAGGCAGACTTCGATGGTTCTATCGCTATAGGAGGAAAACATTCGTTGAAGATAGGTAGCACTATCGGATCTTCATTCTCCACCAATGAGGTTCCGTTAAGTTATAGATTCTTTGTAGGAGGTCAGTCTCACATGAAATATTTCGACAACATCATTTCTTTTGAAGGTCTGAGGTTTACGCAGTTATACGGCGACAATATCGCGATAGGAAAAATCTCATGGCAATATAATTTCTACAGAAACTTCTATGCCATAGCCAATTGCAATGGAGGTTTCATTACTGACGACTACAGCACCTGGTTCTCTGACGACAACTTCACTTTTGGCGGCGGCGTGACATTAGGAATGAACACCAAAGCTGGTCCTATAGAAGTTAGTCTCATGGGTTCCAACAGATGTTCCGACTTGATTGGTTTTTTAAATATAGGTTATTGGTTTTAAATAAAAATAATATAAATCTAAGTGATATGAAATACACAAGAGTACTTTTAAAATTGAGCGGTGAAGCTCTTATGGGCGAACAACAATATGGTATCGACCCAGAACGTCTTAACGATTATGCAGAAGAAATAGCAGAAGCAGCAAAACAAGCACAGATCGCCATCGTCATCGGCGGAGGCAATATCTTCCGCGGCTTACAAGGCGCAAGCAAAGGCATGGACAGAATCCAAGGCGACTATATGGGTATGCTCGCTACTGTCATCAACAGTATGGCTTTACAATCAACATTACAGGCCAAAGGCGTGAAGACAGCTTTATTATCAGGCGTTTTCATCGACCGTATCGCTGATTCTATGAGCAGCGCCAAAGCCATCAAGCTCCTTGAAGAAGGCAATGTCGTCATCATCGGCGGCGGATCAGGAAACCCATTCTTCACAACAGACACAGCATCAGCATTGAGAGCTGTTGAAGTAAGAGCCGACATCATCTTAAAAGGAACACGCGTCGACGGCATCTACACTGCAGACCCTGAAAAAGATCCAACAGCAACAAAATTCGACCATATCACATACGACGAGGCTTACAACAAAAACCTCAAAGTCATGGACCTCACAGCATTTACATTATGCAAGGAAAACAATATGCCAATGTATGTCTTCGACATGAACACAAAAGGCAACTTGTTAAAAGTCCTCAATGGCGAAGAAATTGGAACTTTGGTGACAAAATAAATTGCACTTAACTGAAAAATTTTTATTTTTGTGCTGTAAAACGAATTTATTATGACAGAAGAATCTCAATTTATTTTAGATGAAACTACTGAAACCATGGAAAACACCATGAAACACATGGACATGGAATTTCAGAAGATTAGAGCAGGAAAAGCTAGCCCTGCAATGTTGCAAGGTGTTAAAGTAGAATATTACGGAACTGTTGTACCTATCGAACAAACTTCAAATATAGGAACTCCTGACCCACGTCAGATCATCGTTCAACCTTTCGATAAAAATTCTATCTCAGCTATCGAGAAAGCCATCTTAAATGCAAACTTAGGTTTCAATCCTAAAAACGAAGGCGATTTCTTACGCATACTCGTTCCTCCATTGACAGAAGAACGCCGTAAAGAATTGGCAAAACGCGCTAAGACTGTAGCTGAAGAGACTAAAGTCGGTATCCGTAACATCCGTCGTAACGCTAACGACGACGCTAAGAAACTCAAAGACGAAGGAGTTTCAGAAGACGAAGTCAAAATGTTAACAGAAAAAATCCAAGAAATCACAGATAAATATGTCAAGAAAGCTGACGAACTCTGTGACCTCAAGGTTAAAGATATCTTAACAGTCTGATAAAAAAGCGACTCAATCGAGTCGCCTTTTTTGAACTCTGAACTCTGAACTTTGAACCAAGAACCTTGAACTCCTAACTCCTAATTCCTAACTCCTAACTAAAAAAACCTTTAGCCCTTAGTCCTTAGTCTTTAGTCTTTTTATTATCTTTGCTCCATTAAAACAAGTTGTATGAGAAAGTTAGTTTTTACATTATTAGTCATCCTTTCTTTTTGTAGTTTAGGCATGGCTCAAAGCAGCATTGAACCTAGATTACAAGAAGTGTTAAACCAAAAAGGCGATGAGATGATAAGTGTCAACATCATCCTCAAATCGCAGATGAATTTCAACAATTTAAGAAACAGAGCAGAAAACATCATCGACAAAGACGCAAGACGCAACATATTGGTCGATGAGCTTAAAAGCTTCACAGAAAAAGAACAACAAGAAATATTGTCAATCCTTGACGCCGAACAAAGAAGCAGCAAGGTAAGAGACATCAGCTGCCATTGGCTTGCAAACTATATCAACTGCAGCACAACAGCAGACGTCATCTATCAGCTGGCACAGCATCCTGATGTCCTCGTCATCGGATATAACGAAGAGAAAGTCCTTATCAGCAACAATCACTCAGAGAGAGCTGAAGGCGTCAGCGGCATGACAGAAAACATTACCAAAGTCAACGCTGACGACATCTGGAATATGGGTTATACAGGCGACGGCGTTGTCGTTGCAGTCATCGACTCTGGCGTCAACTACAATCACGTCGACATTGCCAACAACGTATGGGACGGCGGCGCTGAGTTCCCTTATCACGGCTACAACACCTACGACGGCAACAACAATCCTATGGACAAATTCGGTCACGGCACACACTGCGCAGGTACTATCTGCGGCGACGGAACTTCAGGCACAAAGACAGGTATCGCTCCTAAAGCCACTTTGATGTGCGTAAAGAGTGTCAGCGACGAAGGTACAGGTACAGCACATCATATCAACAGCGGTATGGAATGGGCAGTAGAACATAATGCCGATGTCTTAAGCATGTCGTTAGGCGTCACCTTGCCTGACCTCTCTGAAAAAGTCATGTTACGTCGCAGCTGCGTCACAGCATTGGAATTAGGCGTAGTCGCTGCAGTGGCTGCTGGTAACTACGGCGCTAACGAATATATGATGATCAAGCCTGTTCCAGACAACGTCATCATCCCTGGCGGCTGTCCTCCTCCATGGCTCAGTCCTGACCAAGAAGCCAACGCCGGCGGCTTGTCATGCGTAGTGTCAGTAGGCGCTGTCGACTATAACGACGCTCCAGCCGACTTCTCATCACAAGGTCCTGTCACATGGCAAGAATCTGAGTTCAACGATTATCCATACAACCCAGGCATCGGTCTCATCCGTCCTGACGTATGCGCACCAGGCGTATCAATCATATCTCTCGACTACTCATCAAACAACGGACATACATCAATGAACGGCACTTCAATGGCAACACCTTGCGTTGCTGGCGTCATGTGCCTCATGCTTGAAAAAGACCCAAGTCTCACTCCTGCCGACATCTGCAGAATATTAGAGACAACAAGCGTCAAGCTCTCTGACAGCAAAAGCAACAAAACAGGTTCTGGCCGCGTTGATGCATTGGCAGCGATAAATGCGATAGACAACGGCAACTTCAACTTCGTAAGCTTCATCATCAACGACAAAGACGGCAACAACAACAGCAATATCAACGCTGGCGAAAACGCAGGTCTTGACGTCACCTTCAAAAACAACTCAGAAGAAAGCTACAGCAACGTTAAAGCTGTCTTAAGAAGCAGAAACGAATTAGTCACAATAACAGATTCTATCGCTCAAATCGAGAACATCAAGGCTAATGAAAAAGTCAACATCGAAAATGCATTCACTTTCTCTTTAGATGCAAACACATCACCTAAGACATTACTCGCATTCGATGTTTATTTCTACAACGAAAACGACGAAGAAATCTCATACATCAGAATTCCTGCATACGTAAGCGGTTCTGAGATACAGTTCTCATCATTCGTAATCAAGAACGATGACAACAGCAACGGATTGCTCGAAGCTGGAGAGACTGCAGACCTCGGCATCGTATTGAACAACGTCGGCAATGAGATAGCGGTAGGATTAAAAGCTGCCATCTCTACAACAAACAGCAAACTCACCATCAACAAGGCAGAAGCCGAGTTCAGCAGCATCGGCGACAATTCTTCATCAGTGGCATACTTCAACGTGACATTAGCTGACAACGCTGGCGACAACTTCAAACTTCCTATCGCAATAAACGTCAGCGATGCCTTCAACAACAAATACGAATTCGAAGGCACTTACAAAAAATCTTGCGAAATAACATTCGAACTCTATGACACTAGCGGCGATGGCTGGAACAAAGCTGCTTTGGTAATCTCATACAGCGACGGCACTCCTGACGAAGCTTTCACAATCCAAGACGGCAAAACAAAGACTTACAAACGTAAAATCGCTAACGACGTAGAAGTGTCATTGTCATGGGTAAAAGGTTCTTGGGATTTGGAAAACAGCTTCATCATCAAAAATGAAAACGGCAACATCATCTACCAAAACGGCGGTTTCCTCGACAACGGTTTCATCTATTCATGGATCAACAACTGTTCATGCGTAAACGAAAGCTTCGAAATGTGCAAACCAGTAGAAAACCTCAATGCTAACGTCAACCAAAACTCAGTCATCTTGACATGGACAGCTCCAACTGATGAAGATTTCATCAAATACGAAATCTACCGTGACACCAAATTCATGGGTGAGACAGACGGTCTGTCATTCGTCGACAGCAACATAGATCACAACAGAAAGTTCTCTTACACTTACAGCGTAAGACCTGTATACGAAGATTGCAATGGTTTGTTCAAGAGCATACTCGCTCAATGGGGTCTTGACATCAACGAATATTCACAAGAAACAAAGGTAAACGTCTACCCTAACCCAACTAACGACAGACTCTATATCGAAACAGAAGGTGAAATCAATAATGTCGTTATTTATGATGTTTATGGAAGAGTTCAGAATCTCAAAATCTCAGAATCTCAAAATCTCAGAATCTCAATCGATGTTGCTAGATTAAACGCTGGAATTTATTTCATTAAGATAAATACTGAAGAAGGAAATATTGTTAAAAGAATTATTAAAAACTAAGACTGTTGGCTACTGGCCATTGGCTTTTTGAGTTGAAAGTTGAAAATGGAAAATTAAATTTTCAACTTTCAGTTTTCAATTTTCAATTTCACAAAAAGTCTGTTGTCAGTAGTCTGTAGTCCGTTGACTTTTAAAATTATGAAAAAGACATTACTACTAACATTAACCCTCATCTTATTATGTAATATAGGATTTGCACAAAGCAGCATCGATTCTAGATTACAAGATGTCTTAAATCAGAAAGGCGACGAGATGATACCTATCAACATCATCTTCAAGTCACAGATAGACATCACAAAACTCAGAACTCGCGCCGATGCTTCACTCGACAAAGAAGTGAAACGCAACATCCTCGTTGACGAGCTCAAGCTTTTCTCTGAAGAAAAACAACAAGCTGTCTTGTCGATACTTAAAGCAGAGACAAGAAGTTATAAGGTCACAAACATCAAGACACACTGGCTCTCAAATGCCATCAGCTGTACTGCAGACCGCAATGTAATCTATCTTCTTTCAGAACATCCAGACATCCTGCTCATCGGTTATGACGAAATGGTCAAGATGGTTCCTGACGTAAGTCAACAGACCACAGTCAGCAGTCAACAGACGAGAAATGATGATGTCGATATGACTGACAATATTCTTATGGTCAATGCCGACAAAGTTTGGCAGATGGGTTATACCGGCAAAGGTGTTCTTGTAGCTGTCATCGACTCTGGCGTCAACTACAACCATGAAGATATTAAGGACCATTTATGGGATGGCGGAGCACAATATCCAAACCACGGATACAACACCATCAACAACAATGACGACACTATGGACAGATACGGTCACGGCACACACTGCGCCGGCACTATCTGCGGCGACGGCACTTCAGGCATTCTCACAGGCATTGCTCCAGACGCAACATTGATGTGCGTGAAGGCTCTCGACGACTATGGTTCAGGCAACACAAGCAGTATCAACTCCGCAATGGAATTTGCCATAGAACATCATGCTGACATCTTAAGCATGTCGTTAGGTGTCTTGGCTCCAAGTGAAGCAAACAAGACAATGTTACGTAACACCTGCGTCAACGCATTAGAACTCGGCGTCATTGCATCAGTAGCAGCCGGCAACTACGGCACCAATATGACACCACAGATGCAAGTTCCAAACAACATCCTGGCTCCAGCCAGCTGTCCTCCACCATGGTTACACCCTGACCAACAAGTCAACCCAGGCGGTTTGTCATGCGTAGTGGCAGTAGGCGCTGTCGACTATTTTGAAAATAAATATGAAAACGGTTCCAAAGGACCTGTCACCTGGACTGGCACTCAGTTCAACGACTATCCTTACGAAGGTGACAAAATAGGTCTCATCCGTCCTGACGTATGCGCTCCTGGCGTAGGCGTGAAGTCACTCGACCACAACAGCAACAACGGTTATAACTTAAAGACTGGCACTTCAATGGCAGCACCTTGCGTTGCCGGCATTATGGCTCTTATGTTGGAAAAGAACAAAGACCTCACTCCTGCCGACATCTGTATGACATTAGAGACAACAGCAAAGAAACTCACCGAGAAGAAAGACAACTTCTTCGGAACAGGTCTCGTCGATGCTTTCAAAGCCGTAAACAGCATAAAGATAGGCGACTTCGTATTGAATGAAGTCACTCTCAACGATATGGCTGCTAATAACAACGGTCACCTCAATCCAGGCGAGACTGTCAAGTTAAGCGTCAGCATCCATAACGATTCTGAAAAAGAATACAACAACATCAAAGCTGTCATATCTTGTTCAAATGAAGACGTTACCATAGCAGACGCTGAAGCTGTCATCAACAACATAGCAGGAAACGGAGATGTCACACTTTGCAATGAATTTGAGATTGTTGCAGATGAAAACATAAGCTATGAGTCTGAGTTATATTTCAACATAGACTTCTACGAAAACGAAACACTCGTCTCATCATCTACATTCCCGGTAGAAGTAAGAGACAGCAAACTTGTATTCGCTTCATTCTTAGTAAAAAATGACGACAACGAAAATGGCATACTTGAGGTTGGAGAGACAGCAGACCTCGGCGTGGTGTTGAACAACATCGGCAACGAAATCGCTGTGAAAGTAAAAGGCAGCTTATCAAGCAGCAGCAACAATATCACCATAAACCAAACTGAAGCCGAATTCAGTTCTATAGGCGGCAACTCATCAAGTATCGCTTTCTTCAACATAACAGTATCAAATGACTTAGAATCTAGCATTCCTTTCGTATTAAAAGCATCTGACTTATACGAAAAAGAATACGAATTCAGCGAGAGCTACACTCTTTCATGCAACTACATATTCCAACTCAACGACTCTTACAGCGACGGCTGGAACGGAGCAGCTCTCTTGGTGAAATACGATAGCGGTAGACCAACAGACACCTTGACACTTATATCTGGAAGTTTTGCTGAATTCCGCTTAAACATAGAATCTAATGTGGAAGTAACACTCGAATGGGTAGGCAAAGACCAATACGATAAAGAATGTAGTTTCGTAGTCATGAAAGAAAACTATGTCGCAGTTTATATGAGTCCTACATTGTCACAGACAAGTTCATTCTTATGCTCATGGGTCAACGACTGCTCATGCAAATACGAATACCAAGAAATGTGCGATGCAGTGAAAGACCTTAAAGGCGGATTTATCTGCAACGACATCGTCTTGAACTGGACTACAGACAACGGACAACAGACAACAGTCTTTGAAATCTATCGTGGAACGGTATTAGTCGGCACTACAGAAGAGACAAGCTTCACTGAAAGCGGCTTAGCCGAAGGCGAATATGTCTACAGCGTCAGAGCCATCTACGAAGACTGCAACGGCCTGTTCAGCGACGTGACTGTCAAGACCACAGAATCTACAATTGAAAACTCAGCGATAAAAGCTTCTATCTATCCAAATCCATCGAAAGACAACTTCACTATAGTATGCGACAATATGACTCATATCGCAGTCTATAACATCGTTGGAAATAAGATTATGGAAGCCAATATTGGTGGCAGCGACTATGTCATCAATGGCCTTGAATCAGGAGTTTATTTCGTTGAGATAAAGACAAACGAAGGAAACCTTGTTAAGAGAATTTTGAAAATTTAAAACTTCAGAATCTCAAAATTAAAAAATCGCTACGAGAACGTAGCGATTTTTTTTATAAGATAACTAATTATAAATTCAACGTTCTTGGTTAAAAAGTAATTGGAACGATGTATGAGCAGCGAACTTCTTTGCCACGTTGCTTGCCTGGATTCCATTTAGGCATAGATTGAACAACTCGAATCGCTTCTTCGTCGCATCCGCTGCCGAGGCCTCTCATAACTTTGACATCACTTAAAGAACCATCGCGTTCAACAATGAATGTGACCATTACTTTTCCGCGAACACCATTTGCTTTAGCTGCTTCAGGATATTGACGATTTTCTTGAATGAATTTCAGCATCTCAGCCTGGCCACCAGGGAATTGAGCCATTTCCTCAACCATTTTGTAAACAGTGTTGTCGATATCATCTGATTGCGAATAGGCATTGACAGATACGAATGCCATAAAGAACATAATTAAAAACAACTTTTTCATAACTGTAAATTTTATTGGTCCCACAAATTTTAAAATTATTTTTCTAAAAAACAAATAAAAAAATAAAAGACGTACTTTCGTACGTCTTTACTCCTTTATATTATAGCTTTAACTATCTTCTCGATACTGACGCCTTCTGCTTCAGCAGTGTAGTTTCTCACAAGACGATGGCGTAAAATTGGCAGCGCCACCTCTTGTACGTCTTCGATGTCTGGAGACAGTTTTCCTTTCAGCAAGGCGTTGGCTTTAGCACCTATTATCAGATACTGTGATGCGCGAGGGCCTGCTCCCCAGCTGAGATATCTGTTGCTCCACTCGTGAGCGCGTTCTGTATTAGGGCGCGTGCTCGACACCAGACCTACTGCATATTCATAGACGTTGTCTGCTACTGGCACACGACGTACGAGGTTCTGGAAATATAATATCTCCTCTGATGTCATCACCGGATTCACGTCTGTGACCTTAGCCGATGTAGTGTTTTTCACCACCTCTATCTCTTCTTCGTAAGATGGATAATCGAGTTTAAGATTAAACATGAAACGGTCGAGCTGAGCCTCAGGAAGCGGATATGTACCTTCTTGTTCTATCGGGTTCTGTGTCGCCAAGACGAAGAAAGGTTCCTGTAACTTATATGTCTTTCCCGATACTGTGACGTGTTTTTCCTGCATCGCTTCAAGAAGAGCCGCCTGTGTCTTAGGTGGAGTTCTGTTAATCTCGTCAGCGAGGATGATATTAGAGAACACCGGTCCTTTGATGAACTTGAACTGACGTGTGTCGTCGATTATCTCTGTTCCGAGTATGTCTGACGGCATAAGGTCGGGAGTGAACTGAATGCGGTTGAATGAAAGTCCGAGGGCACGGCCGATGGTGCTTACCAACAATGTCTTGGCGAGACCTGGCACGCCGACCAACAAGACATGACCTTGACAGAACACTGACAATATAGTGTTGTGGATGATTTCATTTTGTCCGACTATGACCTTAGAAATCTCGTTCTTCAGCTGTTCATATTTTTGCACGAGTGCCTTGGCACCTTCCACGTCTGACTGATACATCGTTTTGATTTTTGATTATTATTCAACAAAGTTCCATCCGAATCTGAAGTCGCAGTCTTTGAACTCATCGCAGACTTTGATATATGCCTTACCAGATTTACTTTCGATCCAGTTGTTTATTATCTCTTCACGTTTCTTCTGCATCGCGAGGTCGCGGATGACAGTATAGTCGTCTTTCAAGTTTGCCTTATGAGGTTCTGTCTTCTTTTTCAAATATATCAAGCGGCAAGCGTCTTTATTGTCTGCTGTCTTCATTGGCACTGGAGCGCTAATCTCACCCACCTTCATTCTATTGACGACGCTGGCTACCTGTTGGTCGAGTTCTGAAGCGTCGAACAATGTTCCGCCGCTCATAGGATTTACGAGTATGCCTCCGTTTATTCTATCTTTCTCGTCACTGAAACGACGTACAGCCTCATCGAAAGTGATGCTGTCGTTGTTGATGAGAGCAGCGATGGAATCGAGTTCATCGTAAGCCTCTTGCAATGCTTCTGGAGCCACCTTCACTGTAAGAAGGATATGACGCACGTTGACATAGTCGCCGCGACGTTCTATCATCTGTATGATATGGAAGCCGAAATCTGTCTCAACGACTTCTGATATCTCGCCATCGCGCAGGTTGAAGGCAGCTGCCTCGAACTCAGGAGCGAACTCGCCTCTGCCTGTGAATCCAAGCTCGCCGCCTTTCTTGGCAGAACCTGGGTCTTCAGAATAAAGCAATGCCAAAGTAGAGAAACGCTCGCCATTGAGGATACGCTTGCGCATCTTGTACAACTTGTCCTTAACTTCCAGCTTCTGTTCTAATGTGATTGGAGGGTTCTTGACAAGATGAGCGATCTCATATTTGGAATTAACCATAGGTATGCTGTCTTTCGACATCTCATTATAATATCTCTTCACCTCTGAAGGTGTTACTTCAACATTTGCCAAGACAGACTGTTGAACCTGCTCAACCAACATATTATCCTTTCTCACACGGAACAGTTCCTCTCTGATCTCAGGCATGGTCTTCTTATAATATTTCTCAAGATTCTCTTGTGAGCCTAACTGCAAGATAAAATAGTTTATCCAACGATCGACGTCAGCATTCACCTGCTCATCAGTGACGGTGATACTGTCCATCTCTGCCTGGTTAAGCATAAGCTTCTGGAACATGAGGTCTTCAAGGATCTCGCAACGAATAGATTTAGCGTCGCCTTTGATGCCACCTTGCAATCTGTATTGAAGATACTGTGCTTCAATATCTGACTGAAGAACGATATTCTGACCTACCACAGCCACTACTTTATCTATGACCTGAGCCTCTTGAGCTCTAGTCGAATTCATAAATAAAACAAAAAACAATACTGCAAAAAATGCTGCCATCTTGTTGTTAACTTGTCTCATATCTATCTTTTATTTTTATTTCTTATTTTTTTGCCGTCTTTAATGAACATCAAACGCATTGTCTTGTATCGCCTTTGAATACAAGTCCTTATATAAATTTTCCAATAACTCTTTCTTTCTGTTGCTAAGGATGATATACTTAATTCTATCTGTTTCAATCTCGCAAGGAGACTCATCGCCAATAAGTCTGTAGGCGCATATCTTCACGAGAGTATATGTCTCATCATTATTGACGACAAAGAATTTCTTGTCATTCAAGAAAGACTTATTATCTTTTACTTTCAATTTATAGGTGTCGATGACTTCCTCAAAGTTATGCCATTCCTTGATATCCAAGTCGTAATCAAGAGCATATTGATCTGCCAATGAGGCAATCGAATCGATCATTAAGACGTCATAATCGCGGAAGAGCTTTGTGAAGACCCATTTCTTCTTACTGTCGTTAGGGAGAGTGACATAGGCTAGCTGTACAATATCGCGATTAAGTCCGAATTCAGCGCTGTTATTGCTGTAATATTCATAAATCTGGTCTTCCGTGACCTCGGTATCAAGTTTTTGGTTTATAAGTTCTGTCTCGTATTTATTTATCACCAAAGAGTTACGATACTCTTCCAATCTCTTCGAGAAATCCAGCTGTTCTGGAGTAAGGTTATTTTCTGCCTGACGTATCAGCAGCTGATTGCGAAGCCATTTGTCGATATACACCTTCGCTCTCATCACGCTATCGTTATAGCTGATACCTTCGTAAACGATATTCTCCAGATCAGCCTTATATAGTTTCTTTCCATATACAGAGACTATGACTTCACCTTTATCTTCGGTTTTCTTTCCCTGACATGACGAAAAGAACAGAATGAATACAAGACTGATCCAGAGTAAACGCATATTTATATCTTTTTAATAATTATTCTTAACTTTTTTCAAAAGCTTTTGGTTTACACTTACAGGATATTTTTCTTTAAGCTGTTGCAACCAAAGAGTTTCCAACTCAGTCTGATAACCTGATGTGATTAAGCCTTTTGCTTCTTTGAATGACTTAGGTTCTGCTGGACGTACTTCGATAATCTTGATTATCTGAGTTGTGTTGTCGACTGTAGACTCGAATGTATTCAAAGCGCCTTCTGCCCATTCCATTACATCAATATTGACATTATCGCCCTTTTGATAGAATGAAGCGCGAGCAGAAGCCTTAACGCCGTTATCTTTCAAATAAGCACGTAAAGAATCTATTGTGATGTCGCCGCTGAGCATAGCTGTAAGTTCTTCAACATTTTCCTTATCGTTAGATGTAAGGACTATAGCCTTGACGCGATCGTTCCACATATAGAGGTTTTTGTTTCTTTCATAATACTCATTCAAGCCTGTAGTGTCTTCAACAGCTTTGTTCCATACTTGTTCTTCCATCAATGAGAACAACAAGATACCGTCGTGATATTCTTGTACTAAAGTCTTGAATTCTGGATATTTGCTTTCCAAGCTTGCGTCTTCGTAAGCGAACACTTTAACTTTCAAGAATGAGTCATAAAGTTCATAAGCGTATGCTGATGAAGAAAGGAAACCTTGTCTTCTTTGGTGACCGACGATATAATCGACGAACTCTTCCAACTTGCATTCTTCTTTGCCAATTGTGAAGATAACGCTCTTAGTGTCTATCTCTTCTGGCTGATACATACCCATTGCCAAAGTGCTGTCGATAGTAGCGATGAATTCATCTTTAACCTTAGTGTTTTCTTTAAAGCCATTGTCTTTCATGATGCGTTTCATTGCAATATCTTCGCTGATCTTGCCGCGCATATCTCTTTCAACTTTTTCTTCCAATCTTGCTTTCTCTGTCTCGAAGTCAGCTGGAGTTGTTGTTCCGACGAGTCTGATGATATGATATCCGAAGCTTGTCTTCACTGGTTCTGATATTTCACCAGCTTCAAGGTTCTTCACTGCTGTGATGAACTCTGGAACTATCTGATTGACTCTAAATGTACTGAGTACGCCATTATTAGCGATTGTACCTCTATCTTCTGAATATCTTCTTACGAAGTCTGACCATTGGCTTTTATCTTGAATGAGTTCATTGTAGATATTGTTAGCCTTGTTTCTCAAGATAGAATCTGTTTGTGTTGGGTCATCCTGACCTGCTGCCAAGAAGATGTGAGCTGCTCTTACGAGACCTAATGCAGGAGTTTTGCTGTTAACTTTAATGATATGATAACCGAAGTCTGAGCGTATTGGCATTGATATCTCGCCTACTTCTGTTGTATATACGCCAGTTTCAAAAGGATATACCATATCGAAAGCTGTGAAGTAACCCAATTCGCCACGGTTTCCGACGTAAGCTTTTCTGACGCCTGGGATTTCAGCCATGTCGCGTGCTGAAGGGTCGTCTGACATTTCCATAGCGACAGCGCCGAAGTCTTCACCTTTTAATATACGTTCGCGGATAGACATTGCTTTGTTGTAAGCTGCGAGAGTGTCGACTGGCAATGCTTTAGCGTCACATTTGATGAGGATATGAGCAGCATTTATGTCGTACTGCATTCTGTCATAAGCCTCTCTCACCAATTCTTCTGTAATGTCATCATTAGAAAAATAAGGCTTTGCCAATTGGTCGCGATAGTTCTTCAACTCTCTCACGAAAGAAGGAACAGTGTCCATCTGAAGAGCTTCAGCTTCTGTAACCTTTAATTTAAAATCGATATACAAATCGAGATATTCTTCAACGTTTTTCTTGTCGATGACGTCTGTCTTTACGTTGTTCTTCTCGTAAGTATCCATGAACTCTCTAGCAGAGATTTCTTTGTCACCGATAGTGATCAATGTCTTTTTAGCATAAGACTGAGCTGATAAAAGTGATGGCATCACCATAAGGAATGAAGCGATGAGCCATGTTTTGAGTGTTTGTTTTCTTATCATATTTTTTTTCATTATTAAAAAATAACGATTAAACCTAAACTATATTATGTTGAACCTTGAGCTTTGAGCTTTGAACTTTGAATTTTGAGCCAAGAACTAAGAACCTTGAACTTTGGACTAAAAAAGTTCAGAGTTCAAGGTTCAATGTTCAGAGTTTAATATCCATTAAGCTTTTGTGCTATAGTTTGGAGATTCTGCTGTGATTGTGATATCGTGTGGATGGCTTTCACGCATACCTGAAGCAGTGATCTTAATAAACTGAGCCTTTTGCAAGTCGCTGATTGTTCTTGAGCCAGTGTAGCCCATACCAGCGCGGAGACCGCCGACTAATTGGTAAACGACTTCTGAGAGGCTGCCTTTGTAAGGAACGCGACCTACGATGCCTTCTGGAACGAGTTTCTTGATGTCGTCTTCCATATCTTGGAAGTAACGGTCTTTTGATCCGTTTTGCATAGCTTCGAGAGAACCCATGCCACGATATGTCTTGTATTTTCTACCTTCGAAGATGATTGTATCACCTGGAGATTCGTCAACGCCAGCGAATAATGAACCAGCCATGATTGAAGAAGCACCAGCTGCGATAGCTTTAACGATGTCGCCTGTGAAACGGATACCGCCGTCAGCTATTACAGGGATACCTGTGCCTTGGAGAGCTTGTGATACGTTGTAAACTGCTGTGAGCTGTGGAACGCCGATACCAGCGATGATACGTGTTGTACAGATAGAACCTGGTCCGATACCGACTTTAATAGCGTCGATGCCTGTCTTAGCGAGTTCGCGAGCTGCGTCAGCTGTAGCGATGTTACCAACGACGATGTCGATGTTTTTGAATCTGCTACGTAATTCTTTAGCGACGTTGATAACGTTTTGTGAGTGGCCGTGAGCTGTGTCGATGTTGATAGCGTCGACGCCAGCTGCTACCAATGCCTCAGCTCTTTCGATTGTGTTAGCAGCGATACCTACAGAAGCAGCTACGCGCAAACGGCCGAGAGAGTCTTTGCTTGCATTAGGACGAGCCTTGATCTTGATAATATCTTTATATGTGATAAGTCCGATGAGGTGGTTGTCTTTATCGACAACTGGCAATTTTTCGATGCGGTGTTTTTGAAGGATCTCAGCAGCTGTTGCGAAGTCTGTGAATTCTGGAGCTGTAACGAGATTTTCTTTTGTCATGACTTCATAGATAGGACGTTTCATATCTTGAACGAAACGGATGTCACGATTTGTAACGATACCGACCAAAACATTGTTTGCGTCAACAACAGGAATACCGCCGATATGGTTTTCGCTCATCATTCTGAGTGCTTCGCCAACCATTGCTGTTTCTCTGATTGTAACAGGGTCGATGATCATGCCATTTTCAGCACGTTTAACCTTGCGAACTTCAGCAGCCTGACGTTCGATAGTCATATTCTTGTGGAGAACACCGATACCACCTTCTTGTGCGATAGCGATTGCCATAGCAGCTTCTGTAACTGTATCCATACCTGCTGTAACGATAGGTATGTTAATCTGAATGTTACGTGAGAAGTTTGTACTTAAATTGGTATCTCTAGGAATGATATTACTGTATGCTGGTACTAATAAAACGTCATCATAAGTGAGACCACCTTCGATAAATTTTACTGAATCTGACATAATGATTATTTTTTTGAAAATTATAAACTATATAAATTGGGCAAAGATAATCAAAAACTTTGAACTTTGAACACAGAACTATGAACTTTTTTTTGAAAAAAGTCAACGGACAACAGACAACGGACAACAGTCCTGGAATTAATACAAAAAAGGCGCAGAATCTATTAACTCTACGCCTTATATCTTGGAGACTCAGCGTCTCGGTGTCTTAACATCTACAACTTCACCGACAAAGAAAGTCCCGTATTGTCGAAAGTAAATCCGAAGTTTGCATTGACGATAGATGATGTTCTTCCGTAAAACAAACCAAGCGACACTCTTTCACTTATATCAAAATCAACTTCAAACATTCCACCAAGACAAGCAACCAAATACATATTCGTATAAGGAACCAGATTAGGGATATCAGCACAACTGTAGTTTGTCTGTGAGTGATTTACCAATCCTCCCGTAAGAGAAAGTTTAAAATTCATAAAATCGAAACACTTCACTTTTCCTCTTACACCAATTTGCAAAGCATTGCTATAATACATCGGATCAACAATCGGATCAACACCTTGATAACCATTATATGTCGTAAATGCTGTCACAATATCCAAATTATTCATCAATCCATAAGCATACCTCATATCAAAGTTCATTCCTTTAACAAGATCTGGAGAATTTAATACAGCATCACTGATAGAAAGTCCTGTCTTGACTTCCAAATAATGCGCGCCTTTGTTAGTTTTTTCAGACTGCGCCATAACCAATACCGGCATTATTGCCAACATCAATAATACAAAACATTTTCTCATAACTTTTTATTTTTTAATGAATTTAACAAATAATTATCATGCTGATAACGGAAGATATTGTATTGTATTGTATTGTATTGTATTTTTTGACTGTTAACCGTTGACCTTTTAGGTACATTTTAACGAATTAAAATTAGACATTTATTACATTTTAGCGAATTAAAAAACAAACTTTCTTACATTTTAGCGAATTATTATTGTATATTTGCACTGTATTTTAATTTATTACAAAATATGATAAACGAAAACAAAATCCTTCAGGTAATTGCTGAGCAAAAGGAATATATACAAACTATCAACACCTGCAAATGGGTCAAAAGAAAAGAAGAAAATCTTTTTGAATTAGACAGTACGCTCGCACAAGTCGTAATAGGAGTCCGTAGAAGTGGTAAATCAACAATATGTCATAAAGTCCTGTTGGAAAATAATATCAAATATGGTTATGTCAACTTAGATGACGATCGTTTGACTAATATTCACACTGAAGACCTTAATCTTGTACTTTCTTGTATATATCAGATATACGGTACAGATATTCAATATCTTTTTCTTGATGAAATTCAAAATGTTGATGGCTGGTACTTGTTCGTAAATAGACTTCTAAGAAGCAATATGAAAATATTTGTAACAGGTAGTAATGCAAAACTTCTCAGCGGTGAGCTTGCCACCCATCTCACTGGAAGATATAACGAGATACATCTTTTCCCATTCTCATTTTCTGAATATTGTGACTTTCACAAAATTGACACTCACAGTATTACAACAAAAGCTAATGCTGAGCGAAAACACGCTTTTATGGAATACATTAGCAATGGCGGTTTCCCAGAAATACAAAATCTTAGAAACAAACGTACCTATATACAAAGTCTTATCGAAGCGATTGTAACAAAAGATATTCAAAAACGTTTCAAAATTCGTAATATAGACACATTACGTAAAACAGCAAATCATCTGATAAACAATATATGTCAGGAAATCAATTACGAAGAAATCGCAAAGATTTTGGGAGTAACCGATAATACTATAAGAAAATATATCGATTATCTTCGTCAGGCATTCCTTGTTCAATTACTCACCAAACATTCTTACAAAAGTAAAGAAAGAATAAGAAACGCAAAGGCTTACATCATTGATCCTGGACTTCAGAACCATCGAGAAAATTCATTCGCGCCAGAAAATATCGGATGGCGTCTGGAGAATATAGTCTTTATTGAACTATTGCGTCGTTGTACAAACGATTACCTTGATTTGTATTATTACAAAGCAAATGCAAGATCTAAAGAAGTAGATTTTGTAATCTGTAATCAAAACAAAGCCATTGAACTTATACAAGTAGCATACGAAATTGACAATACAAAGACTTTCAACCGAGAGGTGTCATCTCTAATCAATGCATCTGAGACTTTAAAATGCGACAATCTATCATTGATAGCATTCGACGAAACCCATGATATTGAATTACAAGGAAAGACAATACACATCATTTCCGCAATAGAATGGCTACTAAAAGATAATTATATTTAAAACACAAAACCGCATATACAAAAAAGGCGCAGAATCGTCTGACTCTACGCCTTATATCTTGGAGACTCAGCGTCTCGGTGTCTTGGTGTCTTATTTCTTCAAGGTCGCAATCTGTTGTTCAAGAACTTTTATCTTTGCTTCAGCGTCTGACTTTTTCTTTCTTTCCTTGTCAACGACTGCTGCAGGTGCACCATTAACGAATTTTTCATTTGACAATTTTGCTTCAACAGATCTCAAGAATCCTTGTGCATATGCCAATTCTTCTTCTAACTTCTTGATTTCTGCTTCTGTGTCGATATTGTCTGTAACAGGAATGAAATATTCTGTTGCCTTTACCAAGAAACCGAATGCATCCTGTGGTGTTTCTGTCACGTAGTTTACAGAACTTACATTACATAACTTCATGATGACTGAATCGAATTCTTTGTTTACGTTGCCGTCTTTGTCAACAACGATAAGTTCGATTGCTTCTTTCATAGAGATGTTCTTCTCTGCACGAATCTTACGGATGTTGTTGATGACATCTTGTGTGAATAAGAATTGATTCAAGATGTCATTGTCAACGACTTTCTGTGCTGGTTGTTGAGCGATGATAAGGTCGTCGCCATCTTGACGTTCTTTCAAGAGATGCCAGATATCTTCTGTGATGAATGGCATGAATGGATGTAATATCTTCATCAAGTTTTCGAAGAATGTCACTGTTGCATTGTATGTGACGCCGTCGATTGCCTGACCCATTGGTGCTTTTACCATTTCGAGATACCATGAGCAGAAGTCGTCCCAAACGAGTTTGTAGATTCCCATCAAAGCATCAGAGAGACGATATTTGTCGAGGTTGTCGTTTGTTTCTTGAAGCACTTGTTGGAAACGTTCTTCGAACCATTTCATCGCCATCTTGGCTGTTTCTGGCTGTGGAAGAGTTTCGTCAACATTCCAGCCTTTTACGAGACGGAGAGCGTTCCACATCTTGTTACAGAAGTTACGTCCTTGTTCGCACAATGCTTCGTCGAAAGGAAGGTCGTTGCCAGCAGGAGCTGTGAGCATCATACCTACTCTCACGCCGTCAGCACCGTATTTGTCGATGAGTTCGATTGGGTCTGGAGAGTTGCCCAATGACTTAGACATCTTACGACCGAGTTTGTCGCGGACGATACCTGTGAAATATACTTTCTTGAAAGGAACTTCTTTTTGATATTCTTCGCCAGCCATGATCATACGAGCGACCCAGAAGAAGATGATATCCGGACCTGTGATAAGGTCGTTTGTTGGATAGTAATATTTGAATTCTTCGTTGTCAGGATTCAAGATGCCGTCGAACAATGAAAGAGGCCACAACCATGATGAGAACCATGTGTCGAGGCAGTCGCATTCTTGACGGGGGTCGTCCATTGTGATATGGTCGCCGGCTTTTTCTTTAGCGAGTTTAAGAGCTTCTTCTGCTGTCTCAGCAACTACATAACCACCTTCTGGGAGGTAGTAAGCTGGGATTTGATGACCCCACCAGAGCTGACGGCTGATACACCAGTCTTTGATGTTTTCTAACCAGTGACGGTAGAGGTTTACATATTTTGAAGGATAGAACTGAATGTCGCCATCGAGAACTGGTTTAAGAGCGATCTCAGCGAGATGTTCCATCTTGAGAAACCATTGCATTGAGAGTTTAGGTTCGATAGCGACGTGAGTACGTTCTGAGTAACCCACCTTATTATTATAGTCTTCAACTTTTTCGAGGAGACCAGCAGCGTCGAGGTCTTTCACGATTTGCTTACGTACAGCGTCGCGGTCCATGCCGACGTACATGCCAGCAGCTTCGCTGATAGTAGCGTCGTCATTGAAGATATTGATGCTTTGGAGGTTATATTTCTCGCCGAGCATATAGTCGTTCACGTCGTGAGCAGGTGTCACTTTAAGACAGCCAGTACCGAATTCGATGTCGACGTATTCGTCTTCGATGACGGGGATAGCGCGGCCTACGAGAGGAACGATGACCTTCTTACCTTTAAGGTGAGCGTTCTTAGGGTCGTTTGGATTGATACACATAGCAGTGTCGCCCATGATTGTCTCAGGACGTGTTGTTGCTACGATAGCGTAAGTATCTTCGCCTTCTACTTTATAACGGAGGTAGAAGAGTTTGCTATGTTCTTCTTTATAGACGACTTCTTCATCGCTGAGAGCTGTGAGAGCTGCAGGGTCCCAGTTGACCATGCGGACGCCGCGGTAGATGAGACCTTTATTATATAAGTCGCAGAAGACGTGGATGACGCTCTTGCTGCGTGTTTCGTCCATTGTGAAAGAAGTGCGTTCCCAGTCGCATGAAGCGCCGAGGCGACGGAGCTGTTTCAAGATGATGCCGCCATGTTCGTGAGTCCAGTCCCAAGCGTGTTTGAGGAATTCCTCGCGAGTGAGGTCTGTTTTCTTGATACCTTGTTGAGCGAGTTTGTTAACGACTTTAGCTTCAGTAGCGATAGAAGCGTGGTCAGTGCCAGGAACCCAGCAAGCGTTTTTGCCTTGCATACGAGCGCGGCGTACGAGAACGTCTTGGATTGTGTTGTTCAACATGTGACCCATGTGAAGAACGCCTGTCACATTTGGTGGAGGGATAACGATTGTATAAGGTTCGCGTTCATCAGGTGTTGAATGAAAATAATTCTTATCTAACCAATGCTGATACCATTTGCCTTCGGTATCCTGTGGACTGTATTTGCTACTGATTTCCATTTATATATTAGTTTTATTTAATTTTAACTTTAGAACTCGCAAAGATAATAAAAAGACAACAGACAACGGACAACAGACAACAGATTTTTTTTGATTGGGTTATGACTTTTATACTTTTTTTATTTTTTCGGTTAGACGAATAAAACTGATAATATTTATCGTATTTTTACACAAAATTATCGTCCATGGCAAAACAAATCATTAACAAATCAAACCGATAACTTATGAAAAAGATATTTTTACTTCCGTTGCTTTTATTGTCAATATTGATGACAAGCTGCAAACCAGATCCAACACCAGGTAAAGACGACGACAATTTCGGAAACGACACTTTACCGGAAACACCATTGGTAAGAAAGTATCTTACAAAAGAATTATTAAATGATGATCCAGAAAAAATAATATTATTTATTGATTGGAATGAAGACTGTTCTCAAATAAGAAACGTGAAATATAGCATGGGATATGGAAGTACAGCAAATTACAAGTTTACTTATTATGGTGAGGATAGTGTTTGTATTGAAATATCAATAGTAGACAATCTTCCAAACTGGTCTCCTTACTATGATTCAATGATAATTCATTTAAATGATATCCATAATATTGATGAAATCTATTGTTATGCAAATAATGAATTACAAGATATAGAAAAGTATCATTATGATATTAATGGGAAATTATCAGAAAGAATTTATTGGAATGGCACTAATAAGGATACATTTGTGTGGGAAGGCAATAATGTTATTAAAGCTGTTATTAATGGTAGAGATCATTCGTACGAATTAACAAATATGATACATCCTCATTATGCAATACCTTTTTATATGTCCGACCAGATATTTGAAACTGGAGGAAAACCATTTCTTATGCCGTTATGGGAAAACATGATAAAAGAAAATTGTGATTATGAGATTGATGATGATAATTATATTACAAAAAAAATATATAAAAATTGTGCAATAGATTCTATAGAACTATTCCATTCTTTCTATTATACAACACCAAACAAATAAAATTTGTTATGAACGATTTCTGTCGTCTTTTTTTTTAATCCATAACACCTGACCTTTTTCTTTTATTTAACAACAATATGTCTTCTGCAAGACAAAATACCTCTTTGAAATTCAAAAAAATTTCTTATCTTTGCCAACCTCGAAAAACTCTAAAATTTTAGAATTCTAGAATTTTAAAGTTCTTTATTGAAGACGAACTAAATTTATTATTAATTAAAATTTTTAAAGTTATGTTAAAAGGACACCCAAAGGGTTTGTTAGCTGCTGCTCTCAGTAACATGGGAGAAAGATTCGGCTACTACATCATGAACGCGGTTCTCGTGTTGTTCCTCTGTTCAAAATTCGGTTTGAACGAAGCTGTTAGTGGAACTATCTATTCATTCTTCTACGCAGGTATCTACCTCCTCAGTTTGATCGGTGGTCTCATCGCTGACCGCACTCAAAACTACAAAGGTACTATCCAAAAAGGTTTGATGACAATGGCTGCAGGTTACATCCTCTTAGCTATTCCTATCACAGCAACAGCTGGCAACCAAGCATGGTTATTACCATTGACATGTTTCGCTTTATTCATGATCGCTTTCGGTAACGGTTTATTCAAAGGTAACTTACAAGCTATCGTCGGTCAAATGTACGACAACTTCGAAGCTGAAGCAGCTAAAGAAGGTCCAGAAGCTCTTAAGATAGCAAAAGACAAGAGAGACTCAGGTTTCCAAATCTTCTACGTATTCATCAACGTTGGTGGTTTGATCGCTCCTTTCGTTGCTCCATTACTCCGTGAATGGTGGTTAGGCGTTAACGAAATGGTTTACAACCCAGCTCTTCCAGCTCTCTGTCACCAATTCCTCAACGACGCTACAGCAATGAGCGCTCAAGCTATGGAAAACCTCAACACAATGATGGCAGCTGCTGGCGGCAACATCGCTGACATGGCAGCATCATGTGCTCAATACTTACAAATCTTCAACGAAGGTATCCACTATTCATTCATCGCTTCTGTTGCAGCTATGTTGATCTCTTTGACAATATTCATCACAAACCAAAAGAGATTCCCTACACCTGCTAAGAAAGAAAAAGTTGAATCAGGTTCATACACTGAAGAAGAAAAACTCGCTATGGCTAAAGAAATCAAACAACGTTTGGCAGCTTTATTCGCAGTTTTAGGTATCGTTATCTTCTTCTGGTTCTCATTCCACCAAAACGGTATGTCATTGTCATTCTTCGCACGTGACTTCGTCGACTCATCAGCAGTAGCTCCTGAAATCTGGCAAGCCGTTAACCCATTCTTCGTTATCGTTCTTACTCCAATCATCATGGGTATCTTCGCTGTTTTAGCAAGAAAAGGTAAAGAAGTTTCAACTCCTCGCAAGATCGCTATCGGTATGTTCATCGCTGGTTTAGCATTCTTATTCTTAGCTATCTTCTCATACATGAAAGGTTATCCTTCAGCAAATACATTCAAAGCATTACCTATCGCTGAACAAATGGCAGAAAAAGCACACTGGTGGGTTCTCATCGCTGTTTACTTCTTCTTAACAGTTGCTGAGCTCTTCATCTCTCCACTCGGTTTGTCATTCGTATCAAAGGTAGCTCCAAAACACATGTTAGGTCTTTGCCAAGGTTTATGGTTAGGTGCAACAGCACTCGGCAACCTCTTATTATGGATTGGACCTCTCATGTACAACGCTTGGCCAATCTGGCAATGCTGGACAGTATTCTTAGTAGTATGTCTCATCTCTATGGGCGTCATGTTCGGCATGGTTAAATGGTTAGAAAGAGTAACTCAATAAGACCAAAGGCTAATGGCTAATGGCCAAAGGCTAATATAAGATGGAAGCGCTGCTGTTATGGTAGCGCTTCTGTTTTTTATGTCAACAGACCTCGGACTTCGGACAACAGTTTTTTTAACTCTTAACTAAAAAGTCTATTGACAGTTGTCCGTAGTCCGTTGACTTTTCTTATTTTTGCAAAAAATCAGAAAAAGAAGAAAAACTATGTTTAAAGGTCATCCTAAAGGGCTTTACGCTCTAGCATTAGCCAACACTGGCGAACGTTTTGGTTATTACACCATGCTTGCTATCTTCGTACTTTTCTTGCAAGCTAAATTCGGCTTCGACGAAGCTCAAGCCGGCGGTATCTATGGCGCATTCCTCGGCGTCGTCTATTTCATGCCTCTCATCGGTGGTATCCTCGCCGACCGTTTCGGTTACGGCAAGATGGTAAGAGCAGGTATCGTGGTCATGTTCCTCGGTTACTTGTTACTCGCAGTTCCAATGATGGGAGCAACAGCAAAGGTCACCATGTTCTCAGCACTCGCACTCATCGCGATAGGAACAGGTCTCTTCAAAGGCAACCTTCAAGTCATGGTCGGCAACCTCTACGACGAGGCGAAATACAGCCCATTCCGTGACAACGGCTTCAGCCTCTTCTACATGGCTATCAACATCGGTTCTATGTTCGCTCCTATGACAGCGACAAAAGTCACCGACCTCTTCCTCGGCAAAGCCGGTTTCACATACGTACCACAGATTCCATCACTCGCTCATCAATATCTCGATGGAACAATCTCAGCCGACGCTTTACAATCATTTGAAAAGTTAGCTGTTGAACAAGGTTACGCTATCGACAACCTCACAGCATTCGCTAACAATTACATCGAATCATTATCAACAGCATATAACTACGGCTTCGGCGTTGCTTGTATCTCATTGGTACTCTCAATGGCTATCTACCTCTGCTGCCGCAGCTGGTTCAAACATGCTGACGTCAATACAAAACAAGCCAAGGCTATGGGCGACACAACTATCGTTGAACTCACACCAGAACAGACACGTTCACGCATGACTGCATTATTCATGGTATTCGCTGTCGTCATCTTCTTCTGGATGTCATTCCAACAAAGCGGATTGTGCCTCACATTCTTCGCCCGCGACTACACAGCAAACACAGCCACCGGTTTCTCTAGAATCGGATTCAACATCTGGGCTTTGACATTAGTAGCTATTTCTGTTTACACATTATTCTCAACATTCCAGGCAGAGACAAGAAAGAACAAGATCGTCAGCGGCATCATCACCTTATTATTATGGGGCGGCGCTGCAGCATTGTATCTTGGCATGCCAGAAACCATCAACATCTTACCACAAGAATTCCAACAATTCAACCCATTCTTCGTCGTCGCTTTGACACCAGTATCAATGGCTGTTTTCGGAGCTTTGGCAAAAAGAGGCAAAGAACCTTCTTCACCAAAGAAAATCGGCTTGGGTATGATCGTAGCAGCATTAGGTTTCACCATCATGGCAACTGCATCAGTACATCTCTTAAGTCCAGCAGAACTTAAAGCTACAGGCGGCGTAAGCAGCATATTGGTATCACCAAACTGGCTCATCAGCACATATTTAGTATTGACATTCGCTGAGTTGTTGTTAAGCCCTATCGGCATCTCATTCGTAACAAAGGTAGCACCTCCAAAATATAAAGGTATGATGATGGGTTGCTGGTTCTGCGTCACTGCAATCGGCAACTATTTAACCAGCGTCATCGCTAAGATCTGGGGCGCAGGAATGCCATTATGGATGGTATGGGGCGTACTCGTTGTATTATGCTTGTTATCAGCTATCTTCATCTTCGCAATCATGAAGAAGTTAGAAGCTGCCACGAAGGAATGTTGAGATGAGCTAAGAACTAAGAGCTAAGAACTAAGAACTAAGAACTGGTTCAATAGCCTTAGTTCAACAGCCTTAGTAAAAAAAATAAAGATTATGGTAAGTCTGTGGCAGATATTTCTCATATTCGCAAAAATCGGGGCCTTCACTATTGGTGGAGGCATCCCGATGATTGCTGCGATAAAGTCGGAGCTCGTAAGTCGTAAATGGCTCAACGAGGAGGACTTTGTCGACATCATTACATTGGCGCAAACTGCACCGGGACTGTTTGCCGTCAACATCTCCATCCTGACGGGTCATAGGCTAAGAGGAACGAAAGGCAGCGTAGTAGCGACCATCGCCAGCTGTCTGCCACCATTCCTCATCATTTTATTGGTCGCAATATTCTTCACAAACTTCAAGGATAACGAATACGTCATCAAGGCGTTCAAAGGCATCAGACCTGTAGTGGTAGCGCTCATCGGCGTCCCTGTGATTGATATGATCAAAGCCACAAAAATGAGATGGTGGTCATGGGTCGTCGTTGTATCATCGATGAGTCTGGTATGTTTTTTAAAAGTCTCACCTATTTACATACTGATATGCGTCATTGTAACTGCCGTTTTCATCAGTTGGTATAAAAACAAAGAACATCATGATATACATTGAGTTATTCTTGACATTTTTCATCATCGGCATGTTCACCATCGGAGGCGGATATTCCATGCTTCCGCTCATACAGAACGAAGTCGTCACCGTTCACGGCTGGATTGACGAAACAACATTCACCGATATCGTTGCCATCTCACAGATGACGCCAGGACCTATAGGAATCAACTCTGCAACTTACGTAGGATATGAAGTCTTGTCAAGATCAGGAGCATCTGAATTGATGAGCGTCCTTGGTTCATTCACAGCCACTTTTGCAGTTGTATTACCTTCATTTATAATAGTTCTTCTGTTATGTAAGGTTTACGAGGCATGGAAGAATCATCCTATCTTTAAAGGCGTTATGGCTGGATTAAAGCCTGCTGTCATAGGACTTATCGGCACTGCCGCACTCACTCTCGCCACTCCAGAAAACTTCATCGACTGGAAGAGTTTCGTCATTTGCATAGTGGCATTCATAGCTTTATATTTCAAAAAAGTCGGACCGTTAGCCATAATTGGAATAGGAGCCATTGTCGGATTGTTAGTGTATTAACCCTCAAAAAAAATAATTTCTAACTCCTAATTACTCATTCCCAATTCAAAAAAAAATACTATTTTTGTAAGCTATCAATTTTGTTAATTTTAAACAAAAAAAATATAAAATGAAAAAAGAAATAAAATTCAGTTTGGTTTACCGTGACATGTGGCAAAGTTCCGGTAAATACGTTCCACGCAAAGACCAATTAGAACAAATCGCTCCTATCATCATCAAGATGGGTTGCTTCGACCGCGTCGAATCTAATGGTGGTGCTGCAGAACAAGTTAACTTATTATACGGAGAAAATCCAAACCATTCAGTACGCGCTTTCACAGCAGCATTACACAAAGGCGGCATCGAATGTCATATGCTCGACCGTGCTCTCAACGCATTACGTATGAACCCAGTTCCAGCTGACGTTCGTCAACTTATGTACAAAGTAAAGAAAGCTCAAGGCGTTGACATCACACGTATCTTCTGCGGTTTGAACGACGTTCGCAACATCATCCCTTCAATCCAATGGGCTAACGAAGCAGGTATGATTTCACAAGCTGCTATGAGTATCACTTACTCACCAGTTCACACAGCTGAATATTACATCGAGATGGCTGAAAAGCTCATCCAAGCTGGTGCTAAGGAAATCGCTTTGAAAGACATGGCAGGTATCGGCCGTCCATTCTCATTGGGCAAAGTCGTCGCTGCTATCAAGAAACAACACCCAGAAATCAAGGTTCAATACCACGGCCACTCAGGTCCAGGTTTATCAATGGCTTCTATGTTAGAAGTTGCTCACGCTGGCGTTGACTACATCGACGTAGCTATGGAACCACTTTCATGGGGTATGGTTCACCCAGACGTTATTTCAGTACAAGCTATGTTGAAAGACGCTGGCTTCTTAGTAAAAGACATCGACATGAATGCATATATGGAAGCTCGCGCGATGACACAAAGCTTCATCGACGACTTCTTAGGCTACTGGATCGACCCACGTAACCGTTACCTCAACTCATTGATGTTAGGCTGCGGTCTCCCAGGTGGTATGATGGGTTCACTCATGGCTGACCTTAAGAGCGTTCACGCTGCTATCAACATGAACCTCAAAAACAAAGGTGAAAAAGAACTCACAGAAGACGAACTCCTCGTTCAACTCTTCGACGAAGTACAAAACATCTGGCCTAAACTCGGTTACCCTCCATTAGTAACTCCATTCAGCCAATATACAAAGAACATCGCTTTGATGAACCTCTATTCATTAAGCAAGGGCGATGCTCGTTACGAAAACTCAATCGACAAGGCAGCATGGGATATGATCCTCGGTAAAGCCGGTCAGTTGCCTGGCAAGTTAGACCAAGAAATCATCGACCTCGCTAAGAAGAAAGGCTTTGAATTCTTCGAAGGTAACCCACAAGACAACTACCCAGATGAATTGCCACGTTTCCGCAAAGAAATGGAAGAAAACGGTTGGGATTTAGGTCAAGACGAAGAAGAACTCTTCGAATTTGCAATGCACGAAAAACAATACCGTGAATATAAATCAGGCGAAGCTAAACGTCGTTTCAACCAAGAGTTAGAAGAAAAGATGAAAGCTAAGTTTGAAAAAGCTGGCGGCGAAGTCAAGATTCCAGATTTAAGAGCATTACGTCATCCAAACGCAGAACCAGTAGTGGCTCCTGTCGGCGGTAGAATCTTATGGGACATCGACTTCAACGACAAGTCAACAACACCAGCTTCAGGTACAGTTTACAAAGAAGGTGATATCCTCGCTCAAATCCAAGCTCCTTACGGTCAAGAACCAGTCGTAGCATTATGGCCAGGCAAGATCGTCGAAGCTGTTGCTCCACAAGGCAAACTCGTTGAAAAAGGTGAGACAATCGCTTTCATTGAAAAATAAGACAACAAGTCCACAAGACTATAAGACAACAAGAAGAGACGCCACTAATGTGACGTCTCTCTTTTTTTGTCCACAAATTCATTTCACATCCACGAAACCACACGAATCTTAACGAAAGTATTTTTAGTGTCGTTTAGTGTAATTTCGTGGTTCTTCATTCACATCCACGAAACCACACGAATCTTAACGAAAGTATTTTTAGTGTCGTTTAGTATAATTTCGTGGTTCTTCATTCACATCCACGAAACCACACGAATCTTAACGAATATTTTAGTGCTATTTAGTGAAATTTCGTGAATCATCATTTCACATCCACGAAACCACACCAATCTTAACGAATGTATTTTTAGTGTTTTTTAGTGCTATTTCGTGGACATTTTTAAAATTTCAAAGTTCTCAAGAATTCGTGTATCTCTTCCTTACTTGCGTTGATATCGAAAACCTTTGTTGGTTTCATATAGAATATCTCTCTGTCTTCTTTGAAGCGTTTCTCGCCTCCGCCAGTGATATTAAGCATGATGACAGCGTCTTTTTCCACCTGATTATTTTCGACAGCCTGTATCAATGACGCCGTAGCCACTGCTGCTGCCGGATTGATGTCAATGCCTTCCAACGCCTCGAATAATTCACCGGCAGCTTCAGCCTCATCGTTAGTCACAGCGAAGAAATCACCATCTGTATCTTTCATAGCGTCGTATAATCCACCTGCGATAGAATAAGGAGGCTTACGATTTGTAAGAACCTTTGCTATCACTGAGTTAGCATCTTTACGAGCCTGATTGTTATCGTATGCAAGCATCTCGCGAGAGTCTTGTTTCCAAGCATTATACATCGGCAAAAAAGGAACATTTTGTGACACATAAATCTTAGCTTTATTATTACCGAAACGTCCGTCTTCGATAAATCTGAGGTTAGCTTCCCATGCCGCGATAGCACCTGTGCCACTGCCGACAGCTTGGAAATAATAGTCAGGAATTCTTCCTATGAATGTCACTGCCGACAACATCGTCGTTGCCATACCATCACGACGAGCTATGTTTTTAGCACCGCCTTCAGCGAAGAAACCATCAACTTCACAAGCAATATTGCCAAGATTTATAGCATCGAAATAATCACTGCCCGACTTAGTAGCCAACACCTTAACACATGGATTCAATGGTTTCTCGAACCAAAGAGCATCGATATTGTCTTCTGGAATCGTTAATAATAATTTTATGTTATTATCGGAACAGACTTGTGCAAAAGCACGTGCTGTGTTACCGGCAGAAGAGACCACTATGACCTCATCTTTCTTCTCTTCAGAAAGACGAGCGCAGATAGAATACGCCTCTGTCTCCTTGAAAGAACATGTTCGCATATTCGCGCCAATCTCTGGATAATAACCGTTAAATGTAATATATAAATTACTCAATCCCAACTTCTCAGCCAAAGCCTTGCTTTTATAAGTGATTGGTTTTGCGTCACATTTCAACTGACGTTTTATCGGAAGCCAATCGGAATAACAGTAAAGTCCGTTGTTTTCTTCCTTGACTTCAAGTTGTTTGTTTGAGTAGATAGCACGAATAAGACTTGGTTTCTCTTCACCTTTGAAATCGAGCAACCAGCCACTGTCTTCACAGAGGTTTCCTGTCGCCACCGATTTAATCTGATATTCTGTAGGTTTAAACATTATTTCTCTAGATTTTATGTTAAGATTTGCAAAGATAAAAAAAAGTAAAATATTATACTAATCTCCTAATATTTTTAAGAAAAAAACAGCCTATGTTTATGATAAATAACTATCTTTGTAGGTTGAATATTTTTACTTTTTAATTAAAAATTTAAGATGAAGAAAAATTTATTTTTAGCATTGGCATTATTGTTATCTGTATCAATTTTTGCCCAAAACAATTCATTTATCATCAATGAAACATTTGACTCAGCAGAGATGCCTGAAGGATGGTATTTCACTGGCGAAGGTGCAGATAATTTTAAAATCAACTCAACAAACAATGCAGGCGGCGACCCTAACGAATTATATTTCAAGAGCAGCCCTATCGTAACTGCTGGCATTCAGCTTGTAATGGGTTCTGCAGACTTAACAGGCGTTGACGCTCTCGGTCTTTCATTCAAACATAACTTGAGTAACGCACAATTGAGCAGCACTATCGGCATCGCCACATCATCAGACAACGGAACTACTTGGAACACTGCTTGGTCACAGACATTCACCGGCGCAGCATCATCAGGTCAATACAACGTCAACGAAACAATCAAACCAGCTGACTTAGGCAAAAACAACGTTTTGTTCTGTTTGTTCTACGAAGGTAACACTTATAATTTCAACAAATGGTATTTCGATGACATCAGTATCTTCCCATTAAGCGACGACATCGACCTCCAATTGTCAAGCTTAGAAGTAAACAACACAATACAAGCTGGCAATATCGAAATCGGCTTCATCGCAAGCAACATCAGCGGCAACGAAGTAACTTCTTTCGAAGCAAGCTATGAAGTTGAAGGTTACGACATCGTAACAGAAACATTCAACATCGCTATCAAACCTAACCAAAAACAAAATGTCAAGTTCAGCAAATCGGTAGAACTTTTCCCTGGAACACACGAGATAAAAGTCAACATCATCAGCGTAAACGGTGAAGAAGACGCTAACCTCGACAACAACAGCATGACAAAAGAAATCAGAACTTTCATGAAGACTGTTGACAGAACACCGATGATCGAACACTTCTCAAGTTCTACATGCATCAACTGCATCCCTGTCGACACAACATTATTGAAACTCACACATAACAACGAAGGAAGATATACTTACGTAAAATATCCTTGGAACTATCCTGGTCTCGGTGATAAATATTATCTCGAAGACTGCAGCGTCAGAGGTCAATATTACGGCGTAAGCGGTGTTCCTTCAATCACCTTCGACGGCACTACAACAACCAAACAGCCAAAACAATCTAATTTCGATGAAAGATACAACATCCCATCTTACATGGATATCATCGGTGCTTTCAACGTTGAAGGCAACACTATAAATGTGACTGCCGACATCATATCTTACATCGACATGCCTAACGTAAGAGTGTTCGCTACTGTCAACGAGAAGACAACCGTCGAAAACAGAGTCGAAGGAAGCTTGCCTGAATTTCATCATGTCTTGATGAATATGTTAAGCGGAGCTGAAGGTATTGAAGCCGACTTCCAAGCTGGACAATACCAACGCTACGAGTTCACACTCGACATGGCAACAACAAACATGGAAGAAATCAACGATTTGGAAGTTGCAGTATGGGTTCAAAACTACGAATCTAAAGAAGTACACAACAGCCATTTCTTACAAGAATACACAGCACACTGCTATCCAGTACAAAACCTCAGCGTTAACGACAAGACCATCAGCTGGGAAACTCCAGAACAAGGCGTTCCAACAGGATACAACGTATTCGTCAACGACAACTTAGTCGCTGAAAACATCACTGAAACATCTTACACATTCAAATCAGGAAAAAACAAGAACATCGTTGAAGTCTTCGCTTTATACAACGAAAAATCTTCAGTAGGCGTCAGCTTGTTCACTGAAACAGAAACAAACGACACCACTGCCATCACTGAAAACACAACATCAATAAGCATCTACCCTAACCCTGCTAACGACAGACTTTATATCGAAGCAGAAGGTGAAATCGAAAATGTTGTAATTTATGACATTTATGGAAGAGTTCAAAATCTCAAAATCTCAGAATCTCAGAATCTCAGAATCTCAATCGATGTTGCAGGATTAAATACTGGAATTTATTTCGTTAAGATAAATACTGAAAACGGGGAAATAGTTAAGAGATTTATTAAGAACTAAAGCTATTGGCTACTGGCCATTGGCTTTGGGATAAAGTCAGTAGTCAGTAGTCTGTAGTCAGTTGACTTTAAGCATTATGAAAAAGACCTTACTACTTACAATTGCATTATTACTTTCAACAGTTATGTTTGCCCAAACATTTGTTGATGAAAACTTCAATGGCTCAGAATTACCAAACGGCTGGACCACATCTGAAGTTGGAGCAACTAACTGGAAAATATCATTGACTACATATTCAGGAGGCGACGGCAACGAACTCAAACTCGCATGGGATCCTAAATTCGAAGGAACCTCACGTTTGATCACCACCGTTTTCGACCTCAGCGACGTCAACGAAATGGTCGTGTCATTCAAACATTTCTTCGACAACTTCAGAGACGGAGAATTCACACACACCATCGGCATCGCCACTTCATCTGACAAAGGCGCTACCTGGAACACAGGATGGTCACAAGAATACACAATGACAGGCGTTTACGATGTCAAGGCTAGTTTCTCTACAGCCGACATGGGCAAAGACAATGTTTTAATCAGCCTGTTCTACGAAGGAGTATCAGCAAATATGGACAACTGGTTCTTCGATGACTTGATGATATACAAACAATCAGAATACGACTTGAGAATAGTCGACATCGACATGCCAAATATGGTTGAGACTGGTGAAAGAGAAATATCATTCATCGTTGAAAACCTTGGAACTGCAGCAGTAGAATCATTCGAAGCCAAGATCAAAGCCAGCAACTGGGAATCAGCAGCGACAGCAACTTTCGAACAAAACATCAACAACTCAGAGACTTTAAAAGTCACATATAAAGACCAGACCTTCAATGCTATCGCAAGAAACCTTCCTTATCTTATTTCCGTAGAAATCATGTCTATCAACGGCAATCAAGATGAAAACGCAAGCAACAACTACATCGAGAAGAGTGTCAGCGTTGCATTCAACAACGCACAGAGAATCCCTATGATAGAACATTTCTCAAGCTCTACATGCGGACCATGTGTAGCCGTCAACCAACAGATGCACACATTCACAAGCAATAACGAAGGTAAATACACCTACACCAAATTCCCTACTTCAGGCGACCCTTACAACAACTTCGAAGTTACACAAAGAGTACAAGACTACGGAGTGACAGGCGTGCCAAACATCTTCTTAGACGGCAGAAGCAAAGGCAGCAACTACCTCACACAAGAGATGTTAGATGAAAGACTCAGCACTCCTGCCTACGCAGACATCAGAGGCGCTTTCTCTATCGAAGGAGACAACATCTACGTCATCGCCGACTTCATGTCATACATAACATTGAACAATGTCGTTGCTTATGTCACTGTCAATGAAAATACTACAACAAAAAACATAGGTTCTAACGGCGAGACAGAATTCCATCATATCATGATGAAGATGTTAAAGTCAAAGACTGGAAACCCTGTCAGCATCAAAGCAGGCGAATACCAACGATTAGAGTTCACTCACAATATGTCATTGACAAATGTCGAAGAGATAAACGACCTCGAAGTAGCTTTATGGTTACAAAATCCTGAGACACAAGAAATTTATAACAGCCATTTCGCTTATCCTTATACAGATCACTGTTATCCAATCCAAAACTTAAGCTTAAACGAAAACGATGACGAGAAGACTTTGACATGGGAAGCACCTGAACAAGGAACTCCTGCGTCTTATAAAGTATACATCAACGGACAACTCGTTTCAGAGAACGGAACAACATTGTCTTATAATTTCAGTACAGAAGAAAAGGCGTTCACCGCTGAAGTCATCGCTGTCTACAAAGACGGAAAGACATCTGTCGGCGTAGCAAAACTGTTTGGAGAAGCAGACGACCACGTTACAGTAGAAGCTCCTCGCAACTTAGCAGCTGCTCCAACAAGCACATCTTCAATACGTCTGACATGGAGCTCTGCAGCATACGCAACAAGCTATAACGTATACCGCGACAATGCATTCGTCAAAAATGTCACAGCTACAAACTATACAGACGAAGGTCTTGAATACGACACAGAATACTGCTACACAGTGACATCAGTATTAGAAGACCAAGAATCAGAACATACTGAAGTCGTATGCGTCAAGACATTAGGCGAAAGCTTAACAGAGTTAGAATCATCATTCATACTCTTCCCTAACCCTGCCAACGACAGACTTTATATTAAAGCAGAAGCTGAGATTATGGAAGTTAGTGTTTATGATGTTTATGGAAGAGTTCAAAATCTCAGAATCTCAGAATCTCAGAATCTCAGAATCTCAATTGATGTTTCCAAATTAAACGCTGGAATTTATTTCATCAAGATAAATACAAATCAAGGAGAGATAGTTAAAAGATTTATTAAAAAATAACAAGACATACGGCCGTATGTCTAAAGACAAAAATTATGAAAAAGACTTTACTACTTACATTAGCATTATTGTTATCAGTAGCATCATTTGCACAAAACAGAGGCACACTCCTTTCTGAATCTTTTGACGGCAAGTCATTGCCTAGCGGCTGGTCTGTCTTCGGCGTCGGAAACAAGAACTGGAGCGTGACAGCAACCGACAGAGCCGGCGGTTCTCCTAACGAACTCGACTTATACTGGGATCCTGTATTCGAAGGAACATCACGCATGGCGACACCTGCCCTCAACTTAACAGGCATTGAATCTATCGTAGTGTCTTTCAAACATTACTTCGACTATTACCCATATTACAGCAACGTATGCACCCTCGGCATCGCTACATCTTCTGACAACGGAACTACATGGAACACAGGATGGAGCCAAGCCTATAACGCAACAGGAAAATACGTCGTCAATGAAGTTGTCGAGACAACCGACATGGGAAAAGAAAACGTCTTGGTCTGCATCTATTTCGAAGGATCAACAAACGACATCAACTCATGGCAGTTCGACGACATCATCATCTTCAATCAAGAAGAAACAGATGCTGAAGTATTAAGCATCGACACATACGACAGATTAGGCAACGGCAATAACAAAGTCTCTTTCACAGCTAGAAACTTAGGCAAGAACACCATCACATCTTTCGAAGCAAAATACCAGATCGAAGGCGAAGACGAATACGTCACAGAGACTTTCACAACAAATATCGAGACTTTCGCATCAGAACAATTCACATTCGAAACTCCATTGTTTGTAACCATCGGTGAATATAAGTTAAACGTAGAGATTACATCAGTAAACGGCGGTAACGATAATTATATCGACAACAACATAAAAACCAAAGACATCGACGTGAAACTCGGAACATGCCAGAGAATTCCTATGATAGAGCACTTCTCAAGTTCAACATGCTATCCTTGCGTCTTCACAAACAAAAACATGGATACCTTAACAGCCAAGAACCCTGGCAAATACACATACGTCAAATATCCAATGAACGGTCCAGCTCCTGGCGACCCTTATTACATCTCCGACTGTAACAAAAGACGTGTATATTATGGCGTCAATAATGTCCCTATGATATTCTTGGACGGAACTTTAGCTGAAGATCCACTCCCACAAGAGAAATTAGACAAGAGCTACAACGAACCTTCATTCCTCGACATCAGAGGCAGTTTCAACGTCAATGAAGAAAATTCTACAATCACAGTCATAGCAGACGTCTTCTCATATACCGACATCAACAATATCGCGACATATATTTCTGTAAATGAAAAAGCCACAACAAAAAACGTTGGCGTTAACGGCGAAACAGAATTCCATCATATCCTAATGAAGTTGTTAGGTTCAGCAAACGGAAACAAAACAAGCATAGAAGCAGGAAATTACTATCGCTTTGAATATACCCACGACATGACAACAACTAACATGGAAGAACTCGGCGACCTTGAAGTAGCGATCTGGATTCAAGATACAAAGACAAAAGAAGTATATAACAGCCGCTTCGCTTACGAATATACCGACCACGTCTACCCTGCACAAAACTTGAACATCTCAACCATTGACGAAGATCCAAAATTAAAACTCACATGGGATGCTCCAGAAGGCAACACATTGCCTGACGGATATAACATCCTCATCGATGGTGTATTAGTAAAAGATAACGTAAGAGGCTTGACAATCACCGACAATGCTTCTGTATGGAATGTCTATGACGGCAAGACACACTATGTTGAAGTCGTTGCTATATATCCAAACAGCAAGAGATCAGTAAGCGCAATAGGCGTAGTCAGCGATGTCTTGAACGTAAATGAGATAGAAGCAGACAAATGCAACATCTATCCTAACCCAGCAAATGACAGACTTTATATTAAAGCAGAAACTGAGATTATGGAAGTTAGTGTTTATGATGTTTATGGAAGAGTTCAAAATCTCAAAATCTCAGAATCTCAGAATCTCAGAATCTCAATCGATGTTGATGAATTAAATGCTGGCATTTATATCGTTAAGATAAACACAAGTCAAGGTGAGATAGTTAAAAGATTTATTAAAAGATAACAAGACATACGACCGTGTGTCTAAAGACAAAAATTATGAAAAAAGTATTACTACTTACACTAGCATTGATATTATCGGTATCGATCTTTGCTCAGGAAAGATCTTTTCTTGTGAAGGAGACATTTGACTCAACGAAACTCCCTAGCGGTTGGTCAGTCTATGATTCAGGAACTCCAAACTGGAAAATATCTCTTACCAACAGAGCTGGCGGAGAATGTAACGAGCTTATGTTATATTTCGATCCTGGTTTTGACGGCGTCTCTCATCTCGCCTTCAAATCAGTAAATCTCAAAAACATAGAAAGCGTAGCTGTTTCATTCAAACATTATCTTGACAACTTCTCTGGTTCCAGCAAGATTGGCATCGCCACATCTTCAGACAATGGAAGAACATGGAGCGAAGCTTGGTCACAGACTTATTCCAATACAGGACAATACGTCGTCAATGAAGTTATCAGCACATCTGATATGGGTAAGTCAAACGTGAAATTCTGCATCTTTTTCGAAGGTGATTCCTACAACCTCTACAGCTGGCATTTCGATGACATCGAGATATTCACTCAAGAAAGCATCGACCTCAGAATGGTCAGCATCGACGTCCCAGAAATCATTGAAGCCGGCGAGACAGAAGTGAAGTTCACAGTACAGAACATCGGCAAGGAGACTGTCAACTCATTCCAGATCGAGACATCCAATATAGCTGACAGCTACTGCGGCACTATGGACGTTCAGACATTCGAGACAGAACTCGCTCCTTTCGAGACAAAACAATTCACATTAAAGAACACGTTAAACCTTAACCCTGGAGATTATAGTCTTCCTATAAACATCACTAAGGTTAACGGCAGCGCCGACAATGACGAAAGCAACAACTACTTAAACAAGAGTTTCGCTGTCACAATGGGTTTCACACAACGCATTCCTATGATTGAACATTTCTCAAGCTCCACATGCGGACCTTGCAAAGAAGTCAACATAGAAATGAACAGCCTCACTAACAACAACCCTGGCAAATATACATACGTAAAATATCCATTGTCATTCCCATATCCTGGCGACCCTTATAACACAGAATATGCAAAGACAAGGACACTCTATTACGGCGTAACATCAGCTCCTCACCTCTTCCTCGACGGCAGCAACCAAGGATTCGGCGCCATCAAGGCTCAGAACTTCAACGCTCAATATGAGGTGCCAGCTTACGTCAACATCAAAGGCGCTTTCGACGTAGACTACGACTCAATAAGAATAGTAGCCGACTTCATGTCGTATGTTAATATTAATAATGTAAGAGCCTATGTCTCCGTCAACGAAAGAACCACTACCAAGAACGTTTCTGAAAACGGCGAGACAGAATTCCATCACATCTCATTGACAATGGCCGACAATGCTGAAGGCAGAATCATCAATATCAAAGCCGGAGAATATTACCGCATGGAATGTACATTGAATATTACCGAGACATTCATGGAAGACATCGGCGACTTGGAAGTAGTGTTATGGTTACAGAACTACGAGACAAAAGAAGTATACAACAGCCGTTATGCTTATGAATATACATCACACTGCTATCCAGTACAGAACCTTAAACTCAATGTCAACGGCAACAACAGAAACGTCACATGGGAAGCACCTGAAAAAGGAAATCCTATCGGATATAATGTTTTCGTCAATAACGAATTAGTATTGGAAAACACAACAGAATTATCATATAACACCACATCTAACGACAAACTATTCTTCGTTGAAGTAGTGGCATTATATGAAAACGGAAAGACATCAGTAGGCGTAGCAAAAAAACATGCTTATGGCGACAATGTCATAGAAGACAAAGAAACAAAATGCAACATCTATCCTAACCCTGCAAACGACCGACTTTATATTGAAGCAGAAGCTGAAATCAATGATGTCGTCATTTATGATGTTTATGGAAGAGTTCAAAATCTCAGAATCTCAGAATCTCAGAATCTTAGAATCTCAATCGATGTTGCTAAATTAAACGCTGGCATTTATATCGTCAAGATAAATACTGAAAAAGGAAATATTGTGAAACAAATAATTAAAAATTAAAATATGAAAAAGACTTTATTACTTACATTAGCATTAGTATTTTCAGCCATGGCATTTTCACAAGGCCATGCTTACTTGAATGAAAGCTTCGATGGCGACAGCTGGCCAGAAGGCTGGACTGTATCTGAAGTCGGCAAAGACAACTGGAGCATTTCAAAGACCAACAAAGCAGGCGGCAAAGCCAACGAATTGAAGTTCTACTTCATGCCTCCTGTCTTATTCGAGACATCACGCGTCACCATGCCTGCAGTGAACCTCAAAGGCGCAGAGAAGGTCGTGGTCAATTTCAAACATTATCTCGAAAACCAAATCGACCCATTCAGCCCATATATTATAGGTATAGCTACATCTGTCGACACCATCAACTGGAATGTAGGCTGGGAAGCAGAATACATGGAAACAGGTAATTATGAAGTGTTTGAATTCATCAGCACTCCTGACATGGGCAAGGAAAATGTTTATTTCAGCTTATACTTCACAGGCTACACTGGCGCTTTGAACGACTGGTCATTCGACGACATCGTCATCTCATCACAAGACGATCTTGACCTCGGATTGGTAAACATCAACGTTCCAGAAATGAGCAACTACGGCGAACACGAAATTTCTTTCGACGTACAGAATATAGGTTCTGCAGCTATATCATCATTTGAAGCAAGAGTCACAATGGGTGACCACGTCATCACTGAAACATTCGAACAAGATATCGAATCATTAGCAATCAAAGAATTCACATTCTCAAAAATACCTTACATAACACCTGACACATATAGCGTAAGCTTAGAAATCTTATCCGTAAACGGTGGCAGCGACAGCAACGAAAGCAACAATTTCTTAGAAAAAGACGTCGCAGTCGGTATGGGCTACGCTTCAAAGATTCCTATGATTGAACACTTCTCAAGCTCAACATGCGGTCCATGTGTCAGCGCTAACGCTATGATGCTTCAAGTAGAAAGCGAGAACCCTGGAAAATACACCTACACAAAATATCCTGTCAAATGGCCTGGCCTCGGCGACCCTTATGCAACAAACGAATGCAAGACAAGAGTAGATTACTACGAAGTCCAAAACGCTCCTGAACTCTACCTCGACGGCGTTTCACAAGGATATTCTGTAGTGACACCTGACGCTCTCAACGCTGCTTACGGAACACAGACATTCGCCGACATCAAAGGCGCATTCAATGTTGTTGGCAACACCATCACAGTCACAGCCGACTTCATGTCATATATCACAATGGATAACGTAAGAGCCTTTATATCTGTCAACGAAAAGACTACAACAAAAAACACAGGTTCTAACGGCGAGACAGAATTCCACCATATCACAATGAAGATGTTAGAAAGCCCAGAAGGTAACATCATCAGCATCTTAGCCGGCGAATACCAACGTCTCGAATTCTCTTATGATATGGAAAAATCATTCATGGAAGACATCAACGACCTCGAAGTAGCTTTGTGGTTACAAAACTACGAGACAAAAGAAATATACAACAGCCGCTTCGCTTACGCATATACAGATCACTGCTATCCTGTTCAAAATTTGCAAGCAGAAATAATCCTTGACTGCACTGGCGCAGTATATATCAGCTGGGAAGCTCCTGAAAACGGCAACCCTATTGCTTACAACATCTATATTGATGGCAAATTGATCGCAGAAAATGAAGCTAATAAGTTAAATTATCACTCCGAAGAGACAGAACTTATCGAGGAATTGCGTGACGGTAAAACGCATATCGCTGAAGTCGTAGCTGTCTATGAAAACAAAAGAACATCGGTAAGCGTTGTTAAAGTCATGGAAAACAAATGGGAAAGCGTCAATGAAAACCTCATGACAAGCTGCGACATCTACCCTAACCCAGCAAACGACAGACTTTATATCGAAACTGAAAGCGAGATCGAAGAAATCGTCATTTATGATGTTTATGGAAGAGCTCAGAATCTCAGAATCTCAAAATCTCAAAATCTCAGAATCTCTATTAACGTATCAGAATTGAATGCTGGTATTTATTTCGTTAAGATAAATACTGTAAACGGAGAAACCGTAAAGAGATTTATTAAAGAATAAAGCTATTGGCTACTGGCTTTTGGCTTTTTGAGTTGAAAGCTGAAAATGGAAAATTAAATTTTCAACTTTCAGTTTTCAATTTTCAATTTCACAAAAAGTCTGTTGTCAGTAGTCCGTAGTCTGTTGACTTTAAAAAAGGTATTATGAAAAAGTCTTTATTTTTAGTATTAGGTTTATTATTCTCGATGATAGCATTGGGACAGAACACCATCAATCTCATCGATGAAGATTTCAGCGACAGCGGAATCCCTGATGGATGGACCAAAGCTGGTGTCGGCACCAACAACTGGTATGTCTCTCCTAGCTTCGGCGCTGGCGGCAAGCCTAACGAGATGCAGCTCTCATGGAGCCCTTGGTTCAACGGCACAGCTCGCTTCGTCTCTCCTGCCATCGACTTGACAGGCGTGAGCAGCGCAATGTTGTCCTTAGACGTATACGTCGTCATGTTCAGCGGCACCGCTAAAGTTGGTGTGGCAACGACATCAGACAACGGCACCACATGGAACGACGTCTGGTCAGAAGAATATACCGCTACTGAACAAGTCTCCATACTTAAAAACATCAGCAGTCCTGACATGGGCAAACAGAACATCAAATTCTGCTTCTATTTCGAAGGCAACTCTTCTGCTATACAAAGCATCTACTTCGATAACTTCAAGGTATATATAGTAGAAAGCATCGGCATCGAAGCCACAAGCATCGACGTCCCAGAATACATCGCTCAAGGCGAATGCCCAATCGACTTCACTGTAAAGAATGTAGGTGAAACAACAATAAAATCATTCGAAGCAAGATGTATCATCAATGATGAAGAAGTATTATCTGAGACATTCTACTCAGAAATAAATTATCTCGATTCAAAACAATTCACATTCGAAGACCAATACGAATTCGCTTTTGGAGAAGACTACGACATCGAAATAGAGATATTCAGAGTAAATGACGACGACCTCAGCACAAGCAGCAGCCTGACAAAGGCTATCGGCATCGCCATGTACGGCACACAAAGAACTCCTATGATAGAGCATTTCTCAAGTTCCACATGCGGCCCTTGCGTAGCAGTAAATTCCACCATGTCTGAACTCACCGACAACAACAAAGGGAAATATACCTATACTAAATATACAGTAAACGGTCCAGGCAAAGGTGACCCTTATTATACAGCAGAAGTCGGAACAAAGATGTCTTATTACGGTGTCAACAGCGTTCCTCAAGTATATTTCGACGGAAAGCTCATCGACAAGACAGAGCTCAATGACGAGACATTAAACGACAGCTACAACACACCAGCTCTCGCTAACGTAAGAGGCTCATTCAATGTCACAGGCAACACCATCAATGTCACAGCCGACTTCATGACTTATTTCAATGCCGAAAACCTCAAGGCTTATATATCAGTCAATGAAAAGACAACAACAGGCAACACTGGCACCAACGGCGAAAAAGAATTCCATCACGTCATGATGAAGATGTTAAGCGACGATCAAGGAACAGATGTCAGCATCAACGCCGGCGAATACAAACGCCTTGAATTCACTTACGATATGTCTAACACATTCATGGAAGACATCAACGATTTAGAAGTCTCTTTATGGTTACAAAACGACGAGACACTAGAAATATTCAACAGCCATTACGCTTACGAATACACAAGTCACTGCTATCCTGTCAGAAACATCAATGTCTTTGCTGACAATAAGTTGACAGTGAAATGGGAAAAACCTGAAGCAGGAAACCCTGTAGGATATAACGTATATCTCAATGGCAAACTAGCAGCTGAAAAGATTTCATCTCTCGAATATTCTGCAGAATTGAAAAACAACAAATATGTTGAAGTCGTGGCTGTCTATGAAAACGACATGACATCAGTAGGCCTCGTAAAAGAAATCGTTGCAGGCGACAAGATAGAAGATATCACAGAAAACAATATCAGCATCTACCCTAACCCAGCAAACGACAGACTCTATATCGAGGCAGAAGGCGAGATTGTAGGAATTACAGTTTATGACATTTACGGAAGACACCAAGTCACCGAGACACCAAGTCACCAAGATATGACAAGTGTTAACGTTTCTGGATTAAACGCTGGAATTTATTTCGTTAAGATAAATAGTAAAGAAGGAGAGATAGTTAAAAGATTTATTAAAAAATAAGGCTATTGGCTACTGGCCCTTGGCTTTTTGAGTTGAAAGCTGAAAATGGAAAATTAAATTTTCAACTTTCAGTTTTCAATTTTCAATTTCACAAAAAGTCTGTTGTCAGTAGTCTGTAGTCCGTTGACTTTTAAAATTATGAAAAAGACATTATTTTTAGCATTAGCATTATTGTTCTCAGCAACGATATTTGCACAAAACAGAGCAATGTTCATCCATGAGTATTTCGACTCAGAAGAACTTCCATCAGACTGGACTTTCGAAGTTGAAGGCGACACAAGCGCTGAGAACTGGGAGATTGTAAATTCACACCAAGCAGGCGGCGAAGCCAACGAATTAAAACTCTATTGGAAGCCACAGTTCGATGGCATCGCAAGAGCGATATCACCTGCCATCAACCTCACAGGTGTCACTGAGATAGTCGTATCTTTCAAGGCTTTCTTGGACAACTACCAAGACATTGCCAACAAGATGGGCGTTGCAACAACATCCGACGACGGCAAGACATGGAACGTAGCCTTAGAAAACACCTACGCCAACAGCAACCAAGGACAACACCGCATTGTCAGAACAATATCTACTCCTGATATGGGAAAAGATAATGTCAAGTTCTGCATCTTCTACGAAGGCAGCTCAGGATATATGAACGGTTGGTATTTCGATGATATCGACATCTACACATTAGACAAACTCAACCTCGGATTGATGACTATCGATATGCCAGAAATCGCAAGCGCTACAGGCAACGAAATCACTTTCACAGCAAAGAATACAGGCAGCACAGACATCACCACTTTCACAGCAAGCTTCCAAATAGATGACAACGAAGCTGTCGTTGAAACATTCGAAACAAGCCTCACTTCATTAAAGGAAAAACAATTTTCTTTTGGAAAGAAAGTCGACTTGCTCCCAGGTTCTCATAAACTTACAGTATCTATCTTAAATGTCAACGGAGAAGAAGACATCACCTCAGATAACGTATTGGAATCAGAAATCAACATCGCACTTGGATCAGTACAAAGACAACCTATGATCGAACACTTCTCAAGTTCAAACTGCGCCGCTTGTCCTATGGTCAACGATGGAATGTCTCTCCTCACAGAGAAATATCACGGCAAGTACACTTACGTTAAATATCCATTCAACACATGGCCTTACGACGACCCTTACAAAACAGAAGAAAGCAGAGTGAAGAAATTATATTATAATGATGTTAACGCCATCCCAACAGTATTCTTTGAAGGCGACTTATACGGCAACACTTTCATCTCTGACAAAGACTTCGAAGCTGCTTACAATGTGCCAGCTTATATCGAACTCAAAGGCGCTTTCAACGTTAACGAAGCAGACAGCACAATCAAAATCAGCATCGACGTATTGCCTCTCATGAACTTATATAACAAGAGACTTTTCGTTTCTGTCAATGAAAAAACCACTACAAAGAATGTAGGCGGCAACGGCGAGACAGAATTCCATCACATCATGATGAAGATGTTCCCAGACGCAGAAGGAACAACATTGGATTTCAAGGCAAGCGAAATACAACACTTCGAATTCTCATACGACATGAACGATACATACATGGAAGAACTCAACGACCTTGAAGTCGCAGTATGGATCCAAGACTATGATAACTTTGTGATATACAACAGTAACTTCATGTATGAATACACCGACCATCCTTATCCAGCAAAGAACTTGCAACTCACATACAACGAAACAGACAAAAACATCGTCGCTACATGGGAAGCACCAGAAACAGGAACTCCAATAGCATATAACGTATACGTCAACGACGCTTTAGCATTAGAAAACAGCACCGAATTGACATATACTATCAACGACGCATCTGGAATGACAGTAGTGAAAGCCGTGGCAGTATATGAAAACGGCAAGACATCAGCAGCTGCGATAAACAGCATCCAAACTGAAACAAACACAACATCTATCGTTGAAAACAACATTTCATTGAACATCTACCCTAACCCTGCTAACGACAGACTCTATATCGAAGCAGAAGATGAAATCAATGATGTCGTCATTTATACAATAACTGGCGTTATTGTTGGACAACAGACAACAGACAACAGACAACAGTCATTGTCCATTGATTTGTCTGAATTAAACGCTGGAATTTATTTCGTTAAGATAAATACAAATCAAGGAGAAATAGTTAAAAGATTTATTAAAAGATAACAAGACATACGGACGTATGTCTCTACAAGAAAACTCCTGTAGAGGCACACGGTCGTGTGTCTAAAGACAAAAATTATGAAAAAGACATTACTACTTACATTAGCATTATTCATTTCAGCATCGATCTTTGCTCAGAGCAGATCAGTGCTTTTAAGAGAGACCTTCGACTCAATGTCTCTCCCTGCTGGTTGGAAAACAACTGACAACTGTGTCGACAACTGGTCAATTTCCACAACCAACAGAGCTGGCGGTGAAGCCAACGAATTAAAGTTCAGCAACGAACCTGAGGTCTCAGGCGCTTCACGCATAATAACAACTCCTGTTAACTTGACAGGCTTATCAACAGTCACTGTTTCATTCCGTCATTTCTTCGACAAAAAGACCATCTCTGGCGCTATCGGCATCGCTACATCTTCCAACAACGGACAGACATGGAACAAAGCATGGTCTTTGACATATTCAGAAAGCGGCCAATACAATGTCATCGCAACTATGAAGAACGCTGATATGGGAAAAGACAACGTCATGTTCTGCATCTATTTCCAAGGCAACTCTAATAATATCAACGGCTGGTATTTCGACGATATAGAAATTTCTTCTACAGAAGCCATCGACGCTAAAGCTCAAAGCATCGACATGGGCGACATCGTTCCAGCTGGCGACAACAGCATCAGCTTCACAGTACAAAACACAGGCAGCGACGTCATAACATCTTTCGAAGCAGAATTCGTCATGAACGGCGAGACAATAACAGAAAACTTCGAAACTGAATTGGCTCAATTTGAGACAAAACAATTCACCTTCGAAAAAACCATCAACATCACTCCTGACAACTACAGCAGCGAGATCACCATCACTTCCGTCAACGGACAAGAAGATCAGAATAAGGTAAACAACAGCGTTCGCAAGAACATCCGCGTCGCTATGAACAAGACACAAAGATTACCTATGATAGAACATTTCTCAAGTTCTACATGCGCTTCTTGCGTTATATTAGACGGCACAATGAAAGAGCTGACAGCCAACAATCCAGGCAAATACGTCTATACAAAATATGTCATGAACTGGCCTTCTCCAGGCGACCCTTATTACACAGCAGAAGGCGGTGTGAGAAAGAACTTCTACAACGTTAGCAGCGTTCCTTTCTTGGCTTATAATGGCATCGGCCGCAGCTATAATGCTGTCACACAAGAAGAATTAGATGAGATCTGCAACGAACCTGCTTTCATCGACATCAAAGGTTCTTTCAACATCGACGGCACAAATATCAGTGTAGTGGCAGACGTAATGTCTTACATCGACATCAACAACGTAAACGTATACATTTCTGTAAATGAAAAGATGACTACAGAAAACATCGGCACCAATGGTCTCAAGGAATTCCATCACGTCATGATGAAGATGTTCCCTGACGCTAAAGGCAGCTCAACAGACCTCAAGGCATGCGAATACCAACGTTTCGAATTCAACCACGAAATGGAATTGACATTCGTTGAAGAAATTGAAGACCTCGAAGTTGCAGTATGGATCCAAGACATCGAAACTAAAGAAATCTACAACAGCAGATATTTATATGAATACTGCTCACATCCTTATCCTGTACAAAACCTTCAGTTGACAAACTCCGACAATCTCACTATCAGCTGGGAAGCTCCAGAAAAAGGCAGCCCTGTCGGATATAACTTATACGTCAACAACGAATTGACATTGGAAAACACAACAGCATTATCATATACAGTAGAAAACGCAGAAGGATTCTATGGCGTTGAAGTTGTCGCTTTATATGAAAACGACATCAAATCAATAGGTGCAGCAAACAAGATCATCGTCGGCTGCCAAGCTCCTGTTAACGTCAACTACGTTTTGGAACCTTTCGCAGAAGACTTCGACTATAAACACAAAGTCACCTTGACATGGGACGAAGTCGACGAAGCTGATTTCTATACTGTCTATGTAAACGGTGAAAAACTCAGCGACGTTAACGAGACATCATTCGTAACAGGCTTCGACAAGAGCGGAACATACCGTTATACAATAACATCAAACTGCGACTCTGAAGAATCAGAACATTCAGAAGCATGTGTAGTGTTCTTGGACATTGCCGGCATTGATGAAACAGTTGCTAACATCGGCATCTACCCTAACCCTGCCAACGACAGACTTTATATCGAGACAGAAGCTGAAATCAATGATGTCGTCATTTATACAATAACTGGCGTTATTGTTGGACAACAGACAACAGACAACAGACAACAGTCATTGTCCATTGATTTGTCCGGATTAAATGCAGGTATTTATTTCGTTAAGATAAATACAAATCAAGGAGAAATAGTTAAAAGATTTATTAAAAAATAACAATACATACGGTCGTGTGTCTAAAGACAAAAATTATGAAAAAGACATTACTTCTCACATTAGCATTATTGTTCTCAACAACGATATTTGCACAATTGATTGACGAGAAATTCGATTCAGCAGAGATGCCAGAAGGCTGGAGCATCATGGGTGCTGCTCAGAAAAACTGGTCGATAAGCAGCAGCAATAATGCTGGCGGCGAGCCTAACGAAGCCAAGCTAGACTGGAGACCTCAGTTTGAAGGAACGACACGTCTCGTTACCAAAGCCGTCGACCTCACAGATGTTGAAGGCGTGACATTGACAATGAGTCATTATTTCGAAAACTATGACCAAAACTACAAAGCCAAGTTAGGTATCGCCACATCATCCGACAACGGCGCCACATGGAATGAAGGCTGGTCATTGGAATACAATGTCCCTGGCAGATATAACATTGAAGAAAGAATCGTGACAGCCGACATGGGAAAAGAAAACGTCTTGTTCTGCATCTTCTTCGATGGCACATCATACAACTTCACACAATGGTGCTTCGACAATATCGTAATCAAAGCACAATCTAATTCAGAAGTGAGATTGAACAGCATCGACATCTACGACAAAATCGGTTCTGGTCCATTGGATGTCAAGTTCAGCGTACAAAACATGGGCAACAACAACATCCAATCTCTCGTTGCAAGCTACGAATTGGAAGGCTACGAAACAGTGACAGAGACATTCTCAGCTTCAATAGCTTCTTTCGGAACAGCAACATTTACTTTCTCTGACAAGAAAAACATACTCCCTGGAACATACAACATCAAGGTCAACATCTTGAGCGTTAACGGCGGTGAAGACAATACCGATGACAATGCCGCTTCTAAATATTTCAACGCTTCATTAGGCGAGAAACAAAGAATCCCAATGATTGAACACTTCTCAAGTTCAACATGCGCTCCTTGCGTTTTGATCAACCAATTGATGACAAAGGTTACAACAAACAACCCTGGCAAATACACTTATACTAAATATGTAGTCAACTGGCCAGGTATGGGCGACCCTTATTTCATCAGCGACAGCTACGACAAATGTATGTTCTATAATGTATCTACAGTGCCACAAGTGTTCCTCGATTCTGAGTTACAACTCAGCGGAAGCACTGCTCAGCATGTTACACAAACCAAATTGTTACAGAGATACGACGTCCCTGCTTTCGCTGAAATAAGAGGTGCTTTCAACGTAAATCCAGAAGACAACACAATCACTCTCATCGCTGACGTGGCTTCATACGTTAACCTCGACGACGTAAGAACATTCATCACCATAAATGAAAAGACTACAACAGAAAACATCGTAGAATATGGCGGCAACGGCGAGACAGAATTCCACCACGTCATGATGGCGATGATGAACGGCAGCGACGGCATCGAGACAACAATCAAAGCCGGCGACTACAAACGCTTCGAATATACTTACGACATGAGCACCACTTTCATGGAAGACATCAACGACCTCGAAGTGGCAGTATGGGTACAAGACATAAAGACAAAAGAAATCTTCAACAGCCATTATCTGTATGAATATACAAACCACCCTTATCCAGTTGAAAACCTCCAGATCACTGAAGGCAACAGACTCAAGATAACATGGGACAAACCAGAAAACGCAGAACCTCTCGGATACAACCTCTATATCAATAACGAGTTGACATTAAGCAACACTCAAGAGAAATCTTTCAGTGTCGACAAATCAGACTTCTGCATAGTTGAAGTAGTCGCTTTGTATGAAAACGCCATGACATCAGTAGGAACTGTCAACATCTACTCATCAGAGTTTGGCGTACCTCAAAACCTCACAGTGACAGACAACACATCAAAGATAGTGGTCTCTTGGGATGCTGTCGAAGGCGCTACCGGCTATGAAGTATATCGCAACAAGAAATACTATGCAAGCGTAGAAACAACATCATTCACCGACATCGACTTCCTGAAAGGCGACCAATGCTGCTATCAAGTTAAAGCCGTATTCGACAACAACAACAAATCAGCTTTGACAAAAGAAGAATGCGTCACAGCGACAGGCGACATGCTTGAAGAACTCAACAGCAGATTAGAGATATATCCAAACCCTGCTAACGACATGCTCTACATAGATACAGAAGTAGAAATTGAAAATGTCGTCATTTATACAATAACTGGCGTTATTGTAGGACAACAGACTACGGACTACGGACAACAGTCATTGTCCATTGATTTGTCTGAATTAAACGCTGGCATTTACTTCGTCAAGATAAATACTGAAGAAGGAAATATTGTTAGAAGAATTATTAAAAACTAAGGCTATTGAACTAAGGCTATTGAACTTTGAACCACTCATAATTAAAGTCAATTGTCCGTAGTCCGTAGTCCGTAGACTTAAAAATTATGAAAAAGACATTATTATTAACATTAGCATTATTATTATCTGTAGCAGTTTCTGCACAGAACAGAGGCACTTTGTTGAGAGAGACTTTCGACTCTGCTGAGATGCCTGAAGGCTGGAAGATAACAGGCGGCAACACACAGAACTGGTCGCTCTCTGAAACAAGTTTCTGCGGCGGTGACGCATACGAAATGATGTTGGATTACTCTCCTGTCTTCTATAACGGATTCACAAAACTCACATTCCCAACACTCAACCTCACTGGCGTCGACAGCATAACAGTTTCTTTCAAACATTATGTCGACATCTACACCACCTATCCTTCAACGATAGGCATCGCCACATCATCAAGCAACGGAATGAAATGGGAAATCTGTTATGAAGAAAGCTTCTACTCAGACGGCCAACATAACATCAGCAAGGTGATTGCAAACGACGACATGAACAATGAAAAAGTCATGATCTGCATCTTCTTCAAAGGCAACTCAGCAAACATCAACGCTGTGTATTTCGATGATATCGAAGTCATGACAATAGATGCCAACAATGCCAAACTCGCTTCTATCGATATTCCTAACAACATCGGCAGCGGCAATACACCAGTCAAGTTCTCCGTCCAGAATGTAGGCGCTGAAAACATCAAGTCTTTCGAAGCCGAATACAATATCGACGGCGTAAAATACAGCCAGATGTTCGAGACTGACATGGCGACATACGACACAAAAGAATTCACTTTCGATCAGGACATTTATCTTATTCCTAACAAATATGATGTCGTCGTCAACATCACTTCAGTCAACAACAAAGACGACCAAGACCTCAGCAACAACACTATGACAAAAGAAGTCAATGTGGCTTTAGGTTCTACACAAAGAATGCCTATGATTGAACACTTCTCAAGTTCAACATGTTCCTATTGCGTTGGCGTCGACAACCTCATGCACAGCTTGACAAATAGTAACCCTGGCAAATTCACTTACGTAAAATATCCTTTGAACTTCCCTGCTCCTGGCGACCCTTACAACACAGAAGAATGTCAGGTGAGAAAGGAATATTACGGAGTCAACGCTGCTCCACGCGTAGTCCTCGACGGATCTAACTTAGGTTCTACAGCCGTATCACAATACCAACTCGATGAAAGTTATAACACCACATCTTTCGTCGACATCAAAGGCGCTTTCAATGTCGAAGGCAAGACTATCAATATCACTACAGACATCATGTCATATATCGACTTGAAAAAAGTCAAGGCTTTTGTTGTTGTCAATGAAAAGAAGACTACAGGCAATGTCGGAACTAACGGCGAGAAAGAATTCTATCATGTGATGATGAAGATGCTCAACGACGCCAACGGCAACGACATCGAAGTTCAGCTTGGAGAACACCAACGTCTCGAGTTCTCTTACGATATGTCTAACACCTTCGTAGAAGAAATGAACGACCTTGAAGTAGCAGTATGGATCCAAAACATCGTCACCGGAGAAGTATTCAACAGCGGTTTCATCTACGAATATACCCAACACCCTTATCCTGTAAGAAACCTTGAAGTGACAAACGAAAACGGCAACTTGCAGATTACATGGGACGCACCAGAAGGAAACAATCCAACAGGATATAATATCTATGTCAACAATGAATTAGTCGCTAACAACACCAAGGAGTTATCACATACTACAACTATCAGCAGCGATTATTATGTAGTTGAAGCTGTCGCTTTATATGACAACAGAAAATCAGTCAGCGTCATCAGTTCTTCATTCCCTAAAAACGAAGACGAAAATGGCAGTGACACAACAAACCTTGTTGCAAACTATGAAAACAGATTCGAGATCTATCCTAATCCAGCAAACGACATTCTCTTCATCAATGCAGAAGACGAGATCAATGAAGTTAGCATTTTAGACATCTACGGAAGACAACTGCCAATAGCCAACTGCCAACAGCCAACAGCTATCAACATTTCAGAGTTGAAATCCGGCATCTATTTCATTAAGATAGAGAGTGATAAAGGTGTATGTATCAAACGTTTCATTAAAGAATAAAGACAATTTGATATGAAGAAGACGCGCTTGAATTCAGGCGCGTCTTTTTTTATTCCGCAGCTGCTGAGGGTATCAGTTTTTTTCGTAACTTTGAACCACGATTAACTATAAACTAATTTAAAATTTAAGCTTATGAAAAAATCATTACTTTTATTATTCTCACTAATCATCTCTGCAACATTATTTGCACAAGATTGTCCTGTTCCAGAAAACCTTAAAGTCGATGTTGAATTAAACAATCCAGATTTCGGAAAGAAATATAAACTCATCTGCACATGGGATGCTGTTGAAGGCGCTGACGGATATGCAATCTATGTATCAACACAATACTATCCAGAAGGTATGTGGATGGGCAATGTCACAACAACTGAATTCATTAAGGGTTCAGATGCCGATGGTGAATTATATATTTCTGTATTGACAATCTGCGACGCTGAAAATGAAATCGTATCAGACCGCTCTGAAGAAGTTTCTGTAATCCTCAGCGAGGATGAAATTGAAGACTTCAACGCAATAAAGGCTCCAACAAACTTGACAGCAACAGCAAACAGCACCTCTTCAATTGAATTGACATGGGACGCTGTTGAAAACGCAAACAGCTACTTCGTATACTGCAACGATGAAGAAATAGCAAACATCACAGCTACAACATACGTTATCGAAAACTTGGAATACAACACCGAATATTGCTATACAGTAACAGCAATGGGCGTTGACACAGAATCAGATCCTTCAGAAGAAGCTTGCGCAAAAACATTAGGCGAATCACTTATTGAAGGCACAGGATTCTTCAAAGTCTACCCTAACCCAGTCTCTGACAACATCACTGTATATACAAACCTCGGAATCTCTGAAGTTAACATCTACAACATCTTAGGAGTAAATGTTTACAACGAAACAGCTGCATTGAACAATTCAAGATTAGACATCAATGTTTCTGACTTCAACGAAGGCGTTTACTTCATCAAAGTTAAAACAGAAAACGGAGAAACAGTAAAAAGATTTATTAAAAAATAAGGCTATTGGCTACTGGCCATTGGCTTTTTGAGTTGAAAGCTGAAAATGGAAAATTAAATTTTCAACTTTCAGTTTTCAATTTTCAATTTCACAAAAAGTCTGTTGACCGTAGTCTGTAGTCCGTTGACTTAAAAAATTATGAAAAAACTCGTTTTATCATTAGCATTGGTTTTCAGCATTACATCAATGCTTTTCGCACAATCAAGCGCGTATCAATTCACTGACGATGTCGTCGTCCCTCACACTTCAGTAAAGAACCAAGCCAAGTCTGGCACATGCTGGTGCTTCGCTGGTTTAGGTATGGTAGAAGCTGAGATATTGAGAAAATACGATGTTGAACTCGACCTTTCTGAAATGTATCTCGTTCGTTGGGCTTATGCTAACAAATTCGAGAAATACGTCCGCATGCAAGGAACCTGTAACTTCAGTCCTGGCGGCGAAGTCTTCGACGTTTTATATGCCATCAACGAAAACGGCATGATGCCAAACGAAAATTACGACGGACTCGTTTTAGGTGACAAGACACACAACCACGGCGAGTTACACACTGTCCTCGCTGAATACGGCAAGATCGTCAACAAACAAAGCAACGGCAAAATCAGCAAGGCATGGCCTAATATGGTTCAAGAAATCTTAAACGTTTATCTCGGCGAAACTCCTGCTACATTCACTTTCGAAGGTACAGAATACGACGCCAAGTCATTCGCAGAGAAATATCCTATCAACATCGAGGATTACGTACAGATTGGCGCTTTCACAAACCACGAAAACTACAAACCTTACATCATGCCTATCCAAGACAACTGGACAAACACCTTTACTTACAATATGCCACTTGATGAGTTGATGAACGAACTTGACAACGCATTGAACAGCGGTTATACTGTAGGTTGGGCACAAGACGTAAGCGACAAAGGCTTCAGCCGTAACGCAGGCGTAGGTGTTGTTCTTGAAGACAATGTTGAAAAAATCAGACAATCAGACGTCAAGAAATACAAGAAGATGAGCGACGCTGACATCACAGCTTCATTATATAAATTTGAAATCTTGATGCCAGAAAAAGAAGTGACAGAAGAAATGCACCAAGAAGCATACGAAAACGGTCAGACAACAGACGACCACAGCATGCTCATCGTCGGTATCGCTCACGACCAAAACGGCAACAAATACTATAAGGTGAAAAACTCATGGACAAGCAACTACGGATATGAAGGCTACTGGTATTGCTCAGAACCATTCGTACGTCTCCACACCATGTTCTTCACTGTCAACAAAGAAGCTTTGACATCAGACATAAAAACAAAATTAGAATTATAAACAATTATTAACTTAAATTAAATTAACACTATGAACTTTAAAAAATTCTTAGCAGCAACAGCATTAGCATTCGTTATGCCATGCTTAGCAAATGCACAAGAAGCAGAACAAGCTCCAGAAGAAAAAGGCTGGATCTTCTCAGAAGAAGTAAGACTTCCTGTTACATCAGTTAAAAACCAATACGCAGCTGGTACATGCTGGTGCTATTCATCATTATCATTCGTAGAAGCTGAATTATTACGTATGGGCAAAGGTGAATACGACTTCTCAGAAATGTTCATCGTATGGCACACATACATGGATCGCGCTAAAGCTACAGTTCGCACACATGGTGACATCTCTTTCTCACAAGGCGGTTCATTCTACGATGTACTTTACGGTATCAAACATTACGGTTTAGTTCCAGACGCAGAATTGTCAGCTGGTGTTAAACACGGTGAAACACTTTCTAACTTCTCAGAATTCTCAAGCGTTTGCGACCCATTCGTAGAAGGTATCATCACAAACAAAACTTTACAAACAAACCCAGAAGGTACTCCACTTTGGCAAGAAGCTATGGCAGGTATCCTCAATGCTTACATCGGTGAATGTCCAGAAACATTCGTTTATGAAGGTAAAGAATACACTCCAAAATCATTCGCTGAATCAACAGGCTTCAACCCAGAAGACTATGTAAACTTAGCATCATTCTCACACCAAGACTGGTACAAACCTTTCATCATCGAAGTTCAAGACAACTGGAGATGGGGTACAGCTTACAACCTTCCAATCGACGAATTCATGGAAGTCATGAACAACGCTATCGATAATGGTTACACTATCGCTTGGGGTTCAGACGTAAGTGAAAAAGGTTGGTTAAGAGGTGAAAACGCTGGTATCGCTGTTCTTCCTGACCTTGAAGCAACAGCTGGCAGCAACGACTCAGGTACTGACATGGCACGTTGGATTGGTATGAGCGCAGCTGACAGAGCAAAAGAAGCTCTTTCACAACCAACTCCACAACGCTGGGTATCAGATAAAGATCGTCAAGTTGCTTATGACAACTACGAAACAACAGACGACCACGGCATGATCATCTACGGTAAAGCAAAAGACCAACTCGGTAACAACTACTTCATCGTAAAGAACTCATGGGGTAACTATGGTAAATACGAAGGTTCATTATACGCTTCAGAAGCTTTCGTACGTTACAAAACTATGAATATCGTTGTTCACAAAGACGCTCTTCCAAAAGACATCAAGAAAAAACTCGGTATCAAATAAAAAAAAGCGGTCGAATGACCGCTTTTTTTATGAACTTTAGAACTCTAAAATTCTAGAATTCTAAAGTTTTAAAGTTCTATAATCTTATTTCTTCATCATCTCAAATCCTTTTCCATAAACTCCCATAACGGTGTTGACAGAAACAAATGCTGCAGGGTCTGCTTGCTTAACGATTCTGATGACTCTCTGTGACTCTGTCTTACGAACCACAACCATCACGATTTCAGATTCCTTCTTTGAATACCAGCCTGTACCTTTTATCATTGTCACGCCACGGTGCACCTCATCTCCTACTCTGTCGGCAATCTCATGAGGCTTTGATGTAAAGATAAACATCTGCACTGATTGCTTGCTGCCGTTCATAGTCAAGTCGACAGTGTAGCTTGTAACCATAAGACCGACGTAGCTATAAATCAAAAGTTCAAGGTCTTGGTAAACAAAATATGAACATGTAATAACAGCCACATTGATAAATAAGGAAAGACGACCTATTGTCACATTACGATATTTGTTTATCATCACGGCAACCACGTCAGTTCCACCGGTGCTGCTACCTTCAAGGAAAATAATACCACAGGCAACACCATTCAGTGCCGATCCTAACAAAGCAGCAAGCAACCTATGTTCATTTCCACTCAATGGAAGACTGCCCAAATGTTCTTGCATAATGTCAACGATATATTCCTGCATCACATAGAACACTACCGAAGTCACTATAACAGAATAAATAGTGCTGAATGCGAATCTTTTTCCCAAAGACTTAAACGCCATCGTAATAAGAATAGCATTCAAGATAAATATCATAACACCTGTAGGGATTCCTGTCAGCCAATAGATTATAGTCGAGAGACCTGTAACGCCACCACCCAACATCTGGTTAGGAATGAGAAAAACACACCAGCCTATAGCTGATAAAATAATAGCCAATGTAATAATAATGTGGCTCTTGACTTCGTGCCAAATATCAATTTTGTATTTCATAATTATTTATTAAAATTCATTTTGCAAAGTTATAAAAATGATTTCGTTTAATAATATTTTTCTTGTTTGTTTAAGACAATTTTTCTAACTTTGTTAATCATTTAACAATTAAATACTAAACTTATGAAGTTAAAATTTTGTTTAATCGTTGGTCTACTTTTATTAACCAGCTCTTACTCCCAAGCAGATGAGCTGATCAGCATCTACCTCAACAACTCAGATCACTCACCTGTACGAATCGACGTATCTACCATTTCCGCCATCAAATTCAAGACAACGAAATTGGTTATCACGAATCACGACAACATCTCCAACGATTTTTATTTTTCAGATGTAATAAAAATCGCCTTTAACGAAGAAGGTACTTCAATAACTACACCTAACGCTTCAACAGCAAGCATCTCACCGAATCCGGTAAAAGACAACTTGATGATACAAGACGCAGAAAAGATGTACGGCTCCGACATCTGCATCTACTCTGTAACCGGCACACTCGTAAGCAAGCATTCTCAATGGAACGGAGAAAGCATCAATGTATCACATCTCAGTCCTGGCATCTATTTCGTCAATACCAATTCAACAACCTTAAAATTCGTTAAAAAATGAAAAAGCTTTTACTCGCTATAGTCATATTATTTGCAGGCATCAGTTTAAATGCTCAAAATAAAAAATGTAACAGACTTTTCCTTCACCAGAAAGGCAATGACCCTGTTATATATATAATGAATAAAATCGACAGCATCAGCTTCGCTGAAAAAGGAAGTTCCGACAACCTTATATTACATAAAAGCAACGGAACAAAAGAAGAATTCCTCGTTGACGAACTCGACAGCTTGATATTCAAAAACGTCGAAGGCAGAGTCGCTGCAGATGTCAATATCATCAGCAGCTGTGCAACATCAGTAACTCTCGACATCAAACGTACAGCATCATGCGTGGAATACAAGATGGCGTGCATGGACTACAACTCAATCTCTACATTCGGCGACGACGACCTCATATATTATTTTGACAAGAACGTAACCGAGACATATTCTCAAGATTTCGAAAACGTTGAAATAACAGGTCTATCATTAGACCACAACACAGAATACGCTATCGTAACAGTAGGCATCGACGAATACGGTTTGTCATGCGATGTAGTGAGAGCCAAATTCTCCACACCTGCACAAGGTCTCGTTGGCAGCCCTGACGTCAATGTGGAAGTAATTGAAAACAATCTCTACGACTTCACACTCAAGTTCACACCAAACTCCGACGTCTCTAAATACAGCGTGCTTGTAGCCCAAGAAGGAAACATCGACTATCAATACATCATGTTCTCTTACGCATTCGATTGGCAAAACACAGGCGATATGATTGAAGACTGGGGCCTTGAATTCAAAAATACCGACACATATCAATACACAAGTCAATCGCCAAACACATATTACGAAGTCTATATCCAAGCTCTCGACGTCAATGGCAACAGAGCTCCTTATAAAGTATTTAACTTCAAGTCAAAAGGTGCAGGAGGAGAAGGCATCGCTAAAGTTGACATCACACTTGGCGTGTACACATTAGAAGAATGGATGAATGAGAATTACGAATGGGTCATGCTTCCATCACAATTCATCACTTTCACGCCAAACGACCAGACAAGCGCTTACAGATTCAACGTCATCCTGGCAGAAAACTACAAGAAAGACGTTGACGGATACCAAGAAGACTTATTCAGCAAGCCATTTATGCAGACTGACGGCTGGTATCAATATGAGACATTAACGACAGACTATCAGATAGACCCAGGAACTGCCTGCGTTGCCATTGCAGCTGCCATGAACATCAACGACGAATGGGGACCTGTCACCGAACTGTATTTCACAACATCTGACAAGATGCCAAGCAAAACCTCTGCTGCAGCTTACAGAGCAAACACAGAGCTTGTAAACGAAAAACAGCATAACGGCGCAAAGAAGTCCATCGAACACATACAAGCGATCCCATTGATCATTAAATAAGCTTCACACTAGAACATTTATACCCGTCCGTGTATCTTGTATTAGATGCACGGATTTTTTTTGTTATAAATTCAGCAACTCAAAATCTCAGAAAAACTTTAGAAGATTAGGATTTGGGAATTAAAGGTTCAATGTTACCAATGGGATAAAAAAAATCCCGATTTTCATCGGGATTTGAGCGGAAAACGAGACTCGAACTCGCGACCCCGACCTTGGCAAGGTCGTGCTCTACCAACTGAGCTATTTCCGCATTCTCTCGTTGCATATGCAACTCGATTTATTTTGTACCTGAGGCCGGAATCGAACCGGCACGCCCGAAATGGGCACAGGATTTTAAGTCCGGCGCGTCTACCTATTCCGCCACTCAGGCACTTATCCTGTCAAAAAAAATCCCGATTTCATCGGGACTAGAGCGGAAAACGAGACTCGAACTCGCGACCCCGACCTTGGCAAGGTCGTGCTCTACCAACTGAGCTATTTCCGCATTGTTGTTTGATGGTGCAAAGATACTCAAAATATCATTACACGCAAGTGCTTTTAAAACTTTTTTTTAAATATTTTATTCCTCATTGATAATCTATAATTTACAAGCAAAAAAGTTTCAAAAAAAGTTTCAAAAGAGTTCCTAAAACAGTATTTTTTCTACTTTCCTCAGACTCTTTCAAGCAAGAAATATCACACTTTAGTAAAAACAAACGTTTTTCCCCGAATCATTTAGGACATTTGTCTACATAAAAAAAAGAGACGTCACAGCGAAAAAAAACACTGCAACGTCTCTAAAAAAATATCAGTTTTTATTATAAATCTTCAATTACTAGAACTTATAGATAGCTCTAACGTTGAAACAAGCTGTCTTAACAGGATTGAGACAAACCACGCTTTGGTCTAAGAAAGCCACAACCTCTGCCATATCTTCTGATGTTTCGTTTGATGACCAGTAATAATCCATGCTAATTGGGTCCTCAAGCTTGTCATTATACAACTTTATGAATTCTTCATCAAATACGTGTTTGCCATTGCTTACTGCATCCCACATGAAATTCAATTCCGTTGAAGAAGGCATATACCATCCATTGCCGTGATCGACGCACCATTTTGCTGCAGGATATTTGTCAGCACCAAATTTGAGCATGTCTTCTGTATTCCACTTGCCATTACCTGATACGCAGTTGGCCCATACATATTCTGTAGACCATTCCAAATATGCTTCATCCATAGACATGATATAGCCGCTAGTTCCTTCTTCATCCAAGAGGTGGAACACAACGCCTTTCACGCCGTTTTCATTATAAAAATCGCCAGGAGCGTAAGCACGTGCTTCTTTAACTTGAACCTTCACCTCTTCTGATGTGAAGCTATTGTATGTAGCGGAAAACACATAAAAGCCTGCAGTTTCAGACACGAAGACATTACCTTCCAAATTCTTGCCTTCTGTGATATTGTAAATCACAGATTCGCTTGTCAAATTCACGCCATCAACATAAACAGTAAATGTAGCCTCGTCGGTACCATTATCCTTAATGACAGTCTTATCAACGACAAGTTCAACAACTGGAGCTACTGGTTCCTCTGGAGTTTCAGGATCTTCTGGTTCCTCTGGGTCAACAGGTGTGTCTGGGTCTTCTGGTATCTCTGGATTCTCTGGATCTTCAGGATTTTCTGGTGTTTCAGGTTCAGCAAGAGTTCTAAAAGCATAACGAGCCACCTTCTCAGCATTATCGCTAGCATAAGCTAACGCAACATAGTCAGTCTCAGCAAGAAGATTTTGCACGTGACAGTCCAACACTCCGCTTCGCTTGAAGAAGATATCCATCTCCATAGTCTCTGAGATAATCTGAGCGTCGTCCTTGCCATCAACATCAGATGAAGGAAGAATTCCAAAGAACCACTCCTGATCCAAATCAGATGGAGTCACTGTAAACTGTACAGAATTGTGTGTAATTTCAGCATCAGTAAAACTGAAAGTCATATCGTTAGTCCTGTTTTTGCAAGAAAAAGACACAAACAATAACGATATAGCAGCTAGCATTAAAGTTATTTTTCTCATAAAACATATTACGGTTCTAGGTTTATCAATTTGTCGAGAAGCAGGCGAACCTCATTAACCAACTCTCGATATTTGTATTTACAATTTTAATTCACATTATTAATTAATGTCAAAATCACACCTTGCTCAACAGTTTCTTGATTTCATTCAATTTCATGAGAGCCTCAACCGGCGTAAGTGTGTCTATATTTGTATTCAAGATATCTTCCTTAATCTGCAGCAAAAGCGGATCGTCCAACTGAATGAAACTCAGCTGCATATCGCAGTTGTTCTTCACCTCCTTGACAGCATTATTCAGATTCTCATGAGAATGCGATTTCTCTAACATCGCAAGCAATGAATCAGCTCTGTCGATGACCCTACGAGGCATACCCGCCATTGCAGCGACGTGGATACCAAAACTGTGCGCACTGCCGCCTTTCTTAAGCTTTCTCAAGAAGATAACCTTGTCGTTCATCTCCTTCACGCTGACGTGATAGTTCTTTATCCTCTTGAAAGAACTTTCCATCTCAATAAGTTCATGATAGTGTGTCGCGAACAACACCTTCGCCTTGCATTGAGGATGTTCGTGAAGATATTCAGTTATCGCCCAAGCGATGCTGATTCCGTCGTAAGTACTTGTACCTCTACCGATTTCATCGAGAAGCACGAGGCTACGATTAGATATATTGTTCAAGATACTTGCGGTCTCGTTCATCTCCACCATGAAAGTAGACTCGCCAGAAGAGATATTATCGCTTGCTCCCACTCTAGTGAAAATCTTATCGACCAAGCCTATTCTAGCAGACTCTGCAGGAACGAAGCAGCCAATCTGTGCCAGCAGCACTATCAAAGCAGTCTGTCTCAAAAGAGCGGACTTACCCGACATATTAGGTCCGGTGATGATGATGATTTGCTGTTTTTCCCTATCGAGATAAACATCATTGGAAATATACTGCTCGCCCACCGGCATCATCTGTTCGATTACAGGGTGGCGACCTTCTTTAATATCAATAACATAAGAATCATCGATGACTGGCTTGACATAATTATTCTTCAAAGCCACGCAGGCGAAGCTCACAAGACAGTCGATCTTAGATATCACGGAAGCGTTGAGCTGTATAGGAGCCACGAACTCGCAGCAGGCATTCAGCAACTCAAAATAAAGACGTTCTTCTATCGCATGTATTTTCTCGTCAGCACCGAGTATCTTCTGTTCATATTCCTTGAGCTCTTCTGTGATATAACGCTCAGCATTTGCCAGCGTCTGCTTGCGGATCCATTCTGCAGGCACCTTGTCTTTATGAAGATTCGTGACTTCGAGATAATATCCGAACACATTATTATATCCAACCTTCAAAGAAGATATTCCGGTTGCTGCACTTTCTCTCTTTTGTATGTCTGTAAGATATTCCTTGCCAGAACGAGAGAGGTTTCGCAAGCTGTCAAGTTCTTCGTCGACACCTTCATTAATATAATTGCCTTTCGACAATAACGATGGTGACTCTGGATTAAGCACCTTCTTTATCCTCTGACGGATTGTATCGCAAACATTAAGTTGTTCGGCATATAACTGCATGCAAGGATTTTCGCTTTCCTTGCAAAGATTCTTTAACAATTCAACCTGATCGAGCGCACGAGCCACCTGAAGCAGTTCCCTAGGATTGACACGCAACAAGGATACCTTTGAGATAAGACGTTCCAAGTCACCGACTTGTCGTATAGCATCCTGGAAGGCGCATATCAACTCATTATTATTAACGAAGAAATCGACTATATCATAACGTGCTGTTATCTGTTCCTTGTTTTTCAAAGGAAGAGAAAGCCAGCGACGCATCAGACGGCTGCCCATAGGAGAAGTCGTCTTGTCTATCACATCGATGAGAGTCTTAGCACCCGCATTAGACGAATGCAAAAGTTCCAGATTCCTTATTGTAAACTTATCAAGCCACACAAACTGACCTTGGTCGATGCGCGACAAAGAACTGATATATGCAATCTTATCATGTTGTGTTTCGTGAAGATAATGTATCGCCGCTCCTGCTGCTATTATACCTTTAGGGAAATCGCTAACGCCAAAGCCTTTAAGCGAGTTGGTATTAAAATGACGAGTCAAGATATCGTTGGAATAATCGTCGGTGAACACCCAGTCGTCGAAGACTGTGAGATAATACTTATCGCTGAAGTTTTCAATGAACAGCTTACGCTTGTTACGTTGGCAGAGCACCTCAGAAGGGTTGAAGCTCTGAAGCAGTTTGTCGATATATTCGTTGTTACCTTGAGTGAGATAGAACTCGCCTGTCGACACGTCGAGGAAAGCCACGCCCGACTCTTTTTCGTCAATATGTATAGAAGCCAGGAAGTTATTCTCTTTCTGTACCAAGACGTTATCATCGTATGTCACGCCTGGAGTCACGAGCTCGGTGATTCCGCGCTTCACTATTTTCTTTGTCAGTTTAGGATCTTCCAGCTGTTCGCACACTGCCACTTTCTGTCCCGCCTTGACGAGCTTTGGAAGATAAGTGTCGAGTGCGTGATGCGGGAAACCAGCCAGCTCTGTGGCAGTAGCAGCCGACTTGCCACGTTTTGTGAGCACTATGCCTAAAATCTCTGAAGTCTTTATGGCATCTTCGCCGAAAGTCTCATAAAAGTCACCCACTCTGAAAAGAAGCAGCGCCTCAGGATATTTCGCCTTAAAGGAATAATACTGTTTCATCAAAGGGGTTTCAAGTTCTTGATTTTCTTTATCTGTCTTTGCCATAAAATCTTCACATATTTTTAATTCACAAAGATAAATATTTTTATTGTCGTTTTATTTTCGATAAAACATTATTTTTGCAATAAATCACAACACAATGCGTAAGTTAACAATGCCTGAGTTAAACAGATTAAGTTTAACTGAATATCAAGAAGTTGAAAAATTGGATGTAATCATTGTATTGGACAATGTTCGTTCGTTAAGTAATATAGGTTCATTTTTCCGTACCGCCGACGCTTTCAGAATCGGAGAGATCTTTCTGTGCGGCATAACAGCATGTCCTCCACATCGCGAGATTCACAAGACAGCATTGGGCGCTGAGGAAAGTGTGAAATGGCGTTACTTCGAAACCACAGAAGACGCATGCAAATATCTCAAAGAGAACAACTATAAAATCAATGCTGTTGAGCAGATAGAAGACAGCGTGATGCTTAACGATTTCGTTCCTGAAAACAGAAGCGCCTACATCTTCGGCAATGAAGTAGACGGCGTCGACGACGAGATTCTGCAATATTGCGATAAGGCTGTCGAAATACCACAAGAAGGTACCAAGCACTCTCTTAACGTGTCAATTAGCGCTGGTATCGTGATGTACCATCTTTTCAATTCTTTGTGGAAAAAATAATAAGAATTTGTTGAACTAAGGACTTTCATCTTTGTTTTTTGATAAACATTAAAAACAACAAAAGATGAAACGAATTAATTCACTATTCAAGACGTTACTTGTCGTCATTATCATGATGACACCTATGGTTTTTCAGGCCAAAAACCATGACGTAAAAAACATGGCGAAGCGCATAGACAAAGTATACATCTCCGCTTCACCAGAGATATTGGAAAACAGAGGCAATATGGTGACAGTCACCATCGATGTCGAGTTCCCTCCAAAATATTTCCACAAGAAAGCCGTGATGAACATAACACCGGTTTTGGTTTATGAAGAAGGCGAGACCGAGTTGCCATCCATGAACTTCATTGGCGAGAAAGTCGATGGTGACGGCGTTGTCGTAAACAGAAAATACGGCGCTGCATACTCCTACACCATCTCCATCCCTTTTGAAGACGAGATGTACAATTCATTACTAATCGTAGAGCCTATCGTTTATAAATTCAAGGAGACAATACACCCTGACCACCAAAGCATCAAGGACAAGGCCGAGTTCGCCACTGCCTCCGCTTTCTTGATCGCCGAAGGCGTAATCAACACCGCACAGAACATCGATAAAAGCTTATTACACACAGCTTATGCTGGACTTGCTTCAAACCAAAAGACAGTCACCGATGACGGCGATATCTTCTTCATGGTCAACTCCGACAACATCAACTGGAGCGTTCCTTTGAACAAAGACATTGAAAACAAGGCTGCAGTAAACGACTTGACATCTCACATCTTGAGAGGATGGAACATCAAAGACATCGAAATCATCGGTTGGGCCTCACCTGAAGGTGCTATAAAATACAACACCGCATTATCACAAGGCAGAGCCAAGAAGACAGAAGATTTCTTGAAGAAAAGACTTGCTTCACTCGCTTCACAAAACAACACTCACGTCTGCTACAAAAATGTCAACGATATCAAGTTCATGACAACAGGCAACGGTCCTGACTGGGAAGGACTTATGAATGCAATCGCCAAGTCATCCATCAAAGATAAAGATGCCATCATCAAGACATTAAAGGCACAGACTCCAGAACAAAGAGTCGCTCAGCTCAACAAATACATCAAGCTATACCCAGAGTTTGAAAAGACAATCTTGCCTTCATTACGCCGTAGCATCGTGAAAGTCAACACCATTGAACCTATGATGAGCGACGAGCAAATCACCAAGATGTGCACCAGCAATCCTAAGTCATTAAGCTGCGACCAGATGATGTATGCTGCTACCATCGTAAAAGAATTGAACGATAAGGAAAAGATCTACATCACTGCAATAGAGACATATCCTAACAATGCCGAACCTTATTGCAATGCCGGCGTCATCGCAATCAAGAAAGGCAACATCCGACATGCAAAGCAGCTCACAAAACAAGCTATTGAGATCAACGACTTGTTAGCCGAAGCTTACAACAACTTAGGCATCATCGCAATAATTGAAAACGACTATATGACCGCCGCCGATTTGTTCGAACAAGCAAAAGACTTAGGTTTAAACACCAGCTATAACGAAGGCGTAGTCTACATCAACAAAGGCGATTATGACAAAGCCATCAAACTTATGACAAAAGACAACCCTAACTGCGATTATAACGTAGCCTTAGCACAGACATTAGACAAACGCTATATCATTGCAGAAGAAACAGTTAAATGTCTTGAAGAAAACGGCAAAACCTTATATTTACAAGCCGTCATCGCCGCTAGGACCAATGATGTTGAAAAGAGTTTGAAGCATCTTGCAAAGGCCATCAAGAAAGACCACAAAATAAAGGAAATGGCCAAAAACGACATGGAATTTGCCTATATGCAAGACTCTCCTGAATTCATAGCATTAGTCGAATAACCACTAACTTTCTAACAAGAGTCGCTTCGGCGACTTTTTTTTATTTTTTTATTAAAAAAAGCATCCTGTTTTCTGTAAAATATTTATATTTGCAAATTAAAATCAAACAACATTTATCGACTAAATTTTAAAAATATGAATAAAAACTTTACTAATCTTTTAATGGTAGTAATTTTGGCCTTATGTCCTATGACTTTCTTCGGCCAAAATGAAATCGAAAAGCAAGCACAAAGCTTCAACGATTACGCATACGTATCGGGTGATTTAGGCTTAGGTTTATTAAACGGCGACAACTCAGGCTTGAAGTTGGGTCTCAACGGTAACTTAGGCATCGGATACCAATTTGACAACATCGTCGGTATCAAAGGTAACATCGGATTTGGCGGTTTGAATGGCAAATATTCACAAGTCACAATTGACAAATCTAACTATTTAAACGCTAACCTCAATTTAACCATCAGTCTCACAGACATCATCTTCGGTTACAATCCAGACAGAAAATTCAACGCTGTTCCTCATATCGGTTTCGGACAAGTAAGATATCAAATCAGACTTGAAAAGAACAACGGCAACATTTACGAAAACGGATACAGCGAAAGATACGGCAGAAAAGTCGCAGCTACAATCCCTATGGGTTTTGAGTTGAACTACGCTATCAATCCTAACTGGAAAGTTTATTTGGACTACACAGCAACATACGCTGACACAGACCTTTTAGACGGTGTTGCAAGAGGCAAACACAACGACTGGTTCACATCAGTAAACCTCGGTGCAAGCTACAGATTAGGCAGCGAAGCTAACATCTTCAGAAGAGACGATCCTTATTGCAACTATTGGTACTTAATGGCTGACGGCGGTGCTTCATTCCTCTTCGGCGACAACCAATACACATTCAGAAGCGTTAGAGGCAATGCAAACGTTGGTATCGGTTACGACTTCCACAACTTCTACAGAATCTATGGTAAATTAGGATATGGTATCTTCACAGGCGAATATGAAAACTTCTTCACACTCGACTATGCAGATTACTACACAGCTAACATCAACATCGCAGCTGAAATCGTAGGCTTCATCTTCGGTTACGATCAAGATCGTCGCTACGGCGTTTATCCTCACATCGGTCTCGGTCAAATGCAATACAGAGCAAGAGCAACATACGCTGACGGCAAGAAAACTTCTGTAGGTTATGACCACAACGCTAGCTACAACAAAAAAGGCCGTGGCTTCTACGACAGAAAAGTCGTCATGACAGTACCTGTAGGTATCGAACTCAACTATATCATCAACCAAAGATTTGATGTATATGCTGACATCACAACAGAATGGGCTGACAGCGACATCGTAGACGCTATCTGGTCAGGTGTACACAACGACTGGCATACTACAATCAACGCTGGTTTACGTTACAAATTAAATGGTTCTTGCTACAAAGTTGAAGAAGAAGTAGATGAATGCTGCTTCACTCCAGAAGATGTTAAGAATGCTATAAAAGAAGCTCTCCAAGAATACGAAGCAAGCAAACCTCAAACAGAAACTACAGTTAAAACAGAAGTCGTAGAAAAACGCACTGTTTACCACACAAACCACGCTAACATCGTATTCCCTATCAACGAAGTTACAAAAGCTAAGACACAAACTAACATCGACGCTATCAACAGAGCTTCTCAAGAAGTTCAAAATGGCTTCCATGTAGAAAACATCCTCGTTGAAGGTTATGCTTCACCAGAAGGCACTGCAGACGAAAACTACCGTCTTGCTGAAGAACGCGCTAAAGCAGCTGCTGAATTGGTACAAGAAGAACTTCACACACACTTAGAACCTTCACAAGTTACAATCCACTCTAACGGTGGTGACTGGGATGGTCTCTTCGAAGCTATCTTAGGTTCAGACATAGCTGACAAAGATGCTATCGTAAAAGAAATCCAAGAATCTTCAAACCGTGAAGAAACATTACGCAAATTGATGAACAAATATTCAGAAATCGAACCATTGTTACCACAATTACGTCGCGCTAATGTTACAATCACAACAGTGAAAGATTGAAACAAATGATAACAAAAAAAGGCTGCTCTTGCGAGCAGCCTTTTTTATTTGGTAATGTTGCCAAAAATGGTTGGAGATTGAGCGAAAAAAAGACAGATAACGGGCATACAAAACAGTCCAAGTTACTTGTCTTTTTTGACATTGTTCTTAAAATTTGTAACAAACATAAGTCCCGTTAGGAACTGCCGCTCCTACGGAGCTGATTTGAGTACACTTTCTCTCTTTGTTTTTGAAATAAAAAATAACTTTGATGAAAACGTTTCCATCAAAGTTATTATATTATTCTATGTATCAGTATATTGCAAAGGTTTTACCAACCATTTTTGGCAACATTACCTTTTTTATTTAGAAACTCAAAACCTCAGAACTTCAAAATCTCAGAACTTCAGAAGTATCTTGACATTCTTCAAGTAATGTTTTATTTGTCTTTTTAAATATAGGATGTTCAAAATCGGCGGAGATATCACATAATGGCAATAAAGTGAAACGTCGTTGATGGAGACGTGGATGAGGAACTATCAAGTCGTCATCATTGATAATCTTATCATCATAATACAGAATATCCAAGTCCATTGGACGTGAGGCATAGCCTTTTATATTCTCATCTCTTTGTCTTCCTAAAACGGCTTCTATAGAAAGCAGTTCCTTCAGCAGATCATGAGGCTCAAGTTCGGTGTCGAGCATCACCACCTGGTTTAAAAAGTTGTTCTCAGCAACAAATCCCCAAGGCTCCGTCTCATATATTTCAGAAGCAGCCACCACTTCACCGCAGCTCTCCCCCATCATCGCGATTGCTTTTTTCAACAACGACTCACGTTCACCTAAATTTGTGCCCAAAAGAATATAAGAATGTACTGCCATAATCACTTTTGTTTTGCGCAAAATTAAAAAAAATTGTATCTTTGAACCCTATAAATACAAAGATTTTATGAAGTCATTTTTCAAAACATTCCTAGCATCATTCCTCGGATCAGCATTATTGCTTGTCGTGCTTTTCTTCATATTAATAATAAGCATAGTCTCATCTATAATATCATCATCAGACACAGCAGTCAGCCTCAAACCACAGAGCATTCTATATATGACTCTCGACTATGAAATCCCTGAACGAACCAACTCCAACAACTTAGGTCTTGTATTCAACGGCTCCACTTTTAAAGTATCAGACAATGCCGGCATTAACGATATCATAAACAATATCAAAGCTGCAAGCACCGACCCTAACATCTCCGGAATATTTCTGGAACTTTCTCAGATAGGAACATCAACAGCAAATATTGAAGAAATCAGAAATCAACTGATTGAATTCAAGAAATCAGGAAAGTTCATCATAAGTTATGCTGAGACATATGCACAAAACGCATATTATCTTGCAAGCGTCGCCGATGATATTTACATGTTCCCAGACGGAGTACTTGATATACACGGCATGTCATCACAAAGAGTATTTTACAAACATCTTTTCGACAAACTTGATATCGAGATGCAGATCATCAGACCTGCTAACAATAAATTCAAGAGCGCTGTTGAGCCATATTTCCTCGACAAGATGAGCGATGCCAATCGCGAACAAAACACAAAGCTCCTAAGTTCAATATGGGAAACTATGTGTAACGACATCAGTGAATCTCGTGGAATCGAAGTCGAACTTATCAACAAAATGGCAGACGATTTGACATTGATGTTTGAACCAGAAACAGCAGTGGAAAACAATTTCATCGACGGACTTTTATACAGAGACGAACTTATGGACAAGCTTCAGCAACTTACAGGAAGTTCAAAGTTAAACCTCATAAAGAACACCCCATACGCCAAGGCTCGTCCTGAATTAAACAATGGCGAAGATAAAATCGGCATCGTCTACGCATCAGGACAGATCATCGACGGTGAAGGCGACGACAGCACCATTGGCGGAACAAGTCTCTCAAAAACTATCAGAGATGCAAGAAAAGACAAGAACGTCAAGGCTATCGTAATGAGAGTCAACTCTCCTGGCGGCAGCGCATTAGCATCAGAGGTGATTCGCCGCGAAGTTGAATTAGCAGCAAAAGAAAAACCTTTCATCGTATCAATGGGCAACTATGCCGCTTCTGGCGGTTATTGGATCTCATCAAGTTCCGACTATATCTTCGCTGACCCTACCACATTGACAGGCTCTATCGGCGTATTCGGAACATTCCCTAACCTCAAAGGTTTCATGAACGACAAACTTGGCTTGACATTCGATGAAGTTAAGACAAACGAAAACTCCGACTTTGGAACACTTACAAAACCAATGACATCTTATCAACTTAATATGATGCAGAAACACGTCACTGATACATACGACGACTTCATCACATTAGTTTCAAATACAAGAAACCTCCGCAAGACTTTCGTCGACAGCATCGCTCAAGGCAGAGTATGGAGCGGCTGCGACGCATTAGAGATTGGCTTGGTTGACGAACTCGGCGGCATAGAAGACGCTATCGCTTACGCTGCAACAAAAGCCGGATTGGAATCATATTCAATAAAAGAATTCCCAAAACAAGAAGATATATTCGAAAGTCTGTTAAAGACCGACAAACAAGAATATTACGCAAAAACTATTTTAAAAAATAAATTAGGCGACAAGGCAAAGTACTTCGAAGCTTTGGAAAGATTAAACGAAACAGAAGGTGTACAAGCTTTAATGCCTCTTTATTTTTACAATTAAAGATTTTAAAAGACAATGATTATGGAAAAATTTGACAGTATCAGGCCTTATAATGAAAGTGAATTCGCTGATGCAATAAAGAGAATCACAGAACATAAATATCTGCCTACAGTCATTAACACCGTATTCCTCAACACCAATGCTGAAGAATATATCAACAATATGAAACAATATAAGACCGTGAGAGATTTCCAACACGGTTTTATGCGCGACGCAGTTGAAAACATCCTCAAAAAGACTTCTACCAACTTCACATATAGCGGCCTAGAAAACATCAAAAGCGGCAGCAGCAATATGTTCGTAAGTAATCACAGAGACATCGCTTTAGACGCAGCTATCTTATGCTATGTGTTCGCATGCAACAACTTAGAATGTCTTGAAGTGGCTATTGGCAACAACTTATTACAAGGCGACTTCGTAATCGACATCGCTGGCGTCAACAAGATGTTCAAGATTATGCGCAGCAGCAATGCCAAAGACTTATACAGAGACTCTGTCTTGGCTTCAGAATACATGCGCTACGTGATAAACGACAAGAAAGAGTCTGTCTGGATCGCTCAACGTAACGGCAGAACAAAAGACGGCGACGACAAGACAGAACTCGGAGTATTAAAGATGTTCTCTTTAGGCAACGACAAACCTTTCGTTGAAAACTTCGAAGAAATCAACATCACACCTGTTGCTATATCATACGAATATGAACCTTGCGATTTCTACAAAACTATGGAGCTTTATATCTCAAGCTTCCAGAAATACGTAAAGGAACCTGGTGAAGACCTCAGAAGCATCATCACTGGCATAATGCAGCCAAAAGGTCAGATCAATATCACAGTGACACCAAGCATCACAAGAGAAGAACTTGAATATTGCGATCAATTCGAGAAAAACGTGAAGTTCACAACATTAGCTGAGATGATGGACAAGAGAATATATCAAAGCTATAAGTTATATAAAACCAACTATATAGCACATGATATGCTCAACAACGTCAACACATACGAAGAATTCTATACTAAAGAAGATAAGGAATTTTTCATCGGTTATATGAAACAAGGCTTAAGCAAACTGCCATGTGCAAATGAAGAAAACATGAAGGATTTGGAAAATATCTTCCTTAAGATTTACGCCAATCCAGTGAATAATAAATTGAAAGTTGAAAATTGAAAATTGAAAGTTATAAGATAAAAGCGAGTGGAAAAATTTTCTACTCGCTTTTTTAATTTTCAATTCTCAGTTTTCATCTTTCAATTTTAAAATAGGCTCATCGACTTCTCCTCCCACTGTTCCATGAGATCCTGAAGTCTCGCTTTCTTTTCACCATAACGATTATACCAGGCATTGTCGAGGTTCACTTCAGGATGTGCATCTGGCGATGACATCACATCATCCATCTCAGCTATCTCATTTTCCAATGCCTCGATCTGTTCTTCGATCTTCTTTATCTCACGTTCAATACGTTTTGTCTCTCTGTCGTTTTGTTTCTTAAGCTCGTAATCCAGTTTACCTTGAGAGACAGTGTTTTCCATTACCGGTTGCGACTTCTGTTTCTTGTTAAGGTCATCGAGTTCCTTCATTTTCTTCTCTTCGAGGAAGTCGTAGATGTCGCCAATATATTCTTTGATATTAGGTTTTCTGAACTCATATACCTTATTGGTAAGACCTTGCAGGAAGTCACGGTCGTGAGATACTATTATCAATGTGCCGTCGAACTGGAGCAGTGCCGACTTCAAGATATCTTTCGACAACATATCCAAGTGGTTGGTAGGTTCGTCGAGGATGAGCAGATTCGTTGGGAAAAGCAGCATCTTAGCGAGCGACAAGCGAGCTTTCTCGCCTCCCGACAACACCTTGACTTTCTTCTCTATCGCCTCGCCGCTGAACAAGAAAGCGCCGAGCAATGACTTCACCTTCACGCGCATGTCGCCTGTAGCCACGTCGTCGAGGGTTTCAAAAACGGTCTTCTCAGGGTCGAGCATGTCCTGTTGGTTCTGCGCATAATAACCTATCTGCACCTCGTGACCGAGTTTCAATTCGCCTTCATAATCCAATACGCCAGCGATGATTTTAGACAATGTAGACTTGCCTTCGCCGTTACGTCCCACAAAAGCTATCTTCTCACCTCTTGGGATAAGGAGGCTTATATTATTGAGGATATTCTTCTCGCCGTATGACTTTGACAGATTGTTTATTTCGAGTGTCACCTTGCCGGAATGCGGTGCCGGCGGGAACTTGAAATGCATAGCCGATTTATCCTGGTCGTCGATCTGCACCACGTCCATCTTCTCGAGCTGTTTCACTCTCGACTGCACCTGCTTGGCTTTTGTAGCCTTATATCTGAAGCGTTCGATGAAAGCCTCTATCTCTTTTATCTCACGCTGCTGGTTGTCGTAGGCTGCTTTCTGAATATCAATACGCTCTTCTCTTCTCTCTATGAATTCAGAATAAGAACATTTATAATCGTATATCTTACCGCAAGAAATCTCTATCGTTCTTATGGTGATATGATCAAGAAATGCTCTATCGTGCGACACCATGAATATGGAACCGTAATAATTCTTAAGGAAGCCTTCCAGCCATTGTATTGACTCGATGTCGAGGTGGTTGGTAGGTTCGTCGAGAAGCAAGAGTTTCGGTTTACGAAGGAGTATCTTAGCGAGTTCGACACGCATCTGCCAGCCGTTGCTGAACTCATTCATCTGACGCTGCATATCGTTATGGTCGAAGCCAAGGCCTATGAGGATCTGCTCAGCCTCCCCTTCAATGGAATGTCCGCCCATGATGGCAAGACGTTCGTTGAGATGGCTCATCTTCTCACAGAGACGCTGATATGAATTGCTTTCGTAGTCTTCTCTGTTTGACAATTCATCTTGCAGTTTCGCCAACTGACGTTCTATCTCATAATATTCTTCAAAGGCCGTCATCGCCTCATCGAGGACTGTCTTTGTACTATGTACGTTTTTCTCTTGAGGAAGATAACCGATAGTGACGTCGTCAGACATTATCACGTCGCCTTTATAAGGCTGTTCAAGACCGCAGAGAAGACGGATGAGAGTAGTCTTGCCAGCGCCGTTCTTTCCGACGAGGCCTATCCTATCCTTCTCACGAATCATAAAATTAATATCGGTGAAGAGATCCTCACCGGTAAATTGCATGCTAAGATTTTGTATTGATACCATAATGCAAAGATAAAAAAAATGTGGAGACAAAATCTCCACATTTTTTAGGATTTGAGGGTATGAGGATCTGAAGGTATGAGGGTGTGATGAAATCCCTTAGTTCCTTATTTTATAACACTCACTCTTTGTGTTGTCATTCCGTTTTCTGTTGCGATGCGGAGCATATAGATACCGGCATCGAAGCTTGACATATTAACGGTTACCTTGTCTGAGTTAGCGTTGCTGTCGTACATCACCTGACCTAATGCGTTGATAACTGTGATACGTTTCAAGCCTTCAGCTGTAATGTTCAAATTGCCGTTTGTTGGGTTTGGATAAACCATAACATCGTCGAGAGCATTTTCATTTACAGCTGTAACTTCAACTATGACGTAATTTTCTTCAGGGATTACGTATGAGTTAGCAGGTTCTGATTCACATTCTACATCACCGTCAACGTAAGTAGCTGTCACTTGATAATAGTAAGTGCCTTTTGCAACTTCGTCGAAGTAATAACCAACTGTTGGTCGAGCTACAACTTCAAGATTATTCATTGATGTTCCACGATATACGTTATAGTGTGAGAATTTAGAATCTCTATTACCATCACGATCTCCGCCCAATGAGATTTCGCCTCTCATGTCGCTTGTAACATAAGCACGAACCATGAATGTACCTGCCAAATCAGGAACAGCGCCTATATCAGCCCAGTTCACGCCGTCTGTTGACATCCAGCGGCCGTTCTTGTTGCCTGTATCTTTACAGATAGGAGCTGGATAGTTACCATTATTAGCATTAAATACGACCCAGAGGTTCATTGAAGCGTCAACAGGTATAGGAGCGGTCAATTCGAATTCAACGAATTCTCTCTTGCCTGAACATACGTATGGTTGGCTATGGATCATTAAGTCAGGAGCTGTTTCGCCACCATAGTAAATCATGATATTACCATCATGTGACTCATAGTCAAACAAAGCGACTTTTGTCATCAATGTTCCATTATAGAATTCGAGTTCTTCTGCAGGGAACATAACTGCCCAATAGACAGGAGCGCCGACAAGACCTAAACCTGTAGAAACGATACCATTGTCATAGTATAACCAATCTGAGCCATGTAATGTATAAGGCCATTCTAATCTAGTACCGATTTTACCTTCTTCTATAGCTGAAGCTGCGTAAAGGTTTTTAGGAGCCTTACATTTCAAGTCATGCAAGAAGTTTATAGTTTGAGGGCATGACATTGCATAATATGTATCTTCTTCCTCGCCGCCATAAACGACTCTCAATGAGTATTCGTATTCGCCATATTCTGAGAGTGTCTCAACGAACTTGTCTTCTGTAATAGGTTGTTCTGTCAACAATTCGCCGTCGCGGTATAACATAGCGCCGACAACATCAAGATCTGTTGAGTTTGGAATTGGAACTTCTTCAACGAAAGAACGTATCAACCATGTCAAGTTATATCCTGAATAAGATAAGATGTCAGTCCAATTAACGCCATCTTTTGAGAACCAACGACCATTAGGATCTGTATATCCTATTGTGTATGAAGCTACGTTTTGGCTTGTATAGTTATTAAACACTACCCATACATTCTGATCGCCAGTGATGTCGACAGGTGTTGTCAATTCATATTCAACAAATGTCTTAGAACCTGTTGTCTTATAATCTTGAGCATGAACCAAATTACCAGGAGTCTTATTACCACCGATATAGACCAAGAATCTACCTTCGTGAGCTACGAGGTCATAGATAGATACTTTTGTCAAAGACTGACCTGCGAACTGTTGGAGGTCTTCTGCTGGATACATTGTACCCCAGTAGAATGTAGCGCCGCCTTGCAAACCTAATGCATCATATGTAGTATTGCCAGCGTTGACATCAAAATAATCCACCCATTCGCCGTCTTTTCTTCTTGTTTCAACAGTTGTCAACTCTACGTTATCAATATTGATCCAGAATTGGTCTGTGCAGTTGAAGTGACGGAATGCGATATAAACTTCTTGTCCAGCGTATGCGCTCAAGTCGACTGATCTTTCATACCATGTGCCATGGAATGTTGTTGACTCGTCATTCTTTGGCAATGTTTCTTCCCATATTGTTGTGAAGTCGTTCTTGTTATAATTGCTCTTTGTTGAGATTGCAATGCCGTAATGTTCTTCTGGGAACTGCTTGCTTTCTGCGCTTACAACATAATTAAGTCTTGAGTTTTCTGTGATGAGATATCTCTTGGCTGTTGACAAATAGTTGTCTGGTGTTAATGGTGTAACTTGCATGCATGAGTGTGACATTGCGCTATAGAAGCTTTCAAAGCCACATTCTGTTTGTGAATATTGTGTTGAGTTTGACCATGTATATCCGTCGCCATCACCATCAATTGTAACCCAACCGTTCAATGTCTCATCTTCAAAATCAAATTTGAATTCTGATGTGCTGAAGCCTTTCACTGGGAGTGTCCAATATACTGAAACTTCTTTACCGTTAGCTTCAACTTCGAAATCGCTGGCTTGTACAAGACCTTCGCATGAGACATAAGTCCATTTGTATTCCAACTCTTTTGAGCCGATTACTGTTGTTGTATATTCACGGCCTTTAATAAGTTTTTCGACATCGAACTGATAATAAGGAGTTGTTACTTCTGCCACCAATTCTCCGTCTAATTTAACTTGATATGAATCAGCTTTGTCAGTCCACATTGCCCATGCTGTTGAAGAAACGAAGAGTTCACCGAGGATGAATTTTTCTTCAAAAGTATATTCCAAAGTTTCATTATCCCAGATTTCAATCAATTGATTTGAAGGACCTGGTTTATAGTTTTCCAATGACATTGAATATCTGTAAGTACCTCTACGGAATGCTTCCCAGTTATAGACGCCTGTCTCATCCAATACAGCTTCATATTTGTATGAAGGTTCGTAAACATTATAGAATGACACTTTTGTTCCTGCTGGAGAAAGACCGTTTTCTGTAGAAACAGCAACACTAAATGGTGTGAACATGTCTTTACCTAAAATATTTGAATAAGCTGCTGGTGTTTCAAATTCAGCGCCGTTGCCTGCATCATAGATTACAGATACGCCCCATTGGTAGAGACCCATTGTCATTGTGTTCCATGTAGCATCTGTATAAGTTGTATCTGTCAAGTTTTCAGCGATGAGTTCTGGTTCAGCATCGTTTAAAGTATTTCTTCTGTAGATGTTGTATCCCAAGACAGTCTTCTTTTCGTCTGCTCTGTTCTTGCTTGCTAATTCTTTGTTGCCAAGTACTATGCCGTTAGCGATGAAATCATAGCTCCATACCATGCTGACTTTGTTATCATCAACTTCTTGAGCAACGACTTCTGTAACAGGGTTGAAACCGTTTTCTGTCATAGCGTTTATATTAACAGAGAAGCGTTCTGTTGCTGATACTGCGAGGTAGTAAGTACCTGCTGGTACTGTATATTTTCCTGATTTAGCGTATCTGTCGCCACGACCTGGTGTCAATGTCACATTATCAACGAAGATAGCGAATGACTTTGTTCCTGTTTCAAAGTGACGGAAACCGATAACTACATCTTTTCCTGCATATGATGCGAGAGAGACTGTCTTGTGGTTCCAGTTCGCGTCATAGAATGTCTCTTTAGAAACATTTTGGAAGTTAACGCCGTCTAAAGAAACTACTACAGCGTAAGTCTCATTGATGAAGTAATCTTCTGTAGCCTTGATGTCGAACTCGAGTGTTGAATTTGCATCGATTGAATAAGAACCTACTGTAACAACGTAGTTATCTGGTTTAAGGCTTGAAATTGATGAAGCGTCATATGAATATGAAGCGAGACATTTAACGCCTGTACCAGCGCCGCTAGTGATGACATTCCAGTTAAAGAGGTCACCGTCAGCGTCTATAGTTCTCCATCCGTCCATCTTACCATCGTTGAAGTCGAATGAGAATGAGTTGCCTTGTACTTCTGGCATTTCAACTTCTGGGATTTCTGGTTCTATTGGTTGGTCTGGATCTATCACTGCGCCATAGTAGTTGTCAACGTCAGGGCCGCCTTTGCCTTTGAAGTTTGATTCATATAAAGCAATCTTTGCATTTTCACCGTTGACGCCGATAGCCAATGTTGTTGGTTCTTCTACTGTGAGTTTATAGACAGCGTCAGGACCGTCTTGCGCGTTGCCTGGCAAATAGTAGTTGTTGTAAAGCTTGTCGAAATTTGGAGTGTTATAATAAGGATATTCTGTTACTTCAACAGCTTTTTCCCATACGTCAGCGCTGGCAGGAGAATAAGTGACGGCTTTCAAGTCAACAACATTTTCACCATAGTTTGTTGTCACTGTAAGCTGACCGTTCATCTCACCGACCACATTGCTTTCTGCATTTTTTATCTTTACTGTCAATGGATTTTCTGCTGTGACACTCACTGGTGTTGTGACATTTGAAAGAACGAAATATTTATTTGATGATTTTATATCCAAGATGCTTGCTGCCAAAGAGTCTGTTGACATTACAACTTCAACAGGACGCATCCAAGCGCCTGCAGGACGCATGCCTAAATCGACAGGATTTGGAGAAATCACGATTGGGCTTGACACTTCTCCATAAACGACGTCTAACATGATGTTAGCACGGTATGTCATTCTTGTACCTGAGTTGCTTGTTGTTGGAGGGACATCAGCGATGCTTTCATTTGCGTCGTTGGCATAATAAAGAGTTGAGGTAAACTCATCTTCTGTATAATACCATTTCAAATTTCTATTATAGCCATAAGTCTTTTTAGCGACTACGACAGCGAGGTTGCCTCTTCCATTATAGTAGAAAGGAACATCCAAGACTATCTTTTCCCATGGAGTATCACCGATAGTGATATTATTTCCGCTATAAACTTTAACGAGAGAACTTGTTGGAACCCAGTCGATTGCAGAAACGAAAGCTGATTTCTCTGTCACTGCCATATAGATATCCAACTTTTCCAATACGATTGGATATGGAGTGTTTTCCACTACGCTATGGTATGAAATAGCGTTGATGGTACATTCACCACCTATCTCTGTTCCTGGATAGATTGTCTCATTCCATGAATAGCTGTACTTATCGACAAAAGGCGTGTTGTCAATATTTGACTCAGTACCGATTGTCACCTGAGCTGGAAAGAATTCGTCGCCATCTGCATGTAATGCGATGTTGCATACGAATAATGCCAATGTTAATAATAAACGTAAAGTTTTTTTCATGATATTTATTTTAAGTTAATATTTATTATTCTTCTATCCATTCGGCAAAGGAGCCGTCTGTTTCTTTAAGGAAAATCTTAACAAGTTGAACTCCTTCAGGAAGTCTTTTCTTGATCTTTTTCGAGAAATCCAGAAGCATCATCTCTGTGGTAGGCTGGAATGGAACGATGATGTATCTGTCGTAATGACGTTTCACTTCTTCTATAAAGTCTTCTGGCATCTTGTGGTTTATGACGAAGGCGTGATCGTAATGGTCTATAATCTCTTCATTGACAATCTTCTTAAGGTCGCCGAAATCCATTACCATCCCGTTCTTAGGATTCTCTTCATCCATGATAGGCATGCCCTTTATTGTGACTCGCATCTCATACGAATGTCCGTGTATATTACGGCAACGTCCGTCATAGCCTTTCAAGGCATGAGCCGCTTCAAAATGAAATATCTTCGTAAGATGAAACATACTTTGTAAATATCTTTAGCCTACAAAGATAATAAAAGTCAACAGACAACAAACAACAGACAACAGTTTTTTTTAATTAGAAGTTAAGATGGTCGTCTATGAGATTTTGAATTTCTGAATTTTTGAATTTCTGAGTTTTAAAGAAGTCCCAAAAACCCTTTCGCCAATATCACAAAGGCGAAGATAATATTCAAGAGGCTGTTGAAAGTAAGTTTCATTTTGGTAAATGGTATCAGCATCGCAACGACTGACCAGACGAAGCCTGCTGCCATTAATAAATAAGGTGTAATATTTTGGAATGGCTGATAGAATTCGGACATAAGTCCAGCTATGAATGCATTGACGCCCAATGCTACAGAGAGAAGCAGCAGATGCTTTTTACTCTCTACGAAATATAAGTTGCTTCCGTTCTTTATCTTCAGAGTGTTGATAAGCATCCTGTAGAAGATGGAGAAGCATAACGACAACACTATCCACTGTGAATACTTCGACATAAGATGCATGAATGTTCCGCCGAGCAGATCGCCGAGAGAATACATCACGCCTTGTCCCAATGCCAGGATAAGAGCCAGCATCAGTTTACGTCCCAACTGCATATTGCCTATTGTCAGCTTTTCATTTTTAATGCTGAAAGCCGTTGAAGCAGCTGCCACCGGGAATGTCAATGCGATGATGAAGAGGATGTTTATCATTGGCTTTTGGTTGTTGGTTGTTGGCTTTTGGCTATTAGTATTGGCCCTGGCTATTGGCCGTTGAAGCAAGTTCAATAGCCAATAGCCAAAAGCTAATAGTTAATTATATCAATCTTCGATTCTTTCCAAATGAACTGTGAAGTGACGCATGAGTTCTGTTTCCCATGTGATTCTTACACCGTGTTTGATTTCGTTACGACGATCGTAAACGTTCTTCAAAGCTGCTGCGATAACATCCATGTGGTTGTTTGTATAAACGCGGCGAGCGATGCAGAGACGGAGAAGGTCTAAGCCACCGAAACGGTTTTCACGTGTGACAGGGTCACGGTCAGCGAGGATGTAACCGATTTCGCAACCACGAACGCCAGCTTCAAGATAAAGTTCGATAGCGAGTGTTTGTGCTGGGAACTCTTCTTTAGGAACGTTTGTGAGAACGCGGTCAGCGTCAACGAAGATAGCGTGGCCACCGACTGGACGTTGGTAAGGAATGCCGTATTCGTCTAATTTTGCTGCGAGGTATTGAACTTGTTTAACACGTGTTTCGATGTTGTCGATTTCTGTGTTTTCGTCGAGACCAACTGCTAAAGCGTCCATATCACGACCGTTCATACCGCCGTATGTGAGGTAACCTTCGAATGGGATGCAGAAACGTTTTGCGCCTTCGAACCAGTCTTCATGATGTGTAGCGATAAAACCACCCATGTTAACGATACCGTCTTTCTTAGCTGACATTGTCATACCGTCTGCATATTGGTACATTTCCTTAACGATTTCTTTGATAGATTTGTCTGCGTAACCAGCTTCACGTGTCTTGATGAAGTAAGCATTTTCAACGAAACGTGCTGAGTCGAAGATAACGCGTTTGCCATATTTGTTAGCAACTTCTCTAACTTCGCGGAGGTTTTGCATTGATACAGGTTGGCCACCTGCTGTGTTATTTGTAACAGTAACGATTACGAAAGGAACTTTTTCTGCGTTTTCAGCGAGAACTTTTTCAAGTTTCTTAACGTCAACATTACCTTTGAAAGGAACTTCTAATTGTGTGTCTTTTGCTTCGTCAACTGTGCAGTCTACTGCAAAAGCTTTACGGCTTTCGATGTGACCTTTTGTTGTGTCGAAGTGTGAGTTACCAGGAACGATGTCGCCATTCTTTACGAGGTGGCTGAAGAGAACGTTTTCAGCAGCGCGGCCTTGGTGTGTTGGGATAACATATTCAAAGCCTGTGAGGGGTGTGATAACTTCTTTAAGACGGAAGAATGAAGATGAACCAGCGTAGCTTTCATCGCCCATCATCATAGCAGCCCATTGACGGTCGCTCATAGCGCCTGTACCTGAGTCTGTTAAACAGTCGATATAAACTTGGTCAGCTTTTAAGTTGAACAAATTGTAATGTGCTTCTTTCATCCATTGTTCACGTTCTTCACGTGTACTTTTCTTGATAGGTTCGACCATCTTGATCTTCCATGATTCTGCAAATGGTAATTCCATGGTATTTATTTTTTTATGTGTTAATATTTTATTTGTCAACGGTCAACAGACAACGGTCAACAGACTGTGTTCAAAGTCTTAATCATTATCTGAGCCCAAAATTTCGGACCTCAAAATTACGAAAGATTTTTTTAATTACAAAGGAGTTTTTTTAAAAATCACAGAACAATACAACAAGACGTATCAACAACCCATTTTTCATATTTTTATGGTGTTGTTGACGCGTCTCTACACGAAATCCAAACAAAAAAAGGACGCCGCGGCGTCCTTTTTTATAAATGCATTTATTATTATTTGCGTTTTTTTCTCAAGGCATAAGCTGCGCCCATACCTGCTAATAACAATAAGCCTGAACCAAGCGGTGCCACTTGGTCATATTCTATACCATATTTTGGCAAGGCTGGCAGCACTTTTGAATGTTCTTCTCTTCCATATTCTTGGTAGCTTGTTGAGAAGAAACCATCAGATTGTGCGTTTACGCTTAATCCTAATGTTAATACTATTGCTATTGATAATACTATTCTTTTCATTTTCATTCTAATTTTTAACTTTCTTTTTAACTTTTATTAGATCAATTTAGTGTTAATTAGTCAATTACAACTTTTTGTACTCTAACATTGTTTTCATCCATCAAACGTAATATGTAAACGCCGTTTGTCAATGATTCCATTGAGATGTTAGCACTGCCACTTAAATTGTATGATGCTACTGGGCGACCCATTACATCAAAGATTTGAAGTGTTGCATTGCTTGATGCATTGTCAATGATTAAACCATTGTTGTTGATGTAAACAAAGTTTTCGTCTCCTAAGTTCAATGTTTCATTTGAAAGTCTGATAATGAAACGATCAGAATTATCACCTGATTTAGCTATGAAGCTATAGTCTTCGAGGAGCAAGTTTGTTTCAATGCCTGTGGAGCGGTCAACGAGTGTCATTGTTTCGAATTCGCAGTTTTGTGCTTCAACGCTGATTGTATATGAACCCATAGTCTTAGCTTCGAATGCAAATGGAATTTCTTCAACGTTTGCATTCATATAAGCGATAGAATAGTTTTCACCTCCTACTGGAACATAAACCATTGGGATGTTTGTGTTTTGGTGTGAAATCTTGCTGAGGCCAACACCTTCGTTGAATGAAACGTAAGCAACATCGCTGTATTTTGCGTTAGCAACATTGATTTGGAGTGAGCCATTGTCTGCGCTTCTTGTTGCTGTTGCTGTTTTATTGATAGCGAATGCTGTTGTTTCTGTAGCTTGTACGAGGAAACCTTCACCTACTGTAATTTCATCAGCTGTTTGTTTTACAACCCAAGCACCACTATTTGCTAATGTATAGAAACCGTCTGCTACATTACCTGAGAAATGATTTCCGCTAATGCTGAATGTGTAAGGATTACCTACAAGGTGGAAACCTTTAAGTTCATGTGTTGCGTCAGCTGTATAGCTGAGTGTTGTTTTATAATCTGCTATATTAGCTACGCCTTCTAAATTCAAGTCTGCACCATTTGCGTGTGCATAGAGATAACCACGACCTACTTCTAAACCGAATGAGTTATGTTCTGAATTTTTATGGTTTTCCCACATTGCTGTTGCTTCATTATAACGGAAGAGTTCGTAACCTTCTGTTAAAGCTGGTTTAACAGCAAATGGAGCGCTTATAGTGTACCAACCTGATTTAAGTTCCTCATTATTATCTGCAACTTGGTAGCTTTCTACAGCTTTTGTCATTGAAACTGTAACAGCTTGTGCTGGGTAGAACTGACCGCCTGACAATTCAACTTTGCCATAGATTTTACTTGTTGCGTCGAGTTTTACGATAGGTGCTTCGTATGAAGCTTTTTTACAAACGTCAAATGCATATGCTAAAGTGCCATTATCGTTAGCAATGATTTTTGAGTTGATGATGTTAACTTTACCGCTATTGTTTGAAAGAACGTATGAATCGCCGTCTGTTGATGACCATTTATCCAAGTTTGTACCGTCTAATGTCATGTTTTTAACATTGAGGTTAGCGTAGTTTTGGATAAGGATGTAATATTTATCTTTCATTGCTTCTGCAACATTTAATGTACCGTTTTTCAAAGTAACATCGTTGCCATTTAAGATTTGGAAACCGTTAGATGTTAAAGTGCCTGAGCCAACGCCTAGTTCACTGAATGTGTATGTATAGCCGTTGAAATCGATTGTTACGTTTTTGTCGATAACGATACCTGCGCCTTGAGCGTCACAGAGAAGAGTGATTGTTTCACCTGCGTTTGCAGCAGCATAAGCTTTAGCGTATGTTGTGTAGTAAACATCACCGATACGAGCTTCGACCTTAGCCACTGGAGTTGTTGGTTTGTCAGCATGTGCACTACCAACTATTCTGTCTGTATTAACATCACTGTAAGTTGTACCAGAAATTGTT
>JAZKYV010000003.1:0-1644 GCA_045612345.1 Bacteroidales bacterium
CTAGGATTTCCTGTTTCTCGATGTATTCCTTTTCTTTCATAATGTGGTTTTGTAATTCGCTTTTGCAAATGCCATCATGCGGCATAATGTTGAAATTAAAAGTTTCCATAAAAAAGTTTGATTTAAAATTCTCTTCGCAAAAATACAATACACCAAAGCAAATGTCAAGAGAAAAAAAGTTAATCTTTTTTAAGATACTAAGACTGTTGGCTATTGGCTATTGGCTATTGGCTGTTGGTTGTTGGCTGTTGAACCCTCAAATCATCACACCCTCACCTCTCAACTCCTAACTCCTAACTAACACGATTCTATTATATCCAAAGTATCTTTAATAGTCTTAAGATATGCCTCTTCCACTGGCGACAAGGTGCTGACTTGATATTTCCTGTATTCCGCGATTGCCTTTTCAACCGCTTTGTCGTTACTCATCGTCCCTGCGCCTGACAGAACCTTTCGTTCTCCTGTCTTCAAAAGATTATCCAACATCCTGATATAATCCTTCATATACATCGGCTTATGCTCCATCGCATTTATTTCCGCCAAATCGAAATATCCTGAAACCAGATTCTTCAAGATCATCAGCTCTTTTTCATTAAGATAGTTCTTTGCTATAGAAACATCATTAACTGACGGCAATTCTCCGGAAAAAGATGTCAATCCCATAAAAGGCTTGCTTGAATCCGCTCGCTCAAATATTATCTCTGCTGCAGTACGACCATGTACCGCATAATGAAGCTTGTTCTGCACTATCTTATAGAACATAACCGATTCCTCGCTATCAGGCTTGAAGTCGACGCTTGTGGCATACAGGTCAAGGACCTGACGGAATATAACCTTTTCCGATGCTCGTATATCACGAATGCGGTCAACAAGCTCTCTCCAATATGCGCCGCCATGATTCCCTTTCAGACGTTCGTCGTCCATGACGAAGCCCTTTATCATATATTCCTTCAGACGCTGCGTGGCCCAAATGCGGAATCTTGTAGCAACCGATGACTTTATCCGATATCCCAATGAAATTATCATGTCAAGATTGTAATAAGTCACCAAATAACATTTCCCATCTTTTGCAGTTGTTCGGAATTTCCGAATAACTGAGGATTCCTGCAATTCGCCTTCTTCAAATATATGCTTTATATGCTCGCTAATATTTGATTTACTTGCATGATACAATTCCACTAACTGCTGTTGCGACAGCCAAACCGTCTCGTCTTGAAGATTGACATTAATCTTCGTGATACCATCTTCTGACTGATAAATGATGATATCACCATTGTTTTCAAAATTGTTTCTCATAAATTCAAATGGCTTTATTCTCACTTGCAAATTTATGGCAAACAAAATGAAACGTCAAGGTTTCAACACGGAAATTTTCTCCAGTCTTTTCATTTTTGGCGTTTTTCTGGAAATTATTAAGATTTGTTGTTAATGTTTTTTAGGAACCTTGAACTTTGAACTCTGAACTCCCAACTCCTAACTCCTAACTCCTAACTCCTAACTCCTAACTAAAAACATCTCTTTAATTCATAATTCAATCCCCATAATCGCTTCTATTTCATTACGGCTGATATTCTCGCGTTCCGCCTTGTCATAAATGGTAAGAAGGTTGATTTCGCTTTCCTCTTCAGAAACCAACAGCAGATA
>JAZKYV010000004.1:0-14923 GCA_045612345.1 Bacteroidales bacterium
TGACACAGTAAAACGTATCTGCGTATTAGACAGAACAAAAGACACTGGAGCTAACGGAGAACCTCTCTACTTAGACATTGTTGAAGCATATAACGATTTGTTCAGACATCACAGCACACACTTGCCACACATCATCGGCGGTCGTTATGGTTTGTCATCAAAAGACACCACACCAGCTCACATCTTGTCAGTATTCAAAAACTTAGAACGTCCAGAACCTCGTAACAGATTCACCATCGGTATCAACGATGACGTCACATTCGGTTCTCTCCCAATGCTTCCTGAATTTTCAATTCTTCCAGAAGGAACATTCGAAGCCAAGTTCTACGGTTTAGGCGCAGACGGTACAGTAGGTGCTAACAAGAACTCCATCAAGATTATCGGCGACAACACAGATAAATACAGCCAGGCTTATTTCGACTACGACTCAAAGAAATCAGGCGGTTACACATGTTCACACCTCCGTTTCGGTGACAAACCTATCTTGGCTCCTTATCTCGTAGGTACTCCTGACTTCGTAGCAGTTCACGTACCTTCATACTTAAGCAAATATGACTGCTTACGCGGTTTGAAAGATAACGGAACATTCCTCTACAACTCACCATGGGACGTAGAAGAAACAAAGAACCATCTTCCAAACTTCGTCAAGAAATATTTAGCTGTACATAATATTAATATGTACATCATCGACGCTACTAAGATTGCTGGCGAAATAGGCTTAGGCAATCGTACAAATACAATCCTCCAATCAGCATTCTTCAAGATTTCAGGCGTTATACCTTACGACCTCGCTGTTGAACAAATGAAGAAATTCATCGTGAAGTCATACGGCAAGAAAGGTGAAGATATCGTTAAGATGAACTTCGCAGCTGTTGACCGCGGCGGTGAAATCACCAAGTTGGAAATCCCAGCAGAATGGGCAAACTTAAGCTGCAAGACAGACTTCGTTTTAGAACCATTGAAAGGCGCACCAGAATTCATCAACAAGATCATGCGTCCAATGACAGCTCAGTTAGGCAACGACCTTCCTGTAAGCACATTCGAAGAAATCATCGACGGTACATTCCCAGCTGGTACAACAGCATACGAAAAACGCGGTATCGCTACAGTAGTTCCAGAATGGAAATCAGAAAACTGTATCCAATGTAACCAATGTTCTTTAGTATGTCCTCACGCAGCGATACGTCCTGTTGTCATGACAGACGAAGAATTGGCTAACGCTCCTGAATCAATGAAGGCTATCGACATCAAGATGCCAAAAGAAATGGCAGGTATGCACTTCCGCATGCAAGTATCTGTAATGGACTGTACAGGTTGCGGCAACTGCGCCGACGTATGTCCTGCTAAGGAAAAAGCATTGGTGATGAAACCATTCGAAAGCCAACTCGGCGAAGCTGAAAACTGGGAATACGGCCAACATAAAGTTACATATAAAGATGAACTCATCGACAAATACGCTAACATCAAGAACAGCCAATTCGCACAACCATTGTTCGAGTTCTCAGGCGCTTGTGCTGGCTGCGGCGAGACACCATATATCAAGACTATCACACAGCTCTTCGGTGAAAGAATGATCGTAGCTAACGCAACAGGTTGTTCTTCAATCTACGGCGGTTCAGCTCCTGCTACTCCATACTGCAAGAACTACAGAAGCGGCAAGGGTGTTGCTTGGGCAAACAGCTTGTTCGAAGACAATGCTGAATTCGGTCTCGGTATGCAGACTGCTACAACAAAACTCCGCGACCGCGTTGAACGTATCATGAGAGAAGCTATCGAAGAATGCAACTGCTGCACAGCAGAATTGAAAGCTCTCTTCCAACAATGGATCGACAACCGCGAAAACGGTCAAGTAACAGAAAAACTCGCTCCACAGATCCTCGAAATGGCAGGCAAATGCGACTGCACATACTGCAAACAAATCGTTGACCTTAAAGACCACTTGGTCAAGAAGTCACAATGGATCATCGGTGGTGACGGTTGGGCATACGACATCGGCTTCGGCGGCTTAGACCACGTATTGGCATCAGGCGAAGACGTCAACGTATTGGTTCTCGACACTGAAGTTTATTCAAATACTGGCGGCCAGTCATCAAAAGCTACTCCAACAGGCGCTGTTGCTAAGTTCGCTGCTTCAGGTAAGAAATTACGTAAGAAAGACCTCGGTATGATAGCTAAGAGCTACGGCTACGTATACGTTGCTCAAGTAGCAATGGGCGCTAACCAAGCTCAATACTTCAAAGCTATCAAAGAAGCTGAAGCTTATCCAGGTCCATCACTCGTTATCTGCTACGCTCCATGTATCAACCACGGTATCAAGGCTGGTATGGGTCGCACACAAAACGAAGAAAAATTGGCAGTCGAATGCGGTTACTGGCAACTCTACCGTTACAACCCAGCTGAAGAAGAAGCAGGTCAAAACGGTTTCCACTTGGATAGCAAAGAACCAGACTGGAGCAAGTTCCAAAACTTCATCATGGGCGAAGTTCGTTACAACTCATTGTTGAAGACTTTCCCAGAAGAAGCAAAAGAATTGTTTGCTAAGACTGAACAATATGCAAAACTTCGCTACGAAGGATATAAGAAATTAAGCGAAGAGAAATAAAAAAATAAGAACCTTGAACTAAGGCTTTTGAACTAGGACAAGGAAATTATAAGAACTCTAGAATTCTAGAACTTTAGAATTTTAGAGTTCTTTTTTTGGTAATGTTGCCAAAAATGGTTGGAGATTGAGCGAAAAAAAGACAAATAACGGGCATACAAAACAGCCCAAGTTACCTGTCTTTTTTGACATTGTTCTTAAAATTTGTAATAAACATAAGTCCCGTTAGGGACGATAGTTTCTAGGCAGGCGGTGGAGTGCGTAGCACGGAACCCCTGCTTAAAATGATTGATTGACAATCCTAGTCCCGTAGGGACGACAGAGCTCTTTTCGTAAAGAGTTCTTTTTTTGTATATTTGCGTTATTGAATAATAACCAAATATTTCTTTTATGAGAAACATATTTCTATGTCTTATATTCTTATTTTTTAATCTGAATATATTCGCACAAAACAATACATCTTCTATCAAAGGAAAAGTCATCGATGAGAATGACGCTCCGCTTCCTTACGTCTCAGTTGCAATATTTCATCATGACGCCTCAATATTATCCACAGCTCACCACATCATTTACACATAAGATGAATGTCGGAATGAAGCAGAAACTTATGAAAGGCGCCATGACCTTATCGTTACTCGTCACCGATGTCTTTAACACATACAAATGGGAAGTTCATTCGTATAACAGAATTTACGACCTTACAAATATAAGCAAACAGAAAAGCAGGATGTTATGGATTGGCATATCTTACAACTTCAACTCATACAAACAGAAAAAAGCAGACAAAGTCGGTGAAGATGACAGAAATCTGATTAAGTTTGGTTTGTAACACCAACTAAATTAACACATAGCATCAACTTTTTCCAGACTAATATGTTTCATAGTAAATTTATTATTATGAAACATATTCTTTTTATCATAGGCTCTTTTCGTAAAGACTCCTTCAACAGACAACTCGCTAAGATAGCAGAGGGTTTTCTTAAAGACAGATTCAAAATCTCTTATCTTGAATTCAACGAAATCCCATATATGAATCAGGATTGGGAAGTCAAGGGCCAGAGCCAATGTCTGACTCAAGAACAGGAGCGTATTCATCGAATCCGTCAGGAGATACTCAAAGCCGACGGCATCTGGATTTTCACACCGGAATATAATCAGAGTTATCCAGGATTATTGAAAAACCTATTCGACTGGTTGTCTCGTCCTATGGATGTTTCCAACTTCGCAAATCCTACAGCAGTACAAGGAAAGAAAGTCACAGTCAGCGGCGCTGGAGGCAAGAACAAGACAGCGTCATGCCGTGCCAAACTGAACGAGCTGTTGGAATACATCAAGATGGATGTGATGAAAGAACCTCAGGCTGGCATCGCCCTCGGTTTGGAAGCATGGGTGAAAGGAGAATTCAAACTCACCGAAGAGCAGCTTAATGAGTTGAAAACACAAGCAGAAAAATTTGCAGAATTTGTGGGATAAAGTAGCTATTCCCCATTTTTTAGTATGATATTTGCTATATTTTCATCATTATTATCACACTAAAAAAAACTAACAGAACTATGAAAGTAAAAAGAAACATCATAAAAATTGATGAAGAACTATGTAATGGATGCGGTCTCTGCGCCAAAGGCTGCCATGAAGGCGCGCTGCAAATCATAAACGGAAAAGCCAAACTCATTAGCGAGCTCTACTGCGACGGACTCGGTGCCTGCATCGGAGACTGTCCAATGAAGGCCATCTCCATCGAAGAAAAAGAAGTCGAGGCCTACGACGAAACAGCCGTCATGGAACGCATCGCTCCTCAAGGCGCGCAAGTGATAGAAGCTCATCTCCGTCACCTCAAAAGCCACGGCGAAGATCGTCTCTTCCAACAAGGCGTTCAATATCTGAAAGAAAACAATATCCCTTTCAACCCTCATAACATAATGCAACATTCCTGTCCTGGCTCAGCACAACAGGTATTCAAGCGTCCTCAGAACATAGGAACGCTGAACATCGCAGAACAGAACTCTGAGCTGACACACTGGCCGGTACAGCTTCATCTTCTCAATCCTCAGGCTGGATTTTTCAATGAGGCAGACGTACTACTAGCTGCCGACTGCACCGCCTACGCCTACGCTGGATTTCATAATAAATTATTAAAAGGCAAAAAGCTAGCGATAGCTTGTCCAAAGCTGGATGTCAACAAAGAATCATATATCGACAAACTGACACAGATGATTGACGTCGCTCAAATAAAGTCGCTTACGGTTGTAATAATGGAAGTGCCTTGCTGCGGAGGTTTGATGCGTCTGGTCGATATGGCAGCAGAAAGATCAAGCCGCAAGATTCCTATCAACAAAATCGTCATTGGAATCAAAGGTGATATCAAATCCTAGGTTAATTATGCATTATGAATTAAAAAGACTATGAAACAGACTAAGATTGTAGCTTCCATCAGTGACCTCCGTTGTGATGTTGACTTCTTACGCGAATTACATAATGCCGGCGCCAATGTGATGCGTATCAACACTGCGCACGCCACGCCTGAAGGGATAAAGAATGTCATAAATAATATAAGAGCCGTCTCAAGCCAGATTGCTATCCTTATAGACACCAAAGGCCCAGAAATAAGAACGACGAATGTCGAAGATCATATCTATTTCAAGACCGGCGAGGCCATAAAGATCTGCGGAAAGCCTTCAGAGATGACGACTCGCGAATGCATCAACGTATCATATAGCAATCTCGTCCACGACCTCAACATCGGCAACGACGTACTCATCAACGACGGCGAACTCGCACTGAAGATTGTCGACAAAAACGACGACACCCTCTATGCCATCGTACAAAATGACGCTCGCCTCGGCAACAGAAAAAGCGTCAACGTGCCTGGCGTGCATATAGAATTACCCGCTCTGACAGAGAAAGACAAGACAAACATCAAACTCGCAATAGAAGAAAAACTCGACTTCATCGCTCATTCTTTCGTAAGAAACAAAAGCGATATAAAAGCTGTTCAAGATATTCTCGACGAATACAACAGCGATATAAAAATCATATCTAAGATTGAAAACCAAGAAGGTGTTGATAACATCGATGAAATCATCGAGGCTTCTTATGGCATTATGATCGCTCGTGGCGACCTCGGCATCGAAGTGCCTATTGAAAAGATTCCTGGCATACAGCGTAAGATCATACGCAAGTGCGTCATTGCCAACAAGCCCGTCATCGTGGCGACGCAGATGCTTCATACTATGATAAATAATCCTCGTCCTACACGCGCAGAAGTGACAGACATCGCAAACGCCATTTATTATAGAACCGACGCCCTCATGCTCAGCGGCGAGACAGCATCCGGCAAATATCCTATAGAAGCAGTGAAGATGATGGCATCTATCGCAGAGCAAGCAGAGAAAGACAAGATAAGCGAATACGACATAAAACTTCCTCTTAACGAAAACAGCAGCGTGACAGAATTCCTCGCCAAGAACGCCATCAAGGCTACCGAACAACTTGGCGTCAAAGGCATCATAACTGACGTGAACACTGGAAAGACAGCGCGTATCTTATCGTCTTACCGAGGTCCTAATCCTGTCATCGCACTGTGTTATAAGGAGAAGCTCGTCAGACAGCTCTCTCTCAGCTACGGCATCACGCCTGTATATCAACACGACAAGAAAGAGCTGCATGAACAATATGTGGCGGCATTACAAATGCTTCTTCAGGAAGGCTTCGTAACTATGGACGATAAAATAGCTCATCTAGGAGGCAGCTTCGGTGAAAAAGGAGGCACTACTTTCCTTGAAATCAACAATGTGAAAGACTTGATTAGTTAGGAATTAGGAGTCGGAAGTTTTAGAAACTAAATCCGATTCCCAAATTTACTGGAACCAGACTTTCAGTGCTATATTTTTGATTGAAGAACTGTGTCAACCCTGCTCTACCAAAGATTACGAAATCTTTAAAACTCAAGACTGCCAATGCATTGACACCAAAGGGATTGTAAGCAAGATTATCTGAAACTGTGTATTTGCCACCTTTTTCAAGCTTCACTTTCGACTTCATTTCGAAACGCCATTCAAATTCAGGGCCGAAAGAGAATGCCATTTTATTGCCACCTATTCTCCATTGCAACTGAGCATTGACAGGCAAGCGAAGACTCCAATAACGCAGATAGCTTTTCTTGATATCTCCTTTATCTATAATATTTTCAAAACCATCAGGTACAACTTCACCATCGTTGCCATAATAAAAATATGTGCTGTTAGGAGAATTGCTACCAGGATGGCTATAAGTTCCCAAAAAACAATCTAAGTGATTGTACGTATTTGATATTCCGAATGCAGCTGTCAATCCAAAAGTGTTTTTCTTATTCTTGCACAATTTAATCTGAGAGAAATAAGAACCCCATTCAAACGAACTTGGCTTCTGGCGTACCAACGTCAAATGATTTGTTCCTACCAATGTTGAATATGCATAATATATTGTAGGATAAATTGGCTCAAAGGAACGGAAGTTTAATCTTGGGTTCCTGTCATCTTTGATAAAAGTTGGATTGATAGGAATGTTGATAGTAACGTTCCTTGTCTCTGTCTTACTAGCAACATTATTTTCATAGCGACTTTCATAATAAGGATTCTTCTCAAATTCTCCATTTTCATTGACAGAATATACGTTAATCTTCAATCCGTTAAAAGTATCAACTATCTTTACCTTATTATTATTGATAAGAACTTCCACCTTGTCGCCACCGGCTATCACAACAGTGTCATTTTTTATTTCTTGAGAAAAAACTGTCACAGCAAACGCCATTAACATAGAAATCAATACTAATCTTTTCATATCTTTAATATTTAAATTGTTAATTATTTATTACTAATTCTTACCTTAAAACTCAATCTCTAAATCACCATATCGCATATCAATTTTAATCTGATGACTTTCGTTATCGTCATTATAATTACCAATCATTACTGATTCTTCATCATCCTTGATGTATTTCTTCGCATTGTCTTTGAGTATATCACACTCAATGTCGCCGTATGAAGACGAAAGATTATATGAAAATCTATGGTTTTCGCTAAGGATGACACTAACATCTGCGTATAAAGCTGTGATGTCAATGATTTCAAAATCCAGAGCCACTTTGTTTATTTCAATATCTCCATAAGTGGAAGACATGTTAATTTTCTTTAAGAGATAATCTATTTCAACATCGCTATATGAATTATCCACTGTCAAATCCTTGGCGTTTTTTAAATATGTGTCGCTATATTGTACCTTCAGATATGCGGCCTCAATATCAGAACACGAAATGTCGGAATACTGACAAAAAGCCTTCAACGAATTTATGTCACCGAACTTACCGTCACCGTATTGCAGGTTAACATTCACTTCATTTCCAGTATTGACACGAATATCACCATAACGTATTTTAGCATCGACTTTATCCGCATATTTTATTTTGGCATTGCCATAAGCAAGGTCTATCTTATTATCAGCGAACAGACTGTCAATTGAGAAATTACCATAATCCAATTCCAGATCGAGATATCTGCTGAGTTTATCAATATTGACATTTCCATAAGCATTATGCATTACAAGAAATATATTTTTAGGAATCATTATGTAATAATCTATCTGAAACTCAACATTATTTATCTTGCTTGGGATGATAGTCTTCGCCATTATTTCCTTATTGGATTGAGAGTTTTCAAAGTCGATGTCTATCTGATACAGCAGTTCCTCAGCTTTTTCTTCCTTATTCGACTTAACCACTATCTCGACATGAAAGCTGATATGGTTTTCATTCCATGTAGAAATTTCATAGTCGCTGTACTTACCCGAAAGATTAAGAGTGTAATCCTCTCCCGCATTGAAGTTTGCGTCTATTGTCCTTTTCTTGGTATATTTGTAATTATTGTCAAACTCATTTTCAGCAAAGCCAATCGAAGCAACAAAACACAGCAGCAATGTAAAAACAATCTTTGACAACGGCCAAAATCCAATAGTCACTATCTTAGTTCTCATAATCATTCCTCCTTATTTTTTATTGATTTTTCTATATATTGAATTTAATGTCTGCAATTGATTATTATATATTTGCGACGTTATTGCGAGTTGCTTCTCTTCAGGCAATGGTGCAATCTCAGCAAATACCCCTGTAGTATTATTCATACTTTCTATCAACATATTAATCTCTTTTCTTGTCGAATCATCGACATTATCAAGAATATTTTCAAGCAATACTATCGTCTCATTGAGCTGTCTTTCATAAAGCATTCGCATTTCAGCAACCTTATCGTTTTCATTATAAAGGTAAGGCTGCATATTATCTTGTACCTTAAGTATCAATAAGACAAGTACTATAGCAACAGCTGCAGAAGAAATGCCGAACCATATACGTCTAGCTCTTGGCACAGTTTCATTTCGTTTTTGCAACTTCATGGCAAAACGCTCCTGATGGCCAACAGGCAACTCAGCCATGAACCTATTCTTGTTATTTTTTATATAGTTTTCCATATCCTAAAAATATTCTAATTCCTAATTCCTAACTCTCTCTTAAGTTTCTCCTTCGCCCTTGCATACTGCGACCTAACAGATGAAGGCTTAATATTCATCACCTCTGCTATATCTGCAAAATCAAGTTCATCAACAAGATGAAGATACAACACCATCCTATAGCCATTAGGGAGCGAGTCGATTTTTTCTTTTATCATATCAACAGAAAATATCGATTCATCATCGTCATCATCATATTGTTCGACAACGATGTTATTGCCAACTTCAGTAAATAAAGGTGTCTTGCTGTTTTTACGGAACCAGTCGATGCTTTTGTTTACAGCGATTTTCTTCACAAAGGCTATGAAGTCTTTTTCTGTTCCAAGAAATCTGTCGATATTGTCGAATGCCTTAAGGATGGAGTCTTGCATTATCTCCTCGGCATCGAACTCGTTCATCACGATATGGAGACTTGCGTTATAGACGGGCATTGCGCAGATGTTGTATAACTCCATCATCGCCTTCGAGTTGCGCCGCTTGCATCTTGTCAACAAATCGTCAAATCTAGCCATCTTTCTTGTTTTTTTACATTCACTTAACGCATATATTGAAAATTTGATGCATCGAATTTTAATTTTTTTTAAACAAAAAGACGTGATAACAAAACCACGTCTCTTCAATTCCTAATTCAAACTGATGACCTCATTCATTCTGATGTCATTATCTTCTGTCGGCACCTCATCTACCAATTGGAAGTCAAAGCATATTCCTATGCGAGTGACATCAAGGTGCTTGCAGAGGAATCTGTCGTAGTAGCCCTTGCCTCGTCCTATTCTGTTGCCTTTTCTATCGAAAGCCACTCCTGGAACGATAATCAAGTCATAGCTGCCGGTATACTCTTCATTTTGAGGTTCTAATATATTGAAATCGCCAACAGCGAAATCTGTTTCTTTTGAAAGCTCAACGGGAATGATGTCATCACCGACGACTGTAGGAAGTATGATTCTCTTCTCGTTACGCCACTTTTCCAAGAAATCATGAGTGTTGACCTCATCAGGAAGCGAGCTGTAAAGCATCACAGTTTTAGCCTCAATGAAATATCTGTTATTCTCCAACTTATCAAGAATCAACTTCGACTGCTCCAAAAGACACTCTTTTGAATGCTGTTTCTTCAATGCTTTAATGTAAGTCCTTAATTCTTTCTTATCCATAATAACTAATTAAATTAAACTCATAAGACGCTTCAATGCGTGTTCGTTTTAATAGGAATCATTGAAACGTCTCTACATCAATTCCTAACTCCAACTAAACACCCTCTCTTGCGAAAAGCGCTGCTCTATTCAAAAGTGCATTGAAATCGTAAGCCGTCTTGAATTCTTCCAAAGCCCACTCTATCAGATTGTCGCTATACAACATTCCTTCTGGAAGAGCCTGGATGAGATTATATTGTTTCAATCTTAAAAGATAATCGTAAGGGTTGTCTTTAGGGAAATCCTTTGGTGTCTTGCTGAGACTGCATGATGTGTCTAATGTGAAGTTCTTGGCTTTCTTAATCGCTGCTTCAAAACTTGCTCCATCATAACAAATGTCTTCTCTTATGCTTTTCAGCACGTCTTTATCTGGATTATACAATCCGGCATAAAGTCCGTTAAGTCCAAGATATTCTGCACCATCACCTTCAAAATGAAGATAATACCCTGCGAGCCCTGATTTCTTGCCCTGAGTGCAGACGTAGATTCCCATATGTGTTTTGTAAGGACGCTTGTCAGGAGAGAAACGTATGTCGCGATAGATGCGATAGGTGCAGTCGCTCACGCTGAGATTTCTTATTGAAGAATCGAATTTCGATATTCCGTCAATAAGTTCGACGGTCATATTATTAATACGGTTCTGCGCTTTGAGATATAAATCCTTATTTTCCTGAAACCAAGGGCGATTGTTGTTATGCAAAACGCCATTGAGAAATATCATCACGTCTTTCATAAATAAAAAAACTATCTTTTATGCAAAGATAGTTTTTTATTAGAATTTTAGAGCTTTAGAATTCTAGAATTTTAAAGTTCTAAAGTTTTAACTTCAGTCTGTGGAACAAAGTCGAATGGTTCGTATTTGAAAAGCTGCATTGCTGCGAATTTCTTATCCTTTGAGTGGACGACATAAAGCTGAACATTGCCTTCATCGACTCTCTTGAATTTCTCTATAGATTTATAATCACCTTTATCGATAGCGTTTTTAATATCATAGAAATCAGCGGTGCCGAAATAAAGCTGACGTTTTATTATCGGAGAATTAGTCTTGATATAAACCTCGCTATTCAATTTGGCAATCATTAAAAATGTAGCAAAAGCCACCATAGATATTCCAATGAAAATCAGCGTTGATGAAAGCATATCGCTTTCAAGTTTTCCTGAATAAACGAACAACAAGACGCCTAAGCCAATCAAAGCCAAGCTTAAGAGTAATGATTTAAGATTGAATTTTTTCTCGATTAATTCTAATTGTGTATGTTGAATATTGTTTGTCATGATTTTTAAAGTTTAATTGTTAATAATAAGATACGGTCAACTGTCAACGGACAACAGACCTTGATTTAAAAGTTGAAAGGCTCAAAGTCACAAAGTTCTCGGTGACTCAGTGTCTTGGCGTCTCGGTGACTTTAAATAATAAGGTGTCTTACTATAACAATTAAATCTTCCTTCGATGACAAAGGAGATGAGAACTTCAAATTATAATTCTCCGTTGGCTGCACTTCTGCAGAGAAGCGTTTCAAGAGAATGTTATTTATAAGATTCTGTTGGGTTTTCTTATGTGATGAAATAAGTCGGAACGACGGCAGCGGAAGAGAGTTCTGCAATTCTGGGATGATGGTCTTGTCTGAAGCCGCATCGAAAATCGACTCTATATCAGACTGCTGTCTGTCAAAGATATAAGACTCTTCTGTATCTGTAACATTAACAAATGAAGAAACATCAGCTTTCGCAGAGAAAGCCAGAGCAATGAATATCAATGATATTATTGTCAAAATATGTTTCTTCATACAGATAAAATCATTTCACAAAGATAACACTTTTCAGGAGAAATTGTTGAGAATTATTTAAGAATTTAGGGCACAAAGTCACAGAGTCGCAAAGTCGCAGAGTCGCAGAGCTTTGTGTCTTTGCGTCTTTGCGTCTTTAAGACTTTAAAAAACCGAAGCTCCATCTCTGTCCTTTGAATGTCTTTGGAATATACAATTCTATTTTGTTATCGCCTTTTTTAAGGTTTATGCTGACAGGTTCGCGCATCCAATAGAACTGCTCATCAGTATAAGGCAATTCTTCTTCAGGACGATGCCATGTGTTATAATGGAATTTATATTTTTCAGATTCATTCCAGATTTGTGCAGGGAAATATTCCTCGCCATTTACCAACAGACGACCATTGTTTTCCCATCTGCCTTGAGGTCCGATACCTCCAGATATTCTGTTAGAACGAGCTGCAGCTTCAAAGCCGACCCAGACATCCATCGTCGTATCTTCTTCAGAATAGATGTTAGTCACTGCCCAAGCCGATACTGTATCGCCTACCACAATAGAATTTTCAGTACATAAGTCATTGACGTCAACGCCACCGCCTCTAGCATCTAATGTTATAGTGTCGGCAATCGTTATCTTCCACAATGTCTCTGCATTAGGATTCCAGCGCACGTCGTGATTCTGAAGCAGATTATCTTTATGATCTGACATCTTATCTTCAAAAGCCACGAGTTCTTCCCAAGAACCTTCTCCTCCGTTCCAGAAACGCTCAGAGAAAGTCATCATGCCGTTAATCATTCCGTTATGAAGAGCGATACGAGTCTTGTCATCGACGCGCACGTCATTCCAGAGGCATAATATTCCACCGAGAGCGTTTGTCGTATCCGGGACATCCTGAGCGCAGGCCTTATGCAAAAACACCTTATTTGTGAAATAAATAGGATCGTAATAGTTGAGATAACCCATGAAAGAATCTATATAACGGCCGCCTTTTTTAGCACTCGCCGCATTGGAGCCTGCAGCGGTATTCCATATCTGACGCACTGTCGTAGAGTCAGAAGGAAGACCTGGGTCCCAAGCCATCGCGATACGATTATGTTTCTTGCAGAGATTTTCAGTAAACTTCATAAAACCTTTCGGGTCGGCGATGTAAACCTCGTCAGAGCCGATATGAAGATAAGGGCACATCGAAACTGGAATTTCGTCACAAAATTCTTTTATACATTTTTCAAGAACCTTCATTCCTTCTTCCGAATCCATGCTGAAGCCAAATGCATTTCTGAAATAAGCCGAATGTCCTGGCATATCAATCTCTGGCATCACAGTGATACCACGTTCTTTTGCATAAGCTATCAATTCACGAATCTCGTCATAAGTATAGAATTTCCCACAATCACGACCTGGACGTTGATATTGAGGGTCATTGAGTTGAGGATAAACTTTACATTCTATACGCCACGCAGGATTATCGGTAAGATGCCAATGAAAATAATTTATCTTATACAACGACATTAAATCGATTGTCTCTTTCAACATATCCAAAGTCTGAAAGTTACGGCCAGTGTCGTGCATAAAACCTCTGAAAGGATAAGCCGACCAATCGTGAATTTGCACATCAGGAACACGACCTTCTTTATCTGCAAGCTGCGCTAAAGTCTGCTTAGCCCAAACATCATTGCCTTCTATTGTCACATTACCTTTCTCAATTTTCAGATAATACTCATCCTTATTTTGATGATACGACAGATTATCAGAAGTGTTAAGTAAGGTTATATTATTGACACTATACAGTTTATCATTATTCAATACAAACTCTTTCGGACTTGGAATGATATTTTCCTTTACAAAAACATCTTTTTCTTTACATGAAAAAAGCGAGATGGAAACCAAAATCAAAGGCAATATTTTCTTCATAAAAAAACTTTTCTACAAAACTAATAAAATTATCGATGGACTTAAATTTCAATCATAATTTATTGTACTTTTGCACAACTAAAAAAACGCACTATGAAATTCAATTTTGATTTAAGAGAAATTCTCAATTACGTAGCAACAAAGAAGTTCTGGGTTGAACTGATTATCATGACAGTAGGTATGATAGTAACAGCTTGTGCAGTTTACTACTTCCTCGTACCAAGCAAACTTATCATCGGTACTATCTCAGGTCTTTCTATCGTTATCAGCGGTATCTGCGAAAAATTCTTCGGATTCCCTCTTAACGTGTCAACAGTAATTTTTGTAATCAACGCAATTCTTTTGGTCTTGGCCTATATCTTGATTGACAAGGAATTCGGTATCAAGACTGTTTATACAGCTCTCATCTTGGGACCACTAATCGGAGTTTTGGAAAAATATTTCCCATATCAAAACTACATCTCAACAACATCAGAAATCCCTTCAATCATGGGCGACCTCTGGCTTGACCTCTGCTGCTTCGTATTATTATTAAGTTTGGCTCAAGCTGTATTGTTCAAGATCAACGCCTCAACAGGTGGTCTCGACATCTTGGCAAAAATCGTTAATAAATATTTACACTTCGACATCGGCACTTCAGTATCAGTCGCTGGCTGGATCATCTGCTGTACAGCTTTCATGATCAACGACGCTCGTTTAGTTATCATCGGTTTAATCGGTACTTGGATCAACGGTTTAGTTGTTGACTACTTCACAGCTAGTTTCAACAGAAGAAAGAAAGTCAGCATCATTTCAAATCAACACGAAGAAATCAGACAATTCATCATCAACGACATCTCACGCGGTCTTACAATCTACAATGTAAAAGGTGGTTACAGCGGAGAAGACAAAGTGAAACTCGAAGTTCTTTTATCAACAG
>JAZKYV010000005.1:0-19528 GCA_045612345.1 Bacteroidales bacterium
GTTGCTATCTCAGGTCCAGACGGCGTTTGCGAAATCCCAGAAGGTATCACAATGGAAATGGTTGACTATATGCTCGAAATGCGTGCTTCAAACCGCAACAAAGTTCAAGATATGGCTGACAAATTCCCAGGCAAAGCTATCTTCACTCCTGGTAAGAAAGCTTGGAGCGTAAAATGTGACATCGCATGTCCTTGCGCATTCCAAAATGAAATGAACGAAGACGACGCTAAAGAATTATTAGCAAACGGCGTACAATATGTAGCTGAAGTTTCTAACATGGGTTGCCAACCAGGCGCAATCGCAGCAGTTCAAAATGCTGGTATCCCATTCGCTCCAGGTAAAGCTGTTAACGCTGGTGGCGTTGCTACATCAGGTCTCGAAATCTGCCAAAACGCTGGTCACATCAGCTGGACTGCAGAAGAAGTTGACGCTAAATTACAAAAGATTATGAACGACATCTATGACCTCTGCGTAGAATACGGTAAAGAAGCTGATGGCTCTATCAACTACGTTAAAGGTGCAAACATCGCTGGCTTCATGAGAGTAGCTAAAGCTATGTTGGCTCAAGGTATCGTTTGATAATTCAAATCATAAAAAAAACTCAAAACCTCAGAACCTCAAAATTCTGAGGTTTTTTTATTTAGGCACCAAGACACTAAGTCACCGAGACACTAAGTTGGTTTTTTAATTCTTGGAGTCTCAGTGACTCGGTGACTCGGCGACTTTTTTATTATCTTTGCATATAAATTTTCAATTCAATGGAATTCCTTTATCCAAATATGTTTTACGCGCTGTTTGCGCTGATAATACCTATTGTCATTCACCTGTTTAACTTCAGACGTCATAAGACGGTCTACTTCAGCAATACTGCCGTTCTCAGGACAATAGAGCGTGAGACATCCAAGACAAAGAAACTGAAGCATCTTATGGTGCTGATGGCGAGAATGCTGTTTATAGCAGCGCTGGTGACGGCTTTCGCTTTCCCTTATAAAAAAGATAATAATGCTGTAAATAATAATGTCGATAATCTCGTCGCTGTGTATATCGACAACTCGATGAGTATGCAGACGCTTTCTTCTGAGAAGACGCTGTTTGAGGATTCACGAACTTCTGCACTGAAACTTGTTGAGAACCTTAACCAGGCACAGAAATATGTACTTCTTTCCAACGACAGAGATCCTAGAAACGAATATCCTATGAATAAGGATGAGATGATGATGCGTCTTAACGAAATGAAGGTTGAGGCAGCTCCGACTTCATTTGAGGATATTTATAACGGCCTTGCCTTTATCAAGAAGAAAAATGGTTTTAAATCAGCGACTCTGTTCGCTTATTCTGATTTTCAAAAGAATATAATGGATCTCAACGATTTGAAAAATGATACTGCAATACAGCTTGTCGTCTTTCCTTTGAAATCTGATTTCCAAAATAATATCTATATCGATTCAGTCTGGCTTCAGTCGCCTGTTTTGCAGAAGAATATGGCTAACGAACTTAACGCCAGAATCGTTAATGAAACATCAAATGATGTCAAAGGTCTTCCTGTCAATTTTTCTTTGGATGATAATGTGGTTGCGTACACAACTTGCGATGTCAATGCGAATTCATACGCTGATGTGAATATGCAATTCTTTGTTGATAATGATGGCGATAGAAAAGCGAAAGTCTCTATTAACGATTCGCCAATAACATTCGATGATGAGTATAATCTTGTCTTGAAAGTACGCCCTGTCATTAATGTAATTGAAATCACTCCAAAAGCCAAAAGCCAAAAGCCAAAAGCCCCAAGCCATTTAGAGTTATTATTTGAAGGCGACGCTCTCGTCAATTATCAGTCGATGAGTCCTTATAATATCGATCAGCAGTTTGTTAATAAGGCGCAGATGATAGTCGTTGATGAGAATACTGATCTTAATGAAACGATGCAACAGTCATTGTTCGATTTTGCGTCTCAGGGCGGTACGCTTTTGCTTCTAAATGATGAAAATACAAATAATGCTTATCTTTACAATAAGATAGGTGTTAAGTCAAAACATATTGATGAAAACAAGAATAGGGTAGAGTATATCGCAAAACGCAATTCTTTCTTTGACGATATCTTCGTGAAGCTTCCAGACAATGCTGATCTTCCAGAGGTGAAGAAGCACATTCGTTTTGACATTGGTAAGGATGTCTTGAGTATCATATCTTTGCAAAATGGCAATCCGTTCCTTATGATGAGCAATGTTGGCAAAGGCAAGGTTTTCGTGATGTCGACTTCTCTCGATGAAGGATATTCAGATTTTGCGGATCATGCCTTGTTTGTTCCATTGATGTATAAGATGGCATTGGTAGGAGGAAATGTCGCAGATTTGTCTTATACCATTGGCGTTGACAAGAATTTGAATATTAATGATATTTCCTTGCAATATGACGACGTGATTCGCCTCAAGAGCGAAAATGGAATGTATGAGATATTGCCTCTTGTTGAGAAGAGAAACAATCTTAATTACTTGTATCTCTTTGAAGATCTTCCGGCATCTGGATTCTATGATGTCTATAAAAATGAAGATTATGTGTCGACAGTGGCGTGGAATGACAGCCGTGAGGAGTCGCAGATGTCGTTCTATGGCAAAGAAGAATTGTCGGTCTTATTCAAGGATAATAATGTTGCCGTTTTGGCAGTGATTGACTATGAAGATATTAAGTCGGATGATGTGATGGAAGTCGTTGTTAAAGGCTCTATGATCTGGAAGATTTTTATCGTCATTGCATTAATTTTATTGTTGATAGAAATTTTCATTTTACGTTTCTGGAAATGATGATTTTTTGTAAATTTGTAGGGTAAAGTGAGCAAGTACTATGGAAGAAAATAAAGACTTAGAATTAGAAGGACAAAACGAGATTGAAGAATCAGGCGTTCGCGTTCAGCAAGGCGACGATTTTAGAGTTATTCCGCTTACAGGCTTGATTGATAACTGGTTTATCGATTATGCTTCTAGCGTTATTCTCGACAGAGCTGTTCCTGAAATCAACGACGGTTTTAAGCCTGTACAACGCCGTATCTTACATTCTATGAAAGAACTGGAAGATGGCCGTTACAACAAAGTCGCGAATATCGTGGGTAATACCATGAAATATCACCCTCATGGTGATGCTTCCATCGGTGATGCATTGGTGAATCTCGGACAGAAGGATTTGCTTATCGACACTCAAGGTAACTGGGGTAACGTCTTGACCGGTGACCCGGCAGCTGCTCCTCGTTATATTGAGGCTCGCCTTTCAAAATTTGCTCTTGATGTAGTCTATAATCCAAAGACTACAGAATGGAAATTCTCATACGACGGACGTAATAAAGAACCTGTTACTCTTCCTGTTAAGTTTCCTTTGCTCTTGGCTCAAGGTGCAATGGGTATCGCTGTCGGTCTTAAGTGCGAGATACTTCCTCACAACTTCAATGAATTGATAGACGCATCTATAGCTTATCTTCGCGATGAAGAGTTTGTGTTGTATCCAGACTTCAGAACTGGAGGTATGATTGACGTTCGCTCTTATAATGACGGTGAGCGTGGCTGTAAGGTTCAGGTTAGAGCGAAGATAACTCAACTGGATAAAAAGACATTGGTGATCACAGAGATTCCTTACGGAACAACAACAGGTTCATTGATTGAATCAATTACCAAGGCAGGCGAGAAGGGTCAGATTAAGATTCGTCGCGTTGACGACAATACTTCTCGTAATGCTGAAATCGTTATACATCTCGCAAGTGGCGTCTCTCCAGACCAGACAATAGACGCTCTTTATGCTTTCACTCAATGTCAGATGTCGCTGAACAGTTTGTGTACATGCGTCATCCGTAACGAACATCCTGAGTTTACAACAATCTCAGCTATCTTGAAAGAAAGCACAGACAGAACCCTCGATCTGTTAAGCTGGGAACTTAAGATCAAACTCGATGAACTCGAAAGAGATTGGCATTTGATTTCTTTGGAAAAGATATTCTTCGAAAAACGTATCTATAAGATCTTGGAAAAAGACGCTGATTCTTGGGATGAACAAGTCACTGAAATTGAAAGAGCTTTCGATCCATATCGTCAGATGTTGAAAGCAGAAATAACACGTGACGACGTCTTGAGATTGTGCGAGAAACCTGTTAGAAAGATTTCAAAATTCGATATCAAGAAGGCTGAAGAGCAGATTCTCGATATTGAAAACCAAATAGAAAAAGTAAAATACGATCTCGATCATATCGTCGACTATACCATCAATTTCTACACTGAAATCAAGAGAAAACATGGTAAAGGTCGCGAACGTAGAACAGAGATCCGTAACTTCGATAATATCTCAGCTGTTGCTGTTGCGGCTAATAATGAAAAACTCTACGTCAACAAGGAAGAGAGTTTCATCTGTACTTCAGCAGGTCTCAAGAAAGAACAAAACAAAGACGCATATACTTTTGTGTCAGACTGTTCCGACTTGGACGATATCATCGTATTCCGTGAAAACGGTACATTCATGGTTACTAAGTTGCAGCCTAAATGCTTCGTAGGACCAGAGAAAATCATCCATGCCGACGTATTCCATAAGAACGATGACAGAACCGTATATAATATGGTTTATCGTTCTGGAAAAGCAGGCTCGCCTTATTATGTGAAACGTTTCTCTGTCAAGGGTATAACTCATGATAAAGACTACGACTTGACCAAAGGCGAACCAGGTTCAAAAGTCGTTTATTTCTCAGCAAATCCTAATGGAGAAGCGGAAGTCATCAAGGTTATGCTTCGTCCGCAGCCTAAGTTGAAGAAGACTTCATTCGAATATAACTTTGCAGATCTCGCTATCAAAGGTCGTGCAAGTCAAGGTAACAGACTTACATTGCATCCGATAAACAAGATAGTAAAACGTGATGAAGGTGTTTCTACATTGGCAGCTCGTGAGATTTGGTACGACGATACTGTAAAACGTCTCAATGCCGACAAACGCGGAACATTGATCGGAGAATTCTCTGGCGATGATAAGATATTGCAGATATTCTCAAATGGTGAGTTCCGTCTCACAGGTTATGACCTTTCAACTCACTTCGATGACGACATGGTTCAAATCATGAAGTATGATCCAAGTGTTATATATTCAGTTATCTATGTTGAAGGTGAAACAAAATTGATGTATATCAAACGTTTTGATATAGATGACGAGACACCTTTGAACAGACGTATTTCATTTATCGGTGAAAACGAAAACGCTCAGTTCTTGATAATGAATATGGATAAATTGCCACGATTGTTGCTTTCATTTAACGACAGTGCTTCTGGTAAGCAGTATGAAGATGAAGAACTCAATGTGGCTGAATACATAGGCGTGAAGAGCTACAAGGCAAAAGGAAAACGTCTCTCTACTCGTGACGTGGCTTCTTATACATTCCTCGAACCTTTTGAACCAGAAGAGGAAGAGCTTGAGGAAGAGGAAGAGTTGGAAGAAGCTGTAGATGTAGCAGAAGATGATGCGACAGAAGAAATTGCTCAATCTAATAATGAGTCAGACGACAACTTCTTCTCAGAAGACGATGGTGTTCAGCTGACTTTGTTCGAGTAATTTATGAAGGCTAGGCTTTGTCTTATATTTATCCTTATTATAATGTCGTCATGCGCTTCTCAGAAGAAGTTAGCATACGACTTTGTAAATAAGTCAAAAGGAGCGGAGGTTGCGTTTTATGTGCCGGACCGATTGATGAAGGATAATGTGAGATATGACTGTCAGCCTGAGAATATGGAAGATGTCGCATTAGAAGACGTTTTGGATGTTATAGAAGCTCGTACTAGAGTCGTCAATAAAATCGATGATGACTTGTTTCTGGATATTTTGATTTCATCTTTTGAGTCCACATTGAAGGATTATGATATCTCATTGTCATATTGGGAAGATGGACGTGCAAATCCAGATTCATTGCATTGGGTTGTTGATATGTCGCATGTTGAGGTGCTGGAATATACGGAATATGTCTGGGCTTCATGTGCTCCTGATACCGATTATGAGATATTGCCAGCTGTTGCTGTTAATGTTGCGGCCTGGTTTGATTTGATGAATGGAGACAAGTCAAATCTGCTTTTTACGGAGCAGAATATGTACGAATATATCCGCGATTGTTATTATAGTTTGGATACAGCGAATAATGTTATTGTCAATACAGAATATCAATATCTTACCTTAGAAGAATTCTATGATTTTGCTGTGGTTTTAGGAAAACTCTATGCAGGATATGCCTTCGATTATTTTATGAATGAATATGTCAAGAAGGAATTCCAAAAAAGGAATTTAGAATATCCGGAAGAAAAATATCTCCGTTACGATCCTTACGAAATGTATATCTATTATACACGAAAAGATAAACTTGTAGAAATCAATTAGGAGTTAGGAGTTGCGAGAGAAAATAAACCGCCAAATCTCGGTGACTTGGTGTCTCGGTGTCTCGGAGTCTTTTACTCCAATCCTATACTTTTCTTATTGCTTAACTCTTTGATTTTAGCTTTCATCTCTGAAGCCTTGACATCATGGACTTTTCCTCCTTTGATGATTCTGATGCTGCCTGTTTCTTCAGAAACGACTAATGCGATACAGTCGCTGTTTTCTGTGATTCCGATACCTGCTCTGTGGCGAAGACCGTAACTGCCAGGGAGATTGATATTCTGTGTGATAGGAAGTATGCAGCGTGCAGCCTTGATTCTGTTGTTGGCGATGACCATTGCACCGTCGTGTAAAGGACTGTTCTTAAAGAAGATGTTTTCAATTAAAGGCTTGCTGATGATGGCGTTTATGGTAACGCCTGTTTCAATGATTTCGTTTAGGTTGCTTTCTTGAGCCAATAAAATTAAAGCTCCGACTTTATCTTGTGACATTGAAGCGCAGGCTTCGCATATTGAGTTTAGATCGATGTTGTTTTCTTCTTTGTAACGGAAACCTAATCCAGCAATTATATTCTTGAATGAATCAGCGATTTTAGTGTTGCCAATGCTGAGTAGGAAACGTCTTACCTCAGGCTGGAAGATGATGATCAATGCGATGAAACCTACATTGACAAAGGCTCCTAAGATATAACTGAGTAACTCCATGTGTAAAGCCGTAACAATCTTCAATCCTAAGATGATGGCTACAATGCTGGAAAAGATCTTGATAGCAGTGGTTCCTTTGACGAGATAATATAATCCGTAGAATAATAATCCGACCAATAATACGTCAAGGACATCCCAAATTCGGACTTGTATAAAAGCATTTATAAGAAGCTCAGTCATGATTAAATGTATTTAGCAACAAAGATATAAAAAAGACAACAGACAACGGACAACGGACAACAGATTTTTTGCCAAAAGCCAAAAGCCAAGGGCCAAAAGCCAAAAACTTAAAGCTCATTCACGAGTTTTACCACTTCCACTGCTTCTTTAACGTCGTGGACTCTCAAGATGTCAGCGCCTTTCATCAATGCGATTGTGTTTAATACTGTAGTTCCGTTGAGTGCTTCCTGTGATGTTATCTTCAGCGTTTTATAAATCATTGATTTGCGTGATATTCCGATGAGGACAGGAAGATTGTCGACTCTGTAGTTGTCGATATTGTTTAGCAATTCGAAATTGGATTTCATGCTTTTGTTGAATCCTATGCCTGGGTCCAGAATTATTTGCTGCTCGCCGTAATTAGACAGATTCTCAATCTGTTCTTCGAAGAAAGATCTTACGATGTCGCAAGGATTCTCTTTGATATGGTTGGTGTGCAAAGACTCTATGCTTCCGCCGCAGTGCATCATTATATAAGGTGTGTGAGTCTCGCCTATGAATGGGAGCATATCTTTGTCGAAGATTCCGCCTGAGATGTCGTTGATGATGTCGGCGCCATTATCCATGGCTTTCATTGCCACGTCTTTACGGAAAGTGTCGATGGAGATTATTGTCTCAGGAAATCTCTTCCTTATTTCAATAAGATAGGGGATGAGACGTTGGTTTTCTTCTTCGACGGATATTATCTCAGAACCTGGTCGTGATGAAAACGCTCCTATGTCTATGATGTCGGCTCCTTCTGTTAACATTTTTTCACAATGTCTCAAAACATCGTCGGTATTGTGATGAGAACCACCGTCATAAAAAGAGTCTGGCGTAAGGTTTAAAATACCCATTACCAAAGGTCCGTCCCAAGAAAAAAAATGCTCTCCAATCTTCAGTTTCATATAAAAAATGTTTATCTTTACGTTCTTAAAATACTGATTGTTTTATTGATGATCTTAAAACAATTTTCTTCACAAAAATAAAAAAATAATACGATGAAAGATACACAAAATCAATTTAAAAAGGTCGTTGAACAATGTACTGAGATTTTTACTAAAAAGATGATGGATTATGGCGTTGCATGGCGTATAATGAGAACCACATCGCTCACCGACCAGATATTTATCAAAGCTAACAGAATCAGAAGTCTTCAAACTAAGGCAGAACGTTTGGTTAACGAAGGTATAGAACCAGAATTTATTGGCATCATAAATTATTCAGCTATGGCTATCATTCAGTTGCGTCTCGGCGTTGTTGACAAGCCAGACCTTGAACCACAGAAAGCAGCTGAACTTTATTCTGGCGTGCTTCAAGAAGCATACGATTTGATGCAATGTAAAAACCACGATTACGACGAGGCTTGGAGAAGCATGCGCGTCAGCTCAATGACAGATCTTATTTTGATGAAGCTTCTTAGAATTAAAGAAATAGAAGATCATGACGGCAAGACAATAATTTCTGAAGGTTTGGATGCAAACTATTTCGATATCATCAATTATGCTGTCTTCTGTATGATTTTATTATCCGAACAAGCTGAACAATAATTATATGAAAAAGGACTACACTAAATCCGTATTTCTTTCGTATGCGATAACAGTTTGGGCATTGTTATGTGCCGTCTTAGTCGGAATATTCCCTGATTTTTCATGGATGATGTTAGCTGCAATTATACTTCCTATCATTGCAGCTTTGTTGTTTAACAGCCTTTATAACAAGTCGGGATTGGCATTGTGCCGTTTCTTGGTGGGCGCGCTCTTTGTATTCAGCAGTTTTACCAAAGGCGTGGATCCGCTCGGTACCAAATATAAGATGCTCGATTATTTCATTGCGTATGACATACAATGGCTTAATGATCTGGCGTTACCGCTTGCCATTATTATGATAATGGCTGAGTTTATCGTGGGTGTATGTCTGATGTTGAATCTCTTGCCGCGCCTCGCTACGCTCGGCGCTTCGCTGCTCATGATATTCTTTACCATAACAACATATTTCGATGCGAAATATAATCTCGTTCCAGATTGCGGCTGCTTCGGAACAGCGATAAAGATGAGCAATTGGCAGACATTCTTCAAGAACTTGATAATAATATCAGTCTTGATACCATTGATATTTAATAATAAAACACTGGTAAATAAAAGGGTTACCATATTAGGACAGACACTCTTCACTTTCATTTTCATTGGTATGTTCATTGGATTTGAGATTTATAACGTACGTCATCTTCCAGTCATCGACTTCATGGAATGGAAGGTGGGTAAGGATATGAAACCGGCAGGAGAGGCTGGACCTACAGAGATATATCTCACATTTAAAAATACGGAGACAGGTGAGGAACAGGAATATCTTTCTCCTAATTATCCTTGGAATGACTCTGTTTGGATGTCACAGTGGGAATTCGTTTCTCAGAGACAAGAAGGTGGAAACCAGTCGTTTGGTTTCTCTATCTTGAATGAAGAAGGCGATGATTTCACAGATGTGCTTTGGGACACAGAGAAGCTCTTTGTCTTTGTAGCGCCATATCTCGATGAAATGACAGAAAACGATTTCAACGAGTGTCAGCGTATCTATGATTTCGCCAACGAAAACGGATTCAATTATTTATGGATTACATCCGTCAATCCAGAATACGTTTATGAGTTACAGGATAAATACTATATGTTCGATGAAGTCTATTATGGCGACGAACTTGAACTGAAGACTATGGTACGTTCAAATCCAGGACTTATGCTTATGGATAAAGGCGTTGTTTTGGATAAATGGAGCAAGATTGACTTCCCTTCTCAAGAAAACTTTAAAACTTTAGAATTCTAGAATTTTAGAGTTTTAAAAATGAAATTATGACATCATATATCATTAGGAAAATATTATACGGTTTGGCAGTGCTCTGGGGTGTTGTGACTCTGGTGTTCTTCCTTTTTAATATTGTTCCTGGTGATCCTGTCAGGATGATGCTAGGACAGCGTGCCGATGAGGCTGATGTCCAGGCGATAAGAGAAGAACTCGGACTGAACCAAAGCGTCTTTAAGCAATATACGGACTATCTTAATGATCTGTCGCCTATATCTTTTTATGAAAATGAATATGGCGAAAGAAAATACGATAACTTCAAATCATATTGCGTCCTTGCAAAAGTCGGAGATATTGATGTCGTTTTGAAGACGCCGTATTTAAGATATTCCTATCAGAGCAAGAGATCGGTTGGAACTATATTGTCGGAGGCTTTCCCTAACACCTTGATTTTGGCGGCAGTGGCTATTGCCTTCGCTTTGATATTAGGCGTTTTCATTGGAGTCTTGGCGGCGGTCGTAAACACTGATTTCGTAAACAAGCTTACATTATTTATCACCACTATAGGAATGTCCTTGCCTTCGTTTTTTGCAGCGATATTGGTGGCTTGGCTGTTCGGATATGTATGGGAGTCGTTTACAGGTTTGAGCATGACGGGAAACTTGTATTCTGTTGATGATTACGGCAACGGAGCATATTTGGATTTGAAGAATCTTATTTTGCCAGCCTTCACATTGGGATTACGTCCTTTGGCAGTCGTTGTGGAGCTGACCAGAACTTCTTTGTTAGAAGCAATGTCGATGGATTATATACGTACGGCTCGAGCCAAAGGCTTGAAGCGCTGGAGAGTCGTTACCGTACATGCTTTAAGAAACGCCATGACACCGGTGGTGACAGCCATTTCGGGCTGGTTTGCCTCTTTGTTGGCAGGAGCGGTATTCGTGGAATACGTCTTCGACTGGAAGGGGATAGGCGTTATCATCGTCGATGCTCTCGACACCTTTGACTTTCCTGTGATAATGGGAGCGGTTCTCTTGATAGGATTTATGCTGATAATAATCAATATCATTGTTGATATCATTTACGGCATTTTAGATCCAAGAGTGAGAGTTTATTAAAATTGAAAATTGAAAGCTGAAAATTGAAAGTAGACCTTGTTTTGAGGTGTCAAAAATGTTTGATTTTTTTGTCAATATTTTCGTTTTATCGTATTTTATTTTCCATAATTTTTTCATAAATTTGCAATATTGATTTAAAGAAAAATAACTATTAAAAATTATAGAACATGAGAAGAAAAATAGTTGCCGGAAACTGGAAAATGAACCTTGATTTTCAAGAAGCACAAGACCTTGTAGAAAATATTGCTAACCTTTGCGAAGATAAACAACCTGATTGCGATATCGTTATTTGCCCTCCTTATTTATATTTGGAAATGGCTACAGACATGGCAGACGACACACAATTGTTCTATGTCGGCGCTCAAAACGTAAATGAAAACGAATCTGGCGCTTTCACAGGTGAAGTCTCAGCTAAGATGCTCGACTCTCTCGGAACAAACTTCTGCATCGTAGGTCACAGCGAAAGAAGAAAATATTTCAACGAAGATAACGCAGTTCTCGCTGCTAAAATATCAAAGCTTCTCCAATATCAGATAGTTCCTATCTATTGCGTTGGCGAAGTTCTCGAAGAAAGAGAAGCCAACACTCATTTCGACGTTATTAAGAAACAAGTAGAAGAAGGTCTCTTCCACCTCGACGTGGCTGATATGGAAAACATCGTCATCGCTTACGAACCAGTATGGGCTATCGGTACAGGCAAGACTGCTACTCCAGCACAGGCTGAGGAAGTCCATAAGTTTATCCGTACTCTCATCGCTGAGAAATATGGAGAAGACATCGCTGCTCAAATGCGTATCCTTTATGGTGGCAGCTGCAACGCTAAGAACGCTGCTGACTTGTTCGCACAGCCAGACATCGACGGTGGTCTGATCGGTGGCGCTTCTCTCAAAGCTGAAGATTTCATTAGTATCGCTGTTCAAGCTTCAAAATAATCGACTATGAATTATTACGCCTGCTCGTTCTCTAATCCAGAAAACGAAATATTAAAAGATATGTTTATGGAACTGCTCGGAACAATAGGTTTCGACAGTTTCATGGATACCGATGAGGGATTCGAGGCTTATTGCCAAGAACCAGCTCTCGATGAAGAGGAACTCAACGGCATAATGCAGATGGAACAGTTTGCAAATGTCAAGCTTCTGAAAAAGGAACTCATCCCAGACCAGGACTGGAATGCTACTTGGGAGGCTTCTTACGAACCTGTCATTATCAACGAGTTCTGCAGAATCAGAGCTCCATTCCATAAGGTGGAAGGTTCTTATAAATATGACCTTATCATAGAACCAAAGATGTCTTTCGGAACAGCTCATCACGAGACAACATCACAGATCATCGAGCTTATGCTTCAGTCAGACTTCACAGGTCTCAACCTCCTTGATATGGGTTCTGGTACAGGCGTACTCGCTATCTTGGCTAAGAAACTCGGTTCTGCAACAACGGTGGCTATCGACAATGACGAGTGGGCATATAGAAACGCTCTCGATAATATTCGTCTTAATGATGAAAACGATATCGTCGTTGAGCTCGGTGATGCCGGCTCTTTGAATGACAGACAATTTGATGTTATCCTTGCAAATATCAACAGAAACATTCTTCTTAGAGATATGAAGGAATATGTTAAATGTCTTGTAGATGGCGGTAAGATTTTCTTCAGCGGATTCTATGAAGAAGACTTGGTTCTCATTACAAAAGAGGCTGAACGTCTTGGCTTGACATATTCAAATCATGTGACTAAAAACAACTGGACAGCGGCTGTTTTTGTTAAATGATTTGTGGATAAAAATGTGTGAAAAAAAAGATATTTTTTTGGAAATAAGTTGTAATTTTACAAACTGAAAAATACAGAAGATATGAAGTTTATTGTTTCAAGTTTAAAATTATTAAAAGCCGTTCAATCATTGGGTGGTGTCATTAATTCAAATAACACATTACCAATATTAGATGACTTCTTATTTAATATTTCAGATAATGAATTAAGAATCACTGCTTCCGATTTGGAAACAACAATGATTGTAATGATTCAGCCGGATTTAGTTGAAGGTGCAGGTGAGGTTACAATTCCAGCTCGTTTGCTCATAGATATCTTGAAGAATTTCCCTGATATTCCGGTTTCTTTCAATATTGACGAAAATACTCTCGCTATAGAAATCACAACAGGCGAGGGCCGCTATAAAATGGTAGGTCACAAGAGCGACGAATTCCCACAAGTTCCAGTATTAGAGGATGCTTCAAAATGGGAAATCCCAGCTGACGTATTGGCTTGCGGTTTTGAAAAGACAGTCTTCGCTACTGGTAATGACGAAATTCGTCCAGTGATGACAGGTGTCTTTATGGAAATGACAAACAATGGTCTTAACTTCGTAGCGACAGACGCTCACAAACTTGTACGTTACAGAAGATTGGATATCAAGACAGACACTCTCGCTTCATTCATCGTTCCTAAAAAGCCTATCAATCAATTGAAAAACGCTTTGTCAGGAAAAGCAGACGAGACAGTTGTTGTTGAATTCAACAAGACAAACGCTTCATTCACAATGTCAGGATTCAAATTGGTATGCCGTCTCATCGATGGTAAATATCCTAACTACGAAGCAGTTATTCCAAAGTCAAATCCAAATAAATTGACTATCGACCGTCAGTTGTTGTTATCAGCAATCCGCCGTGTGGCTATCTTCTCAAGCAAGGCAACACATCAGATTCGTTTCAAGATCGCTGGTCAAGAACTTACATTGACAGCAGAAGACCTTGATTACTACAACGAAGCAAAAGAACGCCTCTCATGTAACTACAGCGGCGATGATATGGAAATAGGATTCAACTCACGTTTCTTCCAAGAAATGTTAGGAAACCTCAGTCAACAAGAAATATTGTTAGAGATGTCAGCTCCAAACAGAGCAGGTCTCATCATCCCTGTTGACAATCAAAATGCAGATGAAGACATCTTGATGCTTTTGATGCCAGTGATGTTGAATTAAGACAACAAGAAGATAATAAGATACCAAGTGGGACTGTCGTAATGGCAGTCCTACTTTTTTTATACGAATATTTGAGATTGTAGCTTAAAAGAAAAAGTCGCTCAGTGTGAACGACTTTTTTATTTAAACTCTAAAATTTTGAGATTTTGAGCTTCTGAATTTCTGGGATTCAAATCTTTGGTCCTGCTTCAACCAAAGCCTTTCCAGCTTCGTTATGTGTGAACTTCTCGAAGTTTTCTACGAAAAGACCTGCTAATTCCTTGGCTTTCTCGTTCCATTCTTCTGGAGTTGCGTATGTGTCGCGTGGATCTAAGATGCCTGGATTTACGTCGTGTAATGCTGTTGGCACTTTGAAATCGAAGTAAGGAATGTTCTTGGTTTCGGCTTTTTCGATAGAACCGTCCAAAATAGCGTCAATTATAGCGCGTGTATCTTTGATGGAGATACGTTTGCCGGTTCCGTTCCATCCTGTGTTTACCAAGTAAGCTGTAGCGCCGGCTTTTTCCATTTTCTTGACCAATTCTTCAGCGTATTTTGTTGGGTGCAATGAAAGGAATGCAGCGCCGAAACAAGCTGAGAATGTTGGAGTAGGCTCGGTGATACCGCGTTCTGTTCCTGCTAATTTTGCAGTGAAGCCTGATAAGAAATAGTATTTTGTTTGTTCTGGTGTCAAGATTGAAACTGGAGGCAACACGCCGTAAGCGTCGGCTGACAAGAATATTACTTTCTTTGCGTCAGGAGCTTTTGACACAGGTTTTACGATATTGTCGATGTGATAGATAGGGTAGGAGACGCGAGTGTTTTCTGTGACGCTCTTGTCTTTGAAGTCTATCTTGCCGTTTTCGTCGACGGTGACGTTTTCTAATAAAGCGTTTCTCTTGATGGCGTGATAGATGTCTGGCTCGCTTTCTTTGTCGAGGTTGATGACCTTTGCATAGCAGCCGCCTTCGAAGTTGAAGACGCCATCGTCATCCCAACCGTGTTCGTCGTCGCCGATTAATTCTCTCTTAGGATCTGTTGATAAAGTGGTCTTGCCGGTTCCTGATAAACCGAAGAAAATTGCAGTCTCGCCTTTTTCGTTGGTGTTGGCTGAGCAGTGCATTGAAGCTATGCCTTTCAAAGGTAATAAGTAGTTCATAATTGAGAACATACCTTTTTTCATCTCACCGCCGTACCAGGTATTTAAAATGATTTGTGCCTTTTCTTTCAAGTTGAAAGCTATAGCAGTCTCTGAGTTAAGGCCTAGTTCCTTGTAATTTTCAACTTTACCTTTTGATGCTGTGTAGACAACGAAATCAGGTTCGCCAAAGTTTGCGAGTTCTTCTTCTGTAGGACGGATGAACATGTTTTTAACGAAATGAGCTTGCCAAGCCACTTCCATAATGAAGCGAATCTTCAGACAAGTGTTTTTGCTTGCACCGGCGAAGGCGTCCATTACATAAAGTTTCTTTCTGCCTTTTAATTCGTTGAGTGCTATTCGTTTTAATTCATCCCAAACCTCAGGGCTGATAGGTTTGTTGTCGTTTTTGTATTGCTCAGAAGTCCACCATACAGTGTCACGGCTAACCTCGTCCATGACAAAATATTTATCTTTAGGTGAACGACCTGTATATATTCCAGTCATCACGTTGACGGCACCAAGTTCTGTTAAGACGCCTTTGTCGTAGCCTGTCAATGATGGATCCATTTCTGCTTCAAATAATTCTTCGTAAGATGGATTATAGATAATCTCCTCAACATCAGTGATGTTGTATGATGTCAATGCCTCTCTAATTTTGTTAAAATCCTTAATCATTTTAAAATAAAATTTAAGCCGCAAAAGTAGTAAATATAAACCTAAAAATAAGAACAACTAAACTAAAATTTATGTTTAATCTTTATAAAAAATGTTGTAATTTTGCATGATTTTGCGCTTTGATTAAAATGTTTACAAGACTGCTTTTTTATTTGATTTTTTATCCATTATCAATCTTACCATTATCACTTTTATATTTACTTTCCATTCCGTTATATGTGATTTTACGTTACGTATTGTCATATAGAAAAACAGTTATTGATACAAATCTTTCGAGATCATTCCCTGAATTTGATCTTAAAATGATAAAGGAAATGAGAAATCAGTTCTATTGGCATCTTACGCAATTAGGTGTTGAGATGATGAAGATGATTTCTATGTCGCGCAAAAACGTAATGCGTCGTTACTATTGCTCAAATCCTGAAATTGTTAATAAATTTTATGAAGAAGGCAAGAGCGTTGTCCTGATGTCGAGTCATTACAACAATTGGGAGTGGATGGTTTTAAGTCTTGATATGCAGTTTAAGCATCACGGAATAGGAGTGGGGGCGCATAATACAAATAAGGTGTTTGAGAAACTTATCAATCGTGCTAGAACTCGTTATGGTACAGAAGTGGTCTTTCATGACAACGTACGCGAGGTGATGGCATATCATGAAACGAATCATATTCCTGCAGCGTATATGATTCTCTCTGACCAGAATCCAAGTAAGCCAAAACGTTGTTTTGTGGCTGATTTCCTGAATCAGAAGACTGGTTTCCTCAGAGGCTCTGAAGGCTTTGCTAGAAAATACGATCTTCCTGTATTATATTATAAGGTGATAAAAGAAAAATTGGGACGTTATCGCATTGATGTAGAAGTTATCTGTGATTCTCCAGCCGAATTGCCAGACGGCGCGATAATGCAACGCTACACCGAACTTCTGGAAGATACAATAAAATCAAATCCTCCTTACTGGCTTTGGAGTCATCGCAGATGGAAACATAATTTCGATGACGCCCCAATGGGAAATCAATAAAAATTGAAAGTTGAAAATTGAAAACTTAAAGTTAATTTTCAACTTTCAATTTTCAGATTTCAACTTAAAATATCTCAACTAGACATTCGTCCAAATCTTTGCAGATTTGTTCTTTATCTAAATGTTGTCCGATAAAGACAATCTTCGCCATTCTGTCGCCGTATTTCTCGTCCCAGTCGTTCATAATAGATGGGTCGTTGCGCATGAGCTCTTCCAACTCATCCTGTGGAGCGGTGGCGAACCAAAGTCCCGCTTCTGTAAGTTTCTTCTGAACGCCAGCTTGCTCAAATAAATATGTCATATCAGGATTGTCGCTGAAATAACAGATTCCCTTCGCTCTGATGATGTTTTCTGGCCATTTTGAAGTCACAAATCTGTCGAATTTATTTGTGTCGAACGACTGACGTCTGTAATATACGAATGTGCTAATGCCATATTCATCACCGTGACTATGACCATGATGATGGTGATGATGACAAGGACAATTCTCATCATGACATTCCTCATGATCATGGTGATGATGATGTTCGTGTTTATGCTCGTGTTCTTCATGTGAATGATGACCGTTGTCTGTTGTCTGTTGACCGTTGTCTTCTATATGACGAATCCATCCAGCAGCAGCAGCGACTTTATAATATTCGAATTTATGAGTATTTATGATTTTTTCTAAGTCAATGTTGGTATAATCGCATTCTATTATCTCCACGCCAGGTTGTAGGTTGTTTATGATAGCTTTGATTCTATTTAATTCTGCGCGGCTTACTTCAGAAGCTTTGTTAAGAAGCACGATGTTGCAGAATTCGATCTGTTGAATTACAAGGTTCGCGATGTCTTCCTCTTCGATTATGTTTTTGTCTAATTTGTTGCCGCATTCGAATTCGCTTTTCATTCTCAATGCATCTACAACGGTCACGATGCAGTCTAATTTTGGAAGTCCGTGGATGCTGTATTTTTCATCCATATTAGGAATAGAAGCGATGGTACGAGCGATTGGCTCAGGTTCGCAGATGCCGCTGGCTTCTATGACGATGTAGTCGAATTTGTTTGACTTAACGATTTCGCTGAGCTGCTCGACCAAGTCGAATTGAAGAGAACAGCAGATGCAACCGTTTTGTAATGCAACGAGACTGTCATCCTTTTGGTCTACAACGCCACCTTTTTGTATAAGAGATGCATCTATGTTGATTTCGCCTATGTCATTGACTATAACGGCGAATTTGATACCTTTTTTATTTGTAAGAATGTTGTTTACGAGTGTTGTTTTTCCACTTCCGAGATAACCGGTAAGAAGTAAAATTGGTGTTTCGTTCATAATAAATTGATATTTATAGTTTAAATATGTGTCTTGAATATATCCTACAAAATTAAGAATAATAATTTATTTATTTTAATAAACATTGGCTTTTATTGTATTTTTGCATAATTCAAATTACATAACACATAACAATGTCTAATTACATCCAAAAATTAATAAAAGAAGGTGAACACCAGATGTTGGATTTTAAGTTTGAAATTTCAGACAGTAAGAAAATAGCAAGAACATTGGTGGCGTTCGCCAATACCGACGGTGGTCGTTTATTAATAGGTGTAAAAGACAATGGTAATATTTCTGGCATTCGTTCTGAAGAAGAAAAATATATGATTCAGACTGCTGCGGAGTCATTTTGCCAGCCGGAAGTTGATTTTGAAGCAAAAGAATGGAATGTAAATGGAAAAACAGTGTTGGAGGTAATTGTTCCTAAAAGTAAATATCACAAACATAGAGCTCCTGATCATAATAATTTGTATAAAGTATACACTAGGGTTAAAGACCAGAATATTTTAGCAGATGGCATTTTGTTGAAAATTTGGAAGTACCAGAATAACAAGCAAAATATCAGAGTGACATTCAGCGATGCAGAAATGTTTCTCTTGAAATATTTGAATGAAAATGAAAAGATTACCATAAAAGAGTTCGTTCAAAAAGCTGAAATAAATAGGAGAGAGGCCGAAAGAATCCTCGTGAACTTTACAGTAATCAATATGGTTAAGTATGAAATCACAGAAAAGGAAGTGTATTTCACACTTTTTGAAGAAAACTGCTGACAAAATTTTTATCCTCCCCGTCTCTATATATTAATTAATAAGGTGTTGTATTTTTTTGGGGTTTTTCTGCGTCTCTGCGAGCGAAGGGGGACGTTGTCGACCGTCCTGGTCCGCGTGATTTCCGTGATCCTCGCGATGCGAGGTGCGGCAGTTCCGTCATTTGTCCGGTTCTTGTGATTTCCGCTGCGTCTTCAAGGCTGGTCTGGCATCATGACGCGCTCCATTCCTCGTCGGTTTTTCAGAAGAATTGCGGATTTTGTGATATTTTCCGGGTCTGTACGGCCTGTTCTGGTCCTGCAAGATGCGTTTTTCAGACGTGAATCCGTCGTTCCGGCGCCGTTTTTCATGTTTTTCTCTTGTGTAACGCGCTGTCCTTCAGCGCTGAGCGGGAAAAGTGAAAAAAATGAAAAAAAAGTTTGTAAAAGTGTTTGACGGAAAGGAAAAAGTAGTACCTTTGCAC
>JAZKYV010000006.1:0-49305 GCA_045612345.1 Bacteroidales bacterium
AGAACGCGTCTCTACTTTCAATATCGTTTTCCACGGTTCATGCGAGATACGTACTTCTATCTTGAACGCAACCTTGATTACCATCGTTGCTTTCACCCCAATCTTCTTCCTCTCAGGAATGGAAGGCAGAATGTTGAAACCACTCGGCATCGCTTATATCATCGCTTTGTTAGTGTCTTTAGTCGTCGCTTTGACGATAACACCATTGCTTTGCAAGATGATGCTCACTTCAGACAAATATCTCGCAAAACAAGAGAAAGAAAGCTGGGTTGCACGCCATCTCTCAAGAGCTTATACAAAATCATTGGAATGGGCTTTAAGCCACAAGAAGACCGTCATCGGTGGAACATTGGTAGTATTCATCATCGCTTTGGGAATGTTCTTCAATATGGGACAAAGCTTCTTGCCTGACTTCAACGAAGGTTCATTGACGATATCAGCAGTATGCAAGCCAGGCGTCTCATTATATGAAAACAACGAACTCGGCAAAATCATCGAACGTGAGTTATTGTCAATTCCTGAAGTTACATCAACAGCTCGTCGTACAGGACGCGGCGAATTAGACGAACACTCACAATCGACTAACGGCGCTGAAATAGATGTCAACTTCGATTTGAAAGACCGCTCACAAGAAGAATTCCTCACCGACGTACGTGAGAAACTCGCCTCTGTTCCAGGCATCGCCTCAACAGTAGGTCAGCCTCTCGGTCACCGCATCGACCACATGCTCACTGGTACAAGAGCTTCTATCGCCATCAAGATATTCGGTCCTGACTTGACACAGTTATTTATGACTGCTAACGACATCAAGGCTGAGATTGAAGGCATCGAAGGCCTCGTTGACGTCAGCGTTGAGCAACAGACAGAGACACCAGAACTTCAAATCCGTGCAAAACGCGATATGCTCGCTCGCTACGGCATCAGCATGGAAGAGTTCAACCATTATATCGAACTCGCTTTCTCTGGCGAAAAGGTATCAGAAGTATATGAAGGACAACGTAGTTTCGACCTCGTCTTACGTCTTAACAAGAACTACACAGAAAGCATCGAAGGCATCAAGTCAGCTATAATAGTAAACAGCGAAGGTGCTATGATTCCTCTCGAAGAAATCGCTGAGGTAGTATCAGTAGGCGGACCTAACAGCATCAGCCGCGAAAACGTACAACGTAAGATTGTCGTCTCAGCTAACACCTCAGGACGCGACGTCGTAAGTATCGTAAATGAAATAGAAGAAAGAGTTAACGAACACGTCAACATCCCTGAAAACTATTTAGTGGAATACGGCGGCCAGTTCCAAAGCGCAAAGAAAGCTTCAAGAACATTGATGCTTATGACTATCATCGCTATCTTTGTGATATTCCTCCTCTTATACGGTGAATTCAAAGACGTTACATTATCAGCGATCACACTCATCAACCTTCCTTTGGCATTGATCGGTGGCGTTTTCGCGATATTCATCTCATCAAATACTATCAGTATCCCTGCCATCATCGGTTTCATCACCTTGTTCGGCATCGCAACTCGTAACGGTATCTTGCTCATCTCTCGTTATCAATACGGAGCAGCACACGGAGTGGCTTTACGCCAGTCAGTCATCGAAGGTTCTAGAGACAGACTCAACCCTATCCTCATGACAGCCCTCACATCAGCATTGGCTCTCATCCCTATGGTTATCAACGGCAGCCAGTCAGGTAACGAAATCCAAAGCCCTATGGCAGTCGTAGTACTCGGCGGTCTCTTGACATCAACATTACTCAACGTTTATGTTATTCCTATCGTTTACGAAATGATCCATGCTAAAAAACATTCTTCACAAAACAATGATTAAGACGATGAAAAAGAACATATTGACAATATTATTAGTATTAAGCATAAACACAGTCTTCGCACAATATGCTTATCAAAATGTCTTGAATACGATAGAAGCCAACAGCACCGTTTTGTCAGCTCACCAGAAACAAATGGAAGCTGGCAAAGCCGAGAACAATGCACATACTTTCGTAGAAAACCCTGAGATAGAAGCTGGATATAAATTCGGTTACGGCGGCGAAAGCAGCAAGATCGAAGTTGGCATCGCTCAAGAATTCGACTTCCCAACAGTATATTCTCATCAAAGCAAGATAAGAAAGATGTCATCTCAGATTATCGACACTCAATATGAAATCGATAGATTGGCTGTTCTCACAGAAGCACAAGCCATCTGCACAGAGTTGATATTCTGCAAGACTAAACTCGCTCTCTACAAGCAAAACTACGACAATGCTGTCAAGATTGCTAACGCTTATCAAAAAATGATGGAGATAGGCGAGACCAACATCTTAGATTATAACAAAGCTAAGATGAACCTTGCCAACACAAAGAACAGCTACGACTTAGAAGTGATTCATCACGATAACTTAATGGCGACATTAAAGACTATGAACGGCGGCAAAGACATCGAATTCCAATACGAAGACTATGCTCTCGTAGTATTGCCAGAGAACTTCGATGAATGGTATGCCTCTGTAGAATCTAAGAATCCTGTCTTCGAACAGATGCGTCAACAAGTCGCTATCGACCAGCAGAATGTCAAGTTGAGCAAGGCAGAATGGCTCCCTAAATTCAGTGTCGGCTACGGCGCAGAAATAGCTAAAGGCAACGAAGAAGGAGAACACGGTCCTTCAATAGGATTGGTGCTTCCATTATGGCATAACAAAGGCACAGTGAAGAGCGCTAAGCTTCACGCTGAAGCAACAGAAGCATTGCTCACAAACGAGAAAGCAATGACTTACAACTACCTCAGCAGCCTCTATGCAAAGGCCAAGGCGCTTGAAAGCAATATCGGCACACTCGCAGCATCATTGCAAGAATTCGACAGTCAGGCTCTTCTTTACAAAGCCTTCGAAAAAGGCGAGATGAACCTCCTCGACTACGTAACAGAGACAGAATACTACCAAAACGCTATGTTGGAATTATATTCTGCTCAATACGAGATGAATTCTACTTTGATAGAGCTTAAGAGCTACGAAGGATTTTGATTCAGTTAGGAGTTAGGAATTAGGAGTTAGGAGTTGTAGAGACGTATCAATTACACCTAAAAAAAATAAACAATATGTAATTGCTGCGTCTCCGCATTTCAAAATATTAACAATTATAAAACATAAAATTATGGCACATACATATTCTATAGGTGTTGACATCGGCGGTACAAACACCGACATCGGCTTGGTTCGTGAAGACGGTAAGATCGTTACTCGTCGTAACATTCCTACAAACAAATATTTCGACATTGAGGTATATCTCAAAGATATCACCGACCTCGTCAAAGATATGATGAAGGAAAACGAACTCGACAAGATTGACGGCATCGGCATCTGCGCTCCTAACGGCAACTCTTACAAATGCACTTTCAGCGGAGCTACCAACCTCAACTTCAAAGGCGATTTCAACGTACAAGAGATTGTAAGCAAATATATGGACGTCCCTGTCTATGTCTCTAACGACGCTAACGCTGCTGCTTTCGGCGAGATGATCTACGGCGGCGGCAAAGGCATGAAACACTTGATCATGTTCACCTTAGGCACTGGCGTTGGAACAGGCATCATCGTTGACGGCAAGCTTCTCCTCGGTGCTACAGGCGGCGCTGGAGAGTTAGGTCACTCTATAGTAATACCAGGCGGACGCCAATGCGGATGCGGATTGAAAGGATGTCTTGAGACTTATACCTCAGCGACAGGTATCCGTCGCACTGCACTCGAGATGTTGGAAAACAACCCTTCATACGACGGCGTATTGTCAAAGATCCCTGCAGAAAAACTCACAAGCAAGGCAGTGGGCGACGCAGCTAACGCTGGCGACCCTCTCGCACTCAAGATATTTGAAGAGACAGGCAAAATCTTAGGATTGGCAATGGCAAACGCTTGTTCTTTCTCATCACCAGAAGCAGTCTTCTTGATGGGAGGTCCTGTCAAAGCAGGCGACGTGCTCCTCAATCCAGTACGCAAGTCATTCGCAGAAAACCTGCTGTTCGTATATAAAGGCTCTGTCGACGTCAGAGTATCAGAACTCCCAGACAACGACGTAGCGATCCTCGGCGCAGCAGCGGTTTGTAAGATGAACTAAGAACTCTGAACTTTGAACTCTGAACTTTGAACTCTAAACTTTGAACCTTGAGATGTATCAAAAAAAGTTCAGGGTTCATAGTTCTTGGTTCAAAGTTTTTACTATCTTTGCACCCGCAAAATTGCCCAATGGTGTAATTGGCAACACGACTGACTCTGGATCAGTAAAGTCCAGGTTCGAACCCTGGTTGGGCAACTTTTTTAAGTATCAATCGTTATATGGTTGATACTTTTTTTATTTTTGTAGTGCCTTCGGCAGACAACAGACAATAGTCAACGGACAACAGTCTTTTTCCAAAATTTAAAAACAACATATATGTCAAGAAAGAAAAACAAGAATAGCCTCAGCACTTTTGTAAATACAATACTTACCATCTTCGGGGAGAATCCTTTCAAGCCGATGAATTATAAACAGATCGCGAAGATAATGTCAGTCCGCGACGCTGCCGGCAAAGACGTCATCTATCAGATTCTCGTCACGCTCCATAAGGAAGGCAAGCTCATAGAAGACAGACCTTATCGTTATCTGCTTCATCCTGACTGCATGCACGAATTCGGCCCTAAACAGCAGATCGTCACTGGTACCGTCGACATGAAGAATACAGGAAAAGCTTACGTCATCCCTGACGAAGAAGGCGAAGACATCTTCATCGCTGCTAACAATACAGGCAAGGCATTGCACGGCGACAAGGTCAAAGTCGCGATGTTCCCTAAACGTAAGAGCAAGAAAAACGAAGGCGAGATCATCGAGATCATCGAACGCGCCAAGACCGATTTCGTCGGTATCTTCAGCCTCTCTCACGGTTTCGCTTTCGTGGTGCCAGACCGCTCTTCCATGCCTATCAGCATCTTCATCCCTAAAGGCTGTTACAAAGGTGCTAAAGACGGACAGAAGGTCATCGTACATCTCACAGAATGGCCAGACAACGCCAAGAATCCTTTCGGCGAGATAGTGAAGGTTCTCGGCAACCCAGGCGAAAACAACGTCGAGATGCAGTCGATTCTCGCAGAATATGAATATCCTCTCGAGTTCCCTAAAGCCGTCGAGAAAGAAGCCAAAGCCATATCCGACAAGATTCCAGCATCTGAGATAAAGAGACGCCGCGACTTCCGCGATATCTTCACCGTCACCATCGACCCGCACGACGCGAAAGACTTCGACGACGCTCTCTCATTAAGATATTTAGATAATGGTAATTATGAAGTGGGCGTCCACATCGCCGACGTGTCTCATTACGTACAGCCAGGCTCTGCTATAGACGTCGAGGCTCAAGACCGCGGAACATCAGTATATCTCGTCGACAGAACGATACCTATGTTGCCAGAGAAATTATGTAACATGGTATGTTCTTTACGTCCTGATGAAGAGAAACTCGCATTCTCAGTCATATTCGAGTTAAACGAAAACGCCGACATCGTCAACACCTGGATCGGCAAGACTGTCATCAAGTCAAATCGCCGTTATGCTTACGAAGAGGTACAGGAAATGATAGAAGGCGCTGATGGCGACAACAAAAAAGAACTTATGACTCTCAACGACTTGGCAACAAAGTTAAGAGCCAAGAGAATGAAAGAGGGCTGCATCAACTTCCATTCAGAAGAGGTCAAGTTTATCTTAGATGAGAACGGCAAACCTATAGACACATATATCAAGATACAGAAAGAAGCCAATATGCTCATCGAGGATTTCATGCTTCTTGCAAACAAGACTATAGCTGAGACCGTCGCTAAACCTGACAGCAGATTCAAGGACTACACCTTCGTATTCCGTATCCACGACGAACCTAATCCAGAGAAGCTCTATAACTTCATACAGCTCGTATCCAAACTCGGCTACAGCATGAACATCAGCTCTCGAGAAAAACTCGTCAAGTCATATAACGCATTGTTCGAAGCCGTCGACGGCAAGGGCGAGAAAAACCTCGTCGAGTCAGTGGCTATCAGAACGATGGCAAAGGCAGTCTATAGCACAACCAACATCGGTCACTACGGACTCGCATTCCAATATTACACACACTTCACATCACCGATCCGTCGTTATCCTGACTTGATGGTACATCGTCTGATAGAACGTTATCTCATAGAAAACCAGCCTAGCGCCGACAGAGATGAATACGAAGACTTATGTCTGCACGCCAGCGAGATGGAAAAACGCGCTGCCGAGATGGAACGCGAGTCAGTGAAATACAAACAAGCGGAATATCTCCAAGACCATGTCGGAAAGACATTCGACGGACTCATCTCTGGCATCAGCAAATGGGGTATCTATGTCGAACTTAAGAAAAGCAAGTGCGAAGGCCTGGTACGCTACGCCGACCTCAACGACGACTTCTATTACTTAGATGAGGAGAACTTCCGCGTCATAGGACAAGACTACGGCAATATTTATCAACTCGGCGATGAAGTGAAGATACAAGTCAAGAGCGTGAACTTGATCAAGAAACAGCTTGATTTCTTGATTATCAACAGCGATAAACCTAAAAAAGTCGCCAAATCACCGAAACGTAGAAAATAAATTCAAAAATTCAAAATCTCAGAAACTCAGAATTTAAAAAAAATAAAGCTATTAAAGCACTGAAGGCACGACAAAGGTTTTCTGTCGTGCCTTCAGTGCTTTAATAGCCAAAAAAAATTTTCAACTTTCAATTTTCAATTCTACTCCAATCCCTTCACCTTCGGCATTCCTGGGACGAAGTTCTTAAGATAGAAAGGTTCGAAATATGCTGTGTCGACGAATTGTTTGTTTTTAAAAGCATCGTCTGCGAGTTTTGCCATATATGCTGCTGAGCAATGGAACTTCTCTACGACTGTGATATTCTCGTCATTTTCAAAGAGAGAAGCGAGTTTGTCAGCGCCATCGCCAAAGAGATAAAGATGATTATTCTGTTTCAACTCCATGAAAGAATTCTCATCAACGATGATAGCCTCTGTCTCAGAAACCCTCTCCAGTTCCTCATTGAAGAAAGCTGAATAAACCTCCATACGTCTCGCATCAATCATTGGGCACAAGATGGCTGTTGGCTGTTGGCTATTGACTGTTGACCTTTAAAGCCATACGCCATAGCTGCCAATGTGTCGATAGCGATGAGAGGTTTTTCCATTGCGTAGCACAAGCCTTTTGCAGTGCTGACTCCGATACGTAAACCTGTGTAAGAACCAGGTCCCATACTTGTTGCAACGGCATCAAGATCTTTATATGAAAGATTAGCTTCTTTCATGACCTCATCGATGAAGATTGTGATTTTCTCGGCATGGTTCTGACCATCGAGACTTTCTCTTAATGCTATGACATTGCCATTATTTACGAGTGCAACTGAGCAAACTGCAGTTGATGTTTCTATACAAAGTATCATCTATTCATTTTTTTGCAAAAATATAAAAAATTATTGTTTTGCTTTATAGAAATAATAAGTAAATTTGCGGGTTATCATTAAATAGAAACAGGTAGCAAAACGAAAATATATGAGAGTTATTATCCAACCTAATTATGAAAAAGTGTCGCAATGGGCGGCTAATTATATCGTAAAAAGAATTAACGAATTCAATCCTACAGAAGACAGACCTTTCGTTTTAGGTCTTCCTACAGGATCAACTCCACTCGGAACATATAAGGCTTTGATAGAGCTTCACAAACAAGGCAAGGTTTCTTTCAAGAATGTCGTCACTTTCAATATGGACGAATATGTAGGAATCGCTGAAGACCATCCAGAAAGCTACCACTCATTCATGTGGAACAACTTCTTCAGCCATGTCGACGTAAAGAAAGAAAACGTCAACATCCTCAACGGCAACGCTGAAGACCTCGAAGCAGAATGCCAACGTTATGAAGAAAAGATCAAGTCATACGGCGGCATCGACCTCTTCATGGGCGGCATCGGTCCTGACGGACATATCGCCTTCAACGAACCAGGTTCATCATTGACATCAAGAACAAGAGTCAAGTCATTGACAACAGACACTATCATCGCCAACTCAAGATTCTTCAACAACGACATCAACCAAGTTCCAAAGACAGCCTTGACAGTAGGCGTTGGCACAGTGATGGACGCTAAAGAAGTCATGATTTTAGCTAACGGCCACGGCAAAGCAAGAGCGCTCGCTCAAGTAATAGAAGGCAGCGTCAACCATATGTGGACCGTCAGCGCATTGCAGATGCACCCTAAAGGCATCATAGTCTGCGACGACTTGGCAACATACGAGCTTAAAGTCGGAACAGTAAACTATTTCAAAGACATAGAAAAAGAAAATCTATAAAATGTCAAGTAAAAGACAACAGACAACAGACAACAGACAACAGACTTTGTCCAATGTTTTTGTACACGAATCTAGTTACGTTGACGATAATGTAACGATAGGCGAAGGCACAAAGATTTGGCATTTCTGTCATATACAGTCTGGAGCTGTCATTGGCAAGAACTGCTCTTTCGGACAGAACGTCAACGTGGGCAATAATGTCAAGATCGGCGATGGAGTGAAGGTGCAGAACAACGTCTCCATCTATGAAGGCGTCGAGCTGGAAGACTACGTCTTCTGCGGTCCGAGCTGTGTGTTCACCAACGTCACAGTTCCTAGAGCGAAATATCCTGTCCATGGCGTCTACAAGAAAACGCTGGTTAAGGAAGGAGCTTCACTGGGAGCCAACTGCACCATAGTATGCGGCGTCACCATCGGGAAAAACGCCATGATAGCAGCAGGAGCCGTTGTCACCAAAGACGTCCCCGACAACGCACTGATGGCTGGAGTGCCAGCACGACAGATCGGAATCGTGGATGAATACGGAAATAAATTGAAAATGGAAAACTGAAAATTGAAAATTAATTAGACAAAATTCAATTTTCAACTTTCAACTTTCAACTTTCAACTTTCAATTTTTAAAACTATGAACTTCTCAATAATAGGCGTAGGCGGTTACATCGCGCCGCGACATCTCAAAGCAATAAAAGACACCGGCAATATTCTGGTGTCGGCTTACGACAAAAACGATAGCGTAGGCATAATGGACAGCTACTTCCCTCAGGCTTCGTTCTTCACGGAACAAGAGCTGTTCGACCGTCATAACACCAAGCTCATCGAGAGAGGAGAGAAGATCGACTACATATCAGTCTGCACTCCAAACTACCTCCATGACGCACACACACGTTATGGATTACGCCTCGGCTGCGACGTCATCTGCGAGAAGCCTGTCGTCTTAAACCCTTGGAACATAGACGCTTTAGAAGCCGTAGAGAAATCTACAGGACAGAAAGCATACACCATATTACAGCTTCGTCTTCACGAATCTATAGCCGCGCTTAAGAAGAAAATAGACGAAGGCCCTAAAGACAAAATCTACGACGTCGACCTTACATATATCACCGCTAGAGGCAACTGGTACTACACCTCCTGGAAAGGCGATATCAACAAAAGCGGCGGAGTGGCGACAAACATCGGAATTCATTTCTACGACATGCTGCAATGGATCTTCGGCAAGATAAGCAAAAGCATAGTGCATGTCTCTACTCACGACAGAGTGGCCGGATATATGGAACTCGAGAGAGCCAGAGTACGTTACTTCTTGAGCATCAACGCCGACACATTGCCTGAAAACGCAGTGCAAGGAGAAAAGAGGACATACAGAACCATCATGATCGACGGCAGTGAGTTCGAGTTCAGCCAAGGATTTACCGAGCTTCACACCGAGAGTTATAAGAAGATACTTTCAGGCGAGGGATTCAGAATCTCCGAGGCAAGAAACTGCATCGAGATGGTTTACGACATAAGAAACGCCGAGCCTATAGGACTCAAAGGCGACTACCACCCACTCGCAAAACTGGAGCTGAGTAAGCACCCGTTCGGCTGGAAGTAGCAGTTTTGACTGCTGACAACAGTCAACAGACAACGGACAACAGACTTTGTCCACAATTATATAAACCTTTAAACCAAAATTTTAACCATGAAAAACAGAAACCTTGAAAATTTAAGAGTATGGCAAGAGACAAGATTATTTGTCAATGCAATCTACAAAATGATGCAAACTTGTAAAGATTATAGTTTTAAAGATCAATTGCAAAGAGCATCTATATCAATAATGAATAATATAGCAGAAGGTTCTGAAAGCGGATCCGATAAAACATATATTCGTTATTTGAATATCTCAAAAGGAAGTTGTTCTGAAGTTAAAAGTATGCTGTATCTTTGTGAAGATATGAATTATTGCACACAAGAAAAACGTATTGAATTACAATCAAAATTACTTACAATCTCAGGACAAATTTATAAATTAATAGAATTTTTAGAAAACAATCAAAAAAAATAACAACATAACAGAAACACCCAAAGTCCGTTGACCATTGACTTAAAAAAGCATACCAAAGGTCTGTTGTCTGTTGACTGTTGTCCGTTGACTTAAAACTATGAAAATAGCCGTAGCAGGAACAGGATATGTAGGTCTTTCTATCGCGACCTTATTAGCGCAGCACAATGAAGTGACTGCCGTCGATATCGTCGCCAATCGTGTGGAGATGATCAACAACAAACAATCTCCAATACAAGACGATTATATAGAAGATTATCTAGCTAATAAAGACTTGAATCTTCGCGCCACATTAGACGCAGAAACTGGATATAAAGACGTAGAATTTGTAGTGATAGCAGCGCCTACGAACTACGACAGCACAAGAAACTTCTTCGATACCTCTGCGGTGGAAGACGTGATTTCCAAGGTGATGAAATATAATCCCAATGCTATCATGGTGATAAAAAGCACCATTCCCGTAGGATACACCGAAACCATACGCAAGAAGACTGGCAGCGCCAACATCATATTCTCGCCCGAGTTCCTGAGAGAGAGCAAGGCATTGTACGACAACCTATATCCAAGCCGTATCATCGTAGGCTACGATCAAAACGACGAGCGTCTGGGCAAAGCAGCTCATAAGTTCGCAGAGCTCATCAAGCAAGGAGCAATCAAAGAAGACGTACCAGTTCTGTTCATGGGCAGCACCGAAGCAGAAGCGGTAAAGCTATTTGCAAATACATACCTCGCATTACGCGTGAGTTATTTCAACGAATTAGATACATATTCCGAGCTGAAAGGCCTAGACACCCAACAAATCATAGAAGGCGTCTGCCTCGACCCTCGCATCGGAAATCATTATAACAACCCTAGCTTCGGATATGGCGGATATTGCCTTCCTAAAGACACCAAACAGTTGCTCGCTAACTACGAAGACGTACCTCAAAACATGATGAGCGCCATAGTGGAAAGCAACAGAACGAGAAAAGATTTCATCGCCGACCAGGTACTGAAAAAAGCTGGTTATTACGACTATTACAACTTCAGCAACTATAACGCTCAATCGGAGAAACAATGCGTCATCGGCGTTTACCGACTCACCATGAAAAGCAACTCCGACAACTTCAGACAAAGCTCGATACAAGGCGTAATGAAGAGAGTCAAAGCCAAAGGTGCTACGGTGATAATATACGAACCATCCTTAGAAAACGGCAGCACATTCTTCGGCAGCCTGGTCGTTAACGACATAGAAAAATTCAAGAAAGAAAGCCAGGCCATCATCGCCAACAGATACGATAATATCCTAGATGATGTGAAAGAAAAAGTCTATACAAGAGATATTTTTAAGAGAGATTAGGCCAACAAAAAAATATTAACACTAAGTGCGTATAATTGTTCAAAATTATGCGCATTTTTTTTGCATTTTACATTTATTTTTTGATATCTTTGTATGATTCAGATTTTGGGTATTTTTACCCACGCACAATATATCACAACACATTGTTATTCTGCTTCTTATCATCAGACAATGTAAGTGAAAGGGCGAAGCTGTGCTTAGACAGCATCTATATTTGCAAGATATTCTCAATTAAAAATCATATTATCATGAAGGGCATCGTTTTAGCAGGAGGTTCAGGCACTCGTCTTTACCCAATCACAAAAGGCGTAAGCAAACAATTGCTCCCTATCTTCGACAAGCCAATGGTGTACTACCCAATATCTGCATTGATGCTAGCGGGCATTCGTGATATCTTGATAATATCAACACCTCAAGACCTTCCAGGATTTCAACGCCTCCTTGGCGACGGATCAGACTACGGCGTCAACTTCAGTTACGCAGAACAGCCATCACCAGACGGTCTCGCCCAGGCTTTCATCATAGGCGAAGAATTCATCGGAGACGACTGCGCTTGCTTGGTTCTCGGTGACAATATCTTCCAAGGCGCCGGTTTCACCTCACTATTGAAAAACGCCGTCATCGACGCAGAACAGAACAACAAAGCCACTGTATTCGGCTATTGGGTCAGCGACCCTGAACGTTATGGCGTGGCTGAATTCGACAAAGACGGCAAATGCATCTCAATAGAAGAGAAACCTAAAACCCCTAAGAGCAATTACGCAGTGGTTGGATTGTATTTCTACCCTAACAAAGTTGTTGAAATCGCAAAAAACATCAAGCCTTCAGCAAGAGGAGAACTCGAGATAACATCGGTAAACCAAGAATTCCTCAACGATGGCGAACTTAAAGTACAGGTATTCGACAGAGGATTCGCATGGCTCGACACCGGAACCCACGACTCACTAGCTGAAGCATCAACATACATCGAAGTGCTGGAAAAAAGAACCGGACTCAAAGTAGCATGTCTCGAAGAGATAGCATACACACAAGGCTGGATAACAAAAGAAAAGATCATAGAACTCGCCCAGCCAATGATCAAAAACCAATATGGACAATATTTGCTTAGAGTAGCAGATTTGTAATTTGACTGTTGACCTTAAACTAAATACCATGACTAAAAGAACTATCATAATCACTGGCGGTGCAGGATTCATCGGATCTCACGTCGTTCGCTTATTCGTGAACAAATATCCTGAATACAACATCATCAACTTAGACAAACTCACTTATGCCGGTAATTTAGCTAACCTCAAAGACATTGAAGACAAGCCAAATTACAAATTCGTGAAAATGGACATCTGCGACTTCGAGGCTTTCTACCAGCTTATGCAGGATGAACAAGTAGACGGCATCATACACCTCGCAGCAGAGTCTCATGTAGACAGAAGCATCAAAGACCCATTCACCTTCGCAAAGACAAACGTAATGGGAACTTTATCATTGCTTCAAGCAGCGAAACTCTACTGGGAAAGTCAACCAGAACCATATAAAGTCGCAAAGACGCAAAGACGCAAAGACGCAAAGTCTCAAAACTCTGCGACTCTGCGACTCTGCGACTCTGAGTCTATAGACTGTAAATTCTACCACATTTCAACTGACGAAGTTTATGGAGCCCTCGCAATGAACCACCCAGAAGGAATCGAACCTCCATTCAAGACCGTCGCTTCTTCTGAAGGTCACAAAGCATACGGTGACGAGTTCTTCTACGAAACCACAAAATACAACCCTCACTCACCATATTCTGCTTCAAAAGCAAGCAGCGACCATTTCGTAAGAGCTTACCACGACACATACGGAATGCCTACTATCGTGACAAACTGCTCTAACAACTACGGTCCTTATCAGTTTCCAGAGAAATTGATTCCGTTATTCATCAACAACATCCGTCATCGCAAGCCATTGCCTGTCTATGGCAAAGGCGAGAACGTACGCGACTGGTTATACGTTGAAGACCACGCAAGAGCGATAGACATCATCTTCCATAACGGCAAAATTGCTGAGACATACAACATCGGCGGCTTCAACGAATGGAAAAACATCGACTTGATTAAAGTCATGATTAAGACTGTCGACAGAATACTCGGCAATCCAGAAGGCGCATCATTAGATTTAATCACATACGTAACAGACCGTCTCGGTCACGATGCACGTTACGCCATCGACTCAACGAAACTTCAGAAGGAACTCGGTTGGGAGCCATCACTCCAATTCGAAGAAGGCATAGAGAAGACTGTACGCTGGTACCTCGACAACCAAGAATGGATGGATAACGTGACAAGCGGTGAGTATCAGAAGTATTACGAGGAGATGTATAAGGGAAGATAAAATTGAAAATTTGTATAATATTTGTTTTAAAATAAATTCGAATCAAAAAAATTAAATTTATGAAAGAAGTAGTTAGTTCATGGCCTAAACAAGTAGGTGTTTCTCAATCTAAAAATAGAACATCAAGACAAATAGAAATGTCTGAATATGCAAAGAATAAAGGTAAGAATACAAGAAGTGCTCGTGCTTATCTTCGTTCGGTTGGATTGGATATTTCGAGTAAAGGTAAAATATGCAACGCAAGATAATGAATACTCTTAGTAATAACAGACATTTATATTTAGGTTTTCATGGTTGCGAGAAGTCATTAGCATTTGATTTAGTAAATAGGCGAGCTGAAATGGAGCCTAGTAGAAATGATTATGATTGGTTAGGAACCGGTTGTTATTTTTGGGAGAATGATATAAGACGTGCATACGAGTTTTCTAAGGATGTAAAGAAATGCAATGAGCCTTTTGTAGTTGGTGCAGTGCTTGATTTAGGTTATTGTTTGGATTTGACTTGTCGTAATAACTTACTCTTAATAAAAGATACATACGATAACATTGTAAAACCATTGTTAGAGGTAGGTAAAGTAAAAGAAAATAAAGTTCCTCATAAGACAATAACAGGGGATATCCTATTGAGATATTTAGATTGTAGTGTAATAGAGTCGTTACATCAATTTAATAAAGATATGGGATATGATGAATTTGATTCCGTCAGAGCTGGTTTTGGGAAGGTGATGAATTATATAAAACAGCTGGATTTAGGGAAAAGAACCATATTCAAATATGTATAAGAAATCCCAAATGTATATTGGGTTTATTTCTTCCAATAGGTTATGGCATATAGTTATAAGATTATAGACGTAATTGCTTTATAGAAGTTATGAAAAAAGAACAATACAGTGATGTAGTACTATCTGATAGAGAGACATTGCTTTTATTAGAAGGTTTCTGCTATGAGGCATTACGTTTCCTAAAGTTATCAAAAGAACTATTTCCTAAGTTTGTAATAGGTATATCAATTGAGACTGATGGAAAAGCAAATCCACTGTATATCAATTATGGTGAGTCAAAGGTATTTGTTTTCATTCCTATTCTGAAAATGATATTTATACCTAAAGTTGGTAATGATGCTCCTACTCTGTATCGAATGATGGGATATCAGATAGCGCGCTTTTGGAGTAGATTTATATTAACAGGAAGTACAGAACTATTTGATTCCAGAGATGAAGATAGTATTGTTTTCGCTTACGCCTTGATGATGATAAAAGGCATACATCCTAACGATAAGATGCCTAATCGAATGGCAATAGAAATGTTGAAAAATGAATTTAACATTACTTGCGATTTTTATATTACCTACGACAAGAAAAAAAATAAGCAACCAATATTACGTTTTGAGCCTTCTGCTCAAGCAGAATTTGAGCGCAAATGGGAAGAACTATCAATTTCTAATATCAACAGAAATATTGATAATATAGTGGAAGGACAATTAGGTAGCCAATCAAATCCATTTGCGAATGTTGATGAGGCTGCTGATTATATTTTGAAAATAGAACAGGAACGCTTGGCAACTGATCCATATAGACAAACTATATATGATGAACAGTATTTTTACGATGGAATTTCATTTCGTATTCCATGGGCATCCGCCAATGTTTCATATTATCCTATAGATGTTATACAACGTAATTGTTTTATTGTAAATCAACTTAGTACGCACAATAAATTTGTATTTAAACCATCATTAGCACATAATAAGTTTCTATATCGAGGACAAGCTGAATTTTATCCTCAATGTCTCCCAAGTTTATTCCGTAAGAAAGAGGATTATTATCTAGATGATATGATACAGGTAAATGAACTGGAATGCGTCTTAAAGTCTCATCCTCTTGTTAAGTTGTTCGAACAAGGTCTTGAATTATTTAACGATCAATTTTGGTTCAATATTAATTATAAAGGCTTGTCCCAACATTATTATGGTAATACAGATTATCTTGATCTTACAAGCGATATGGATGTGGCAAAATTCTTTGCGGTTACTACTTTTAGTATGCAAAAAGATTGTTACGAGAAATTTCAAAAAAATGGACTTGGGGTACTTTATTATTTTGACTTAAAAGCTGATTCATTTCAAAAAAGTAAACAACGTACATATTTCATAGACAACATTGGCAAACAACCATTTATGCGAAGTGGTAATCAATCTGGCTTCTTGGTAAAAATGAATAAAGGTGATGATTTCAATACATATCCTGATGTACGATATGTTTATTTTCGTCATGATCGAAGTGTTACGGATAGGATATTCTCACAGTTTGATAATGGCAACAAGATAATGTCGGATGAAATATTACGAAAACACTGGTACACCCGAATGAATGATGAAAAGTCTAAAAAAATTATTTCTGCTGATGCCGTGAAATTGAATTTTAAATATAATTCTCACGAATCACATAATAAGATTAGAAAAGAGCTTCAAAGAAAAGGATATAAAATAAAAAATTATCATCCAAGTTTTACGAAAGAAGAGTTGGATATATATTATCAAACAGCTCCTGAATTCTGGGAGGAGTTTTGTTCAGATATATATTTTTATAGTCCCGAGGGGGCTTTATTGAAAGAGCACTTAAGAAATTTACCTAATGATCCTCGATATAGGTGGGCATTCTATAAATGAGAGAGTATTATAGTATAAAATATAACATACTATAATTAAATGGTATCAGAATATAAATAGTCTAAAGAGTATAATAGTTATAATATGAAAATTTCAGTAGCAGGTACAGGATATGTTGGTTTATCAATAGCCACCTTATTGGCTCAGCATAATGATGTGACAGCTGTTGATATCGTACCAGAACGCGTTGAACTTATCAACAATAAAAAATCTCCAATACAGGATGATTATATAGAAGAATATTTGGCAAACAAACCATTACAACTCAAAGCAACTTTAGATTGGGGAAATGGTTATAAAGATGCTGATTTTGTAGTTATCGGAGCTCCAACTAACTACGATAGCCAAAAGAATTTCTTTGACACATCAGCTGTTGAAGATGTTATAGAAAAAGTTATAAAGGTAAATCCTAATGCCATAATGGTTATCAAAAGTACCATTCCTGTAGGATATACAGAAAGTGTTAGAAAGAAGTTTAATACAAACAATATCATCTTTGCCCCTGAATTTTTAAGAGAAAGCAAAGCATTGTATGATAATTTGTATCCTTCAAGAATTATTGTCGGATATGAACAATCAAATAAGGAATTAGAAGCAAAGGCAAAACAATTTGCTGAACTTATCAAAGAAGGCGCTATCGATCAAAACGTTCCTATCCTCTATATGGGCAGCACTGAAGCCGAAGCCGTTAAACTTTTTGCAAATACATATTTGGCTCTTCGCGTAAGTTACTTCAACGAACTTGACACCTACGCAGAGTTAAAAGGTCTAGACACTCAGCAAATTATTGAAGGTGTTTGCTTAGACCCAAGAATTGGTACTCATTATAATAACCCAAGTTTCGGTTATGGTGGTTACTGCCTGCCAAAAGATACAAAACAGCTTTTAGCAAATTATGCAGATGTGCCACAAAATATGATGTCCGCTATTGTTGAAAGCAACAGAACAAGAAAAGATTTCATAGCTGACCAAGTATTAAAAATGGCTGGTTATTATAGCGAAAATAGTAGCTATAATACAATGCAAGAACAAGTCTGCATAATCGGAGTATATCGTCTTACTATGAAATCAAATTCTGACAACTTCCGTCAAAGTTCTATCCAAGGCGTGATGAAGAGAGTTAAGGCTAAAGGCGCACAAGTTATCATCTACGAACCAACATTAGAAGATGGCTGCACATTCTTCGGAAGTAAGGTTGTCAATAACTTGGATGAATTCAAGAAACAAAGCCAAGCTATTATAGCAAACAGATACGATTCTTGTCTTGATGATGTTGCTGATAAAGTTTATACAAGAGATATTTTTAAAAGAGATTAAAGACGTTATAATATGAAAGTTCTAGTTACTGGTGGTGCTGGTTTTATTGGTTCTAATTTAATTGAAAGATTATTAATAACAGAACCATGTATAGAAATCGTCAACCTTGATAGCGTTAACGATTATTATGATGTAAACATTAAAGAGTATAGACTATCAAGATTAGAACAGATTGCCCAACAGCACACCGACTGCAAATATATTTTTGTAAAAGGAAATCTTGCTGATAAAACTTTAATCGATAATCTCTTCAATGAATACGATTTCGAAATAGTTGTAAATCTTGCAGCACAAGCTGGTGTTCGTTATTCTATAACAAATCCAGATGTGTACATTGAAAGCAACGTAATAGGATTCTACAATATATTAGAAGCTTGCCGTCATAGTTATGATAACAACAGGAAAGGAGTACAGCATCTAGTTTACGCTTCTTCAAGTTCTGTTTATGGAAATAATGAGAAGGTTCCATATTCAACAGACGACAAAGTTGACAATCCTATTAGTCTATATGCAGCAACAAAGAAGAGTAATGAACTATTTGCACATTGCTATAGCAAACTCTATAATATTCCATCAACAGGATTAAGATTCTTTACTGTTTATGGTCCTGCTGGTCGTCCTGACATGGCATATTTCGGATTTACAAACAAGCTTATTAAAGGCGAGAAAATACAAATCTTCAATTATGGAAATTGTAAAAGAGACTTCACATACGTTGATGATATTGTAGAAGGCGTACAAAGAGTGATGCACAAAGCACCAGAACGTAAGGTTGGTGTAGACGGATTGCCAGTGCCACCTTACGCAGTATACAACATAGGTAATAGCAACCCAGAAAATCTTCTTGATTTTGTTCAAATATTACAAGAAGAATTATTAAGAGCAAATGTTCTACCTTCTGACTATGATTTTGAAGCACACAAAGAACTCGTCCCAATGCAAGCCGGAGATGTACCAGTTACATTTGCGGACACAACTGCATTAGAACGAGATTTTTGTTTTAAGCCTAGTACATCATTAAGAGAAGGGTTAAGAAAATTTGCTGAGTGGTATAAAGAGTTTTATAATAAAAACTGATATATAATATGTCATACAAACATTTACAATTTCCAAAAGATTCATTATTCCTAGTAACAGGCGGTGCCGGTTTTATCGGTTCTAATCTTTGTGAAGCAATTCTTAATTTAGGTTACAAAGTACGTTGCCTTGATGATTTGTCAACAGGCAAACAAGCCAATGTGGATATGTTTCTCGACAATCCTAATTATGAATTCATCAAAGGTGACATCAAAGAACTTGACACTTGCATAACTGCCTGCAAAGGCGTTGATTATGTGCTGAATCAAGCAGCATGGGGAAGCGTGCCTCGTAGTATCGAGATGCCGCTTTTTTATTGCGCAAACAACATCCAAGGTACATTGAATATGATGGAAGCTGCACGTCAATGTGGCGTTAAGAAATTCGTTTATGCATCTAGCTCATCTGTCTATGGCGATGAACCTAACCTTCCTAAGAAAGAAGGACGCGAAGGTAATTTACTCTCTCCATACGCATTGACAAAACGTTGCGATGAAGAATGGGCTAAACAATATACAAAACACTATGGTCTCGACACATACGGGATGCGTTACTTCAACGTATTCGGACGTCGTCAAGATCCTCACGGCGCATACGCTGCCGTAATACCAAAATTTATAAAACAGCTTCTTAACGACGAGCAGCCAACAATTAACGGAGACGGCAAACAAAGCCGTGACTTCACTTATATCGAAAATGTTATAGAAGCCAACCTCAAGGCTTGTCTCGCTCCTTCAGAAGTAGCAGGCGAGGCTTTCAACATCGCATACGGCGGAAGAGAATATCTCATCGATATCTATTATTCTCTCACAAAAGCTCTCGGCAAAGACATCGAACCTATCTTCGGTCCTGACCGTAAAGGCGATATAAAACACTCCAATGCCGACATCAGCAAGGCTCAGCAAATGTTAGGTTACGACCCAGAATATGACTTTGCCCGTGGTCTGAATGAAGCTATCGAATGGTATAAAAATAATTTGTAAAACAAGAAGAAATTTAAATATTAACAATAAAAAATAAAATTATGAACGAAATAAAAATTTGTGTAATCGGTTTAGGTTACGTAGGACTTCCTTTAGCACGCTTATTCTCAACAAAATATCAAACTGTCGGTTTCGACATGAATGTTAAACGCTGTGAAGCTCTCATGGCAGGACATGACGCAACATTAGAAGTGTCTGACGAATTGTTACAAGACGCCATCAACAATCACGGATTCAGATGTACAGCCAATATTGAAGACATTCGCGATTGCAATTTCTATGTAGTCGCTGTTCCAACTCCTGTTGACCAACATAACAACCCAGACTTGACTCCATTATACGGAGCATCAACAACAGTTGGTAAGGTTATCAACAAAGGCGATATCGTGGTTTACGAATCAACAGTTTATCCTGGCGTTACAGAAGATGAATGTATTCCTGTAGTTGAAAAAGTATCAGGCTTGAAATTCAATGTTGACTTCTTCGCAGGCTATTCTCCAGAACGTATCAACCCAGGTGATAAGCTTCATACAGTAGAAAAGATTAAGAAAGTCACTTCAGGTTCAACTCCTGAAATCGGCAAAATCGTTAATGACGTCTATGCTTCTGTCATCACAGCAGGAACACACCTTGCTCCAACAATGAAAGTTGCTGAAGCTGCAAAAGTAATTGAAAACTCACAACGCGACATCAACATAGCTTTCGTCAATGAGCTCTCAAAGATATTCACAAAAATGGGCATTGATACCAATGATGTATTAGAAGCAGCATCTACAAAATGGAACTTCTTGCCTTTCAAGCCAGGTCTCGTTGGCGGTCACTGCATTGGCGTTGACCCTTACTATTTGGCACAATGTGCGATGACATACGGATACAACCCAGAAATCATCCTCGCTGGTAGAAGAATGAACGACAGTATGGGTGCATACGTGGCAGACCAGACAATAAAACACATGCTTAAGAAAGGTATTCAAGTGTTGAATTCTAACATACTTATCTTAGGTTTCACATTCAAAGAAAACTGCCCTGACTGCCGTAACACAAAAGTTGCAGATATCGTTAAGGCATTAAATGAATACAACTTGAACATTGACATCTACGACCCATGGGCAAGTCCTGCAATTGCAAAACACGAATACAACATTGATATAACAAACGAACTTCCTACAGACAAATACGATGCTATAATATTAGCAGTATCGCACAAAGAATTTGCAGAACTCGATGTCAAGAACTTCGGCAAAGAAAATCATGTCATCTTCGATGTGAAAGGTTTCTTGAACAAAGAAATTGTTGACGGAAGATTGTAAGTAATATTATGACAAATAAAAAAATAGTTCGCTTTGATGAAGTAACTTTGATGAGAACTATATTAGCAGTGCTTATAGTTTTTATGCATTCATTTACTTGTTATCAAGGTAGCTGGACTAAGCCAGAAGGATATATTGATATACCAACGTATAAATGGATTGCACGGACAGCATTTGCATTTACTTTAGAAACATTTGTATTTATTTCGGGATATTTATTTGCTTTTCAAAAAATAACCTTAAATAAATCGGGTGGGGTAATAATCAATAAACTGAAGAGATTAATATTGCCTAGTATAATATTCAGCATTCCTTATTTTCTTATTTTTTATGATTATAAAGGAATTGGAGATTTTTTATATAGAATTGTAAATGGGTGTGGACACATGTGGTACTTACCTATGTTGTTCTGGTGCTTTGTTGGAGTAGTGACACTTAATAAAATAAAGATTAATGATGGGTGGAAACTATTGTTTCTTGCATTAATAAATCTTTTCTGGCCATTATCATTACCATTCCAATTAGGTGCTACAACTAAATACATATTTTATTTCTATCTTGGATATGTGGTGTATAAACATTCCGAACGTATAAAAGAATCAATCACACAAAAAGGTATTGTAATAAGCTGGATAATATTTATATTGGTCTTTATATCACTGCGACCACTTAAAGGAACAATTATTATTGGCGATCAAGATTTTAGATTATATAGATTGTTAACATGTTCAGCACGTAACACATGCCAATTGATTTATGCTACAATTGGCACTATTACATTCTATATTACAAATGTGCACTATACAAAATACAAACAATTGAGCAAATTTACTATTAGTTTAGCATCATGTTGTTTTGGTATTTATTTGATACATCAGTTTTTATTGAAAGTATTGTATTATAATACTGATTTTGCGTCAATTGTAGGTCCTTATTGGTTGCCATGGTTAGGATTTATAATAGTTTTGCTCATTTCATATTTATTTGCAATAGTTTTGCTTAAAACCAAAATTGGTAAATTTCTTATTGGATAAAAAAGATGACCAAACTTATGTCTGATAATTTAAATAGTAAAATTGTTAATGCAACAAAATGGTCAGCTTTGACAGAAATATTATCAAAGTTGATTACACCTATTACTTCCATGGTGATGGCAAGATTGCTTACACCTGAAGCATACGGTGTGGTTGCTACTTTTAGTATTATCATTGCTTTAGCTGATATTTTTGCTGATGCAGGTTTTCAGAAATATTTAATACAAAAAGAATTTAAAGATGATATAGAACGTGACCACCATACAAATGTTGCTTTTTGGTCTAATTTAACCATGAGTTTAGCACTATGGGGACTTATTGCAATATTTTGTCAACCTTTGGCAACATTAGTTGGAAGTCCTGGATTAGGTTTTGTTTTAGTAGTTTCATGTGCAGGAATACCTTTAACAGGATTTTGTAGTATTCAAATGGCTCTGATGAAAAGGGATTTTGATTTCAAGACTCTTTTTTGGAGAAGACTTGTTTCTATTTTGATTCCAATATTTGTTACAATACCACTTGCTATTTGGTTACGAAACTATTGGGCTCTTATTCTTGGTAATTTGGCAATGCATCTTGCAAATGCATTATTTTTATCTTTTAAATCAAATTGGAAACCAAGCAAATTTTATAGTTTCAAAATATTGAAAGAAATGTTTTCTTTCTGCAGTTGGAGCCTTATTGATTCCTTACTTGTATGGGCTACTGTTTATGCAGATATATTCTTTATAAGCAGATACTTGGATAGTTATTATCTTGGATTATATAGAACATCTATTTCAATGGTAGGTCATATAGTAACTCTAATTACCGCCATTGTATTACCTGTTATAATGCCATCACTTTCACGATTGCAGAATGATATTCCTGAAATGAGAAGAGTATTACTCAAATTTCAGAAAATAACGGGATTGATTCTTATACCATTGGGGGGTGGAATATTTGTATTTCAGGATTTAATAACAACTATTATGTTAGGAGAACAATGGTTGGAAGCAGCTGGAGTACTTGGATTATGGGGTCTGATGGAGGCAATAACAGTTGTATTCGCTCGCTTTTGTTCACCTGTATATCCTGCCATTGGAAAACCAAGAGTTTCTGTCATTGTACAAATACTTCACGTAATTGTTCTTATACCATCGGTCATTATTTCTGGCAAATATGGGTTTGAAGCTCTTTATATTACACGTTCATTAATTAGATTAGAATTGGTATTAGTAAATATGATTGCTGTCTATATAATGATAAAACAGTCTCCATGGAAAATGATTGTAAACATACTTCCACAGATATTTGCAGCACTCTTGATGGGTATTGTTGGCCATATATTATTAAATCTAAATAGTACCATTATTTTATCATTCATTTGGATTATAATATGTATTATGGTTTATTTTATTACACTATATATGCTTCCTAAAGAAAGAACTATTTTATTTGATCTTAAAAACAAAGTATTATCAAGTACAATAAAAGTGAAAAAATGAAAATTACAACAAAAAAACTATTCGACGTTTGCAATATTTATATTCTATTTTGGTTATGCTTAACGGTGCAAAATATGTTTTTGTCAAGTAGTTTATTGTCTATGTTATTTTATATACCATATTTACTAATGACTCTATATTATGTCGGTAAGTATTATATTTCTTATCGACCTAAAAAAACCATGTTGGCTTTTAGTATATTTTTTGCCGTTCAGTTATGTTATGGAATAGCTCTTCTAATTTTAGATAATGTTTCAGGTACAGAACCAGATTCATACTTAAAAATGTTGTTTATTTCATTAGGTCCTATTTATGCATTTTATTCTTTCACAAAACAAGGAGTTCTAACTGAGCAAAGAATGAGTACTTGGTTTGTAATATTTATTGTAGTTGCAATTTGCGATTATTATAATACAATGCAACAAGGTCTATTAAAAATGGAAACCGAAGAGACAACAAATAACGCGTCTTATTCATTTGTAGGGTTGGTTCCATTTATCTTTCTTCTAAGGAAAAACATTCTTAGACAAATTTTAGCATTAGCAATTCTTTATTATTTTATTATCAGTGGTTTAAAAAGAGGTGCAATATTGATAGGTGCAATACTACTTCTTTGGGTGATATATGAATTACTAAAGTCTGTATCTAAAATAAAAAGATTGGGATTTATGCTATTAACTATAATCTTTCTATATGTTGGATATAAATTTATTGTTAATTTTTACGAAAACAGTGACTACTTCCAGCACAGAATAGAACAAACTATGGAAGGAAGTTCAAGTGGTAGAGATAATATATTTTCTACACTTTTAAATGATTATTGTAACAATTATAACATAATTCAATTGTTATTTGGAAAGGGTGCATACCATACCGAAAATATCATAGGACTAAAAGCTCACAATGATTGGCTTGAATTATTGATTGATTGTGGTTTCATAGGAATATTTCTATATCTTATATATTGGATCTCTTTCGTCATTGAATTGAAGAAAAATAGATCCAATCACTTAGTTTATGCAATGATGGGTGCTTGTTTTTTGTTTACGTTAGCAAGAACTTTTTTTTCAATGTCTTTTACAAATATGCCATTTTACACATGTATGATTTTGGGGTATTGTTTTGCATACACACATACATGTTCAAACCAACAATATACCAATAAACGATAATAATGAATATTTTAATTGCAGGGGATTTTGTCCCTAGTTTTCGTGTAGCTGAACAAATTGAAAATGGTGATTATAGTTGCTTAAATGAAATAAAAACAATAATACAATCTGTTGACTATTCAATAGTCAATTTTGAGAGTCCTATAGTAATTCGAGATGCCAAACCTATTAATAAAACTGGTCCAAATTTAAAATGTAGCGAAAAAGCTATGGAATGTCTTGTTGAGGCAGGTTTTAAATGTGTTACTTTGGCTAATAATCATTTTCGAGATTTTGGACAAATAGGTGTCGAAGATACGCTTAATTCTTGCAAAAAGTACGGGATGGATTATGTAGGTGGAGGAGTTAATATTGATGAAGCTCAACAAATATGTTATAAAGAAATTCATGACCAAAAATTAGCAATCATTAATATTTGTGAAAAAGAATGGTCAATTGCAAACTCATCATTTGGTGGTTCTGCTCCATTGAATCCGATTTCTAATTATTATAGTATTAAACGTGCAAAAGAAATTGCGGACTATGTGATAGTCATTGTACATGGAGGTATAGAACACTATCAATTCCCGACACCAAGAATGGTAGAAACTTACAGATTTTTCGTAGATGCTGGTGCAGATGTGGTTATTAATCACCATCAACATTGTTATAGTGGATATGAAGTATACAAAAATAAACCAATTTTCTACGGACTTGGCAATTTTTGTTTTGATAAAAATGGAGTACAAAATAGTGCTTGGAATATTGGTTACATGGTAAAATTGAATTTGACACAATCATTATTCGAAATAATACCTTTTAACCAATGTTCAAGTACTTCGACTGTAAAGTTAATGGTCGATGAAGAAAGAAATAAAATTGATCAAGATCTTAATCAAATAAACACAATCATAACTAATTCGAAAAAATTAGATTGTGTATTTGAAAATTATATAAAAACCATTCAACCTATTCGTAAAATAGCATTAGAACCGATATACAATAAATTTTTATTGAAGTTACGTTCAAAAAAACTTTTTCCCTCTTTTTTTAAAGGACGAACAATGATGGATTGGTGCGATAGACTTAATTGTGAATCACATCGAGAATTATTAGGTAAAATGTTATTAGATGAAATTGAAGGAAATTGATATGAATACAATAGTAATAGGTACTAATCATAATAATACCTTAGGACTAATATGGTCACTAGGTGAAGCTGGGCATGATATAGTTTTGTTTTTGTATAAAGATGTAAATAACTATGTTGATAAATCAAAATATATTAGTAGAACATATTTTATTTATAATCGTAATGAAATAATTGATCTAATTAAAGAAGTAGCGTCTAAGATGAATACTAAACCTGTTGTATTTGTCTCTAATGATCTTGATGCTACTATATTAAATGATAATTATGATAATTTAGTTGACTATTGTTTTTTTGAAGGGAGTCCTAGTGGCAATGTAAATCAGTATCGTAATAAAAGTAAAGGCAATACACTTGCTCATTCTTGTGGTTTTATTTTACCATCTAATGAAATTATTTTTAAAGCAGAAGATATATATAATATTAATTGTAAATATCCAATAGTCGTCAAAGCCAATAATAGCATTTATGGTGGAAAATCTGTAATGAAAAAATGTTTAAATGACAAAGAAGCTTTTGATTTTATCAGCACCATAGCACAAATAGATTTTCCATTACAAATACAAGAATTTATAGAGAAAGAATATGAAATAATGCTGTTAGGCTGCTCTTTATATGGAGGAGAAAAAGTAATATGTCCAATAGCAAATCGCAAAATTCGTCACTACCCCAATCCAATGGGATTAGGATCATATTCCGAAAGTCTTGCTGTATATAAACATGATGAATTAAGAAAACTTGCATCAAAAATAGAAATGTATTTAAAGGCAATAAAATATACTGGTAATTTTTCTGCAGAGTTTCTTTATAGTAAAGGTCATTATTACTTCTTAGAAATCAACCTTCGTAATGATGGAACATCGTATCTTTCCACAAAAAGTGGTTTTAATTTACCTGATTTAGTTTGTAGAGCTTTTATAAACGATAATATAAGTATAGACATCGGTGTATTTAAAAAAATGAATTATATGAATACAATGGCAGATGTTAATTATTTCATTAATGGAAGTATAGGTTGGAAACAATGGAGACGACAATTTAAAGAAAACACATGTTATAGTCATTACAATAACAATGATAGACTTCCATTTAAACATTATATAAAAAATCCAATACTAATTATTGCAAAGATTTTTACTAAGAGAATTCTATACATTATTAAACAAAAGTTCTAGCCAAATATGCCCCAAACACCATTTATTCTTGCTAAATTAATAGAAAAGAGCAAACTTATTTATTGCCAAAATAAAGATTTTAATACGAAACACCATATTATTGTTTTTGAAAGCGATGATTGGGGCAGTATTAGAATGCCTAGACGCAATGAATGGGAAATTTTGTTACAATTAGGATATGCTGTAAATAAAAGGCCTTATGAGCGTTTCGACACTTTGGAATCTCAATCGGATTTGGAATCTCTTTTTGAAGTATTGAGTCGTCATAAAGGTGCAGATGGCAAACATCCTATTATCACAGCCAACATGTTAATGGCTAATCCAGATTTTGAGCATATTGAATATAGTGGTCTACAAAAGTATTATTATGAACCAATAGCAAATACTTATACACGTTATTTTGGAGATGCAGGAGTGCTTGATGTAATGCGTCAAGGAATAAATTCTGGTATCTTTTTCCCACAATGCCACGGGCGAGAACATTTCAATGTATCTCAATGGATGCATAAACTCAAAGAAGGTGATGAAGATACACTCACTGCATTTAATTATGGCATGTGTGGAATAGCACCAAAAACACATCCTGAAATAGGCAACCAGTTGATGAATGCTCTTCGTGCTGAAAATAAGAATGAACAAATAGAAATTGATAAAATCATAGCTGAAGGTTTGTCTATGTTTGAAAAATTATGGGGATTTAAATCAAAAACATTTGTGGCACCTTGTTATTGTTGGAATAAAGAAACAGAAAAAACACTGATTGACAACGGTGTAAAATTAATTCAGACTTCACGTGTAAATAAATCTGCATATAAATCTCATGTACGATATTTTTACACTGGACAACGTAATAGAAATGGAGTTTTATATAGCATCCGAAATTGTCAATTTGAACCATCCACAAATCAAGAATGCCAAAATGTGGGATATTTAATGAAGCAAATTGACAACATCTTCAAACAAAATAAATTAGCTATATTTTCTACACATAGAATTAATTATGTAAGTGGTATAGACGAAAATAATAGATCTCAAACATTAAAAATTTTGGATGATTTTTTAACTCAACTACTACGTAAATACCCTGATACAATATTTATCAACAGTACTGATTTATTAGATATATTAACATGAAAATAGCTATTCATCATCGCCAAGGTAGTTTTAGTGACCGTTGGATTGATTATTGCAAAGAGAAAGGCATTGATTATAAAATTGTAAATGCCTATGATACTGATATAGTAAATCAAGTAAAGGACTGTAATGCTTTTATGTGGCATCATCATCATGCCAATCCAAAAGATGTATTATTTGCCAAACAGCTTATTTATTCATTGGAAGCAACCGGAGTAAAATGTTTTCCGAATTTTAAAACCACTTGGCATTTCGACGATAAGGTTGGACAAAAATATTTATTAGAAGCTATTGATGCTCCGTTGGTACCTTCATACGTATTTTATTCTAAAAAGGAAGCACTGAATTGGATAACACAAACAAAGTTTCCAAAGGTGTTCAAATTGCGAGGTGGAGCCGGCAGTAAAAATGTAATGCTCGTTCGTGACAAAAAAGAAGCAAATAACCTGATTAACAAGGCCTTTGGCAAAGGATTTCCTCAAACAAGTATCGGTAATATAATTTCTGAAGATAAACGAAAACTCAAAGAGGGGAAAATGTCGTTATACCAAGCTATAAAAGATGTAGTAGCTTATTATTTAAAACCGGGCACATTTCATAAATCTCACAACAACGAAAAAGGATATGCATATTTCCAAGACTTTATAGAAAATAATAGTTATGATATTCGCATAGTGGTTATAGAAGATAAAGCCTTTTATCTTAAACGAATGGTTCGCAAAGGTGATTTTCGTGCTAGTGGAAGTGGAAATATTATTTATGAAAGAGATACACATACCGAAAATTGTGTTCGTATTGCTTTTGAAACAGAAAAGAAGATAGAATCGCAATGTACTGCATATGATTTTATATTTCAAAATGGTATACCATTAATTGTGGAAATTTCGTATGGCTTTGCTATGCATGGTTATGATAGTTGCGAAGGCTACTACACTAGTGATATGGAATTTCATCCCGGTGCTTTCAATCCACAGGGATGGATGGTCGAAAATCTTATAAAATAACTTAGAAATGAAAAAAATACTTTTCTTAGGTGGATTAAGATCAGGAGGTGCCGAACGCCAAATGGTGATTATTGCTCGGCTACTAAAAATAGATGGGTATGATGTTACTTATTTATCGAGTGGAAATAGTGATTTCTTTTTAAAAGATTTGGAAGAAGTAAATATACCAGTTATCAGAATAAAGGAAAATAAAATATCGTCGTTGCTTAAACTGAATATACCAAGAGAAATGCTATTGATACGTAGGATTTTAAAAAAGGAAAAATATGATACTGTTATTTCTTTTTTAAGTACCTATAATTTTATCAATTGCTTTTATGCCAAAAAGAAAGCCACTGCACACAGAGCTATTACCGGTATCCGAAACAATCGCGATGATGCATTTATATCTTCTCGAAAAAAATATTATAGTTCTTTTGAAAAATATTGTGATGTAAAAGTTTCAAATTCCGACAATGCAAAACACGTTTTTGCAGGACATTTTCCTCATTTAGCTTCAAAACTTACTACGATATATAATATTGTTGATCTACCTAATATAACATCAAATTATTCATTTCGAAACAGCAGAAAGATACATATCATAGTTCCTGCATCGTATCGTGCAGTAAAAAATCCTATGCGTTTGCTTGAAGCATTATCGTTGATGAATGCCGAAGAACAAGCTCTTCTACATATTGATTGGTATGGAAGTATTGATGATGGGAAAGCCTGCTATGACGAAATGATTACTTTTATAGACAGCAAAAAAATAAATAACGTAATAACGTTGCATGATGCAACAAAAGACATAATAAATAGAATTAACGAAGCTGATGCTGTAGGTCTTTTTAGTAGTTCAGAAGGATTGCCAAATGCGGTATGCGAAGGAATGATGCTTGGTAAACCTATAGTTATGACACGTGTGTCGGACTATAACGTATTAGTCGATAATACCAACGGCTTTTTATGCGATTTTAACGATTCCCTATCAATTAAAAATGCCTTGCTTTCGTTAGCAAAACTGCCAGATGAAAAAATAAAAGAAATGGGAATATCATCTAAAGCAAAAGCAACCCTATTATTTTCAAAAGGTTCAGTATTAAATCAATGGAAACAAATAATTTAAACATATAACAATGAAAAGATTTTTTAGAAAAATAAGTTCGTTTTATTGGAAATTTATTGCTTCTCCAGAAGAATATGCACGACATATAGGAGTAAAAATTGGTAAAGGATGTTTTATTAGTACAAGAAAATTTACATCAGAACCTTATCTTATAGAAATCGGTGATAATGTACGAATTGCAGGTGGTACGTCTTTTTATACACATGGTGGTATATGGTCATTGAGAAAGCTATATAACGATGAAAAACTGGATCATTTTGGAAGAATTAAAATTGGTAATAATTCATATATTGGTGAAAATTGTATGATTATGACTGGCGTAACAATTGGTGAAAGATGTATTATAGGAGGGGGAAGTGTAGTTACAAAAAGTGTTCCAGATGGGTGTATGGTAGCTGGCAATCCTGCAAAATTCATTGGATATACAGAAGACTTTTATAAAAAGCTCAAACAAGGTTACGATACAAAAACTGGAAAATTGAGTATGTCCGAAAAAAAGATTTTTCTTCTATCTATGAAAGAAGAAATGTTTGAGACAAAACCATATATCAAGATTAATTGATAAATGTATTCATATTTTTATGATATGATATTTATCTATTAAATAAGTAGTTATAAATAGAATCCTTTTTTCTCATCCCATGAAAATACTTATCACAGGCAGTGTCGGATTTATTGGTTCTAACCTTGTGGAACGTTTGCTTACTACCGAAAGCAACGTGGAAATAGTGGGGTTAGACAGCGTAAACGATTACTACGATGTTCGACTAAAAGAATATCGCCTAGATAGATTGGCTGAGATTGCCATGAAATCTGCTGCTAATAAATACACTTTCGTTAAAGGCAATTTGGCCGACAAGGCTTTGATAGATGAGTTGTTTGCCAATAACGACTTCGAAATAGTGGTGAACCTTGCTGCTCAGGCCGGTGTGCGTCATACGTCAAGAACGGTTGGATTTTGACGAAATGTGTCAGTTGATTGCCGAACGCACTACGCTGTCGGCATACGAAGTGGAATTTGTATTGTCAGAACTACAGGATATAGCGATAGAGAACCTACGAATAGGACGAGGCATCGAGCTTGGCAGGCTTGGGTGCATCGAACCCTCTATAAATGTTGTCGCTGTAGAAAAAAAAGAAGATATAAACCTAAAAACAATTAAGAAAATAATGAGTAATGAAAAAAGTTCTATGCCTTATTGAAAGTCTTGGTTCGGGAGGAGCCGAACGCCAACTAACGGGATTGGCTGTTATGCTGAAAGAACAAGGATACAAAGTTGAAGTTGGTTACTATTGTAAAAAAGAATTTTACTTACCGTTTCTTGAAAATAATGAAGTTAAAGGTCATTTCTTAAGTTCTGCTGTATCTAAGTATAAAAGATTATTTTCAATAAGAAAATATATAAAAGATTTTAAGCCTGATACCATTATATCATATTCTGCAGCGTCAAGTATGATACTGTGTGTCTTAAAGGCTTTGGGAGGAAAGTTTAAGCTCATCGTATCTGAACGAAATACAACTCAAAAAAATACATTAAGAGAAAAAATACGATTTTTTCTATATGAATGGGCAGATATTATTGTCCCTAATTCGAATGCACAAAGTCATTTTATAAAAGAATACTACCCTAATCTTCAGAAAAAAATCCAAGTTATAACAAACTTTGTGGATACTGACAAATTTTCTCCTTCTAAAGATGAAATACCATATCATGATACAACAAATATCATTTGTGTAGGAAGACTTATGCCTCAAAAAAATATCATCAGATTTATTGAAAGCATAAGTAGAATTGTAAAAGATGGATATAAAATCCATATAGATTGGTTCGGTCAAAATTTGGGGGATAATTACTCAAAAGAAATAGAACAAAAAATTATAGAAAATAAATTAGATTCAATATTTGAATTCAATTCTGCATCTTCAAATATAGAAAAAGAATATGTAAAAGCAGACATATTCTGTTTACCATCAATATACGAAGGATTTCCAAACGTATTATGCGAAGCCATGAGTTGTGGTAAACCTGTATTATGCAGTAGAGTTTGTGACAACCCCGCAATTGTATCAGAAGAAGAAAACGGATTGATGTTCAATCCACTTGATGTAGATAATATAGTAGAGATAATAGAAAAATACATTAACCTTTCTGACGAAAAGAAAAAAGATATGGCTATAAAAAGTCGTAAAATAGCTGTCAACTTGTTTTCAAAGAAAAGTTTTATTGATAAATATATAAATATCTTATGAAACGAATAATAAGTCTTTTAATTTATAAATTGTGTTTGGTATGGTTACCAAGTACTAACAACTCACTGCATATCTCTAAATTAATAAGAAAAATTCGTGGAAAAATAGCCGCTAATTGCTTTGATAAACATGGATGTAATATCAATATTGAAAAAGGAGCAGATTTTGGCAAAGGTAATGGAATCGTTATAGGCGACAATTCTGGGATAGGAGTTAACTGTGAAGTTCGTGGTCCACTTGAAATCGGAAAAAATGTGATGATGGGACCAGAAGTTCGCATTATGACATCTAGTCACAATACAGAACGAACAGATATTCCAATGTGCCAGCAAGGTCATCTTCCTAAACGTAAAGTAACTATTTGCGATGATGTATGGATTGGGGCACGTGTAATAATTCTTCCTGGTGTGACAATTGGTACTGGATCTATTATAGGAGCTGGTGCAATCGTTACTAAAGATGTACCAGAATATGCTGTTGTAGCAGGAGTACCAGCAAAAGTAATTAAGTATAGAAAATAACTTTGTTTATGAAAAAAATATGTGTACTTGGTGCGTTCGGTTTTAGAGTAGAGCACTATGATGGACAAACGATAAAAACAAGAAATTTATTAAATCTTCTACAAGACAAAGAGGTAAATCCTGATTTTTTTGAAACTCAAAATTTCAAATTCAACAAACTATCGATTTTTTCGATGTGCTTCAAAGTGTTAAAATGCAAAACACTTTTCTATCTACCTGCTCAAAATAATCTCACATATTTATTTCCTATTATTTACATTCTTTCAAAAATAGGAAGATGTAAAATTCATTATTTTGTTGTTGGAGGATGGTTAAAAGAGTTCTTAGAAAACAAGCCATGGCACAGAAAAATGTTATCTAAAATTGATGGTATACATTGTGAAACTGAACTAATGAAAACATTATTGGAGAAAGAATATGGGTTTAATAATGTTGATGTATTTCCAAATTTCAGAATCAACAGCTATAATCCAACTGCCTACCATGAAGATGGCAAATTAAAATTAGTCTTTATGGCAAGAGTTAATAAAATGAAAGGATTAGATACTATTTTTGCTGTATGTGAAAAAATAAAACAAGATAAATTAAATCATATAATATCTATTGATTTTTACGGTCAGTTGCAAAATCAAGATGGAGATATTGAGTACTTTAATACGAATATTGCTAAATATGATTTTGTAAAGTATAATGGACCTGCAAATCCTTCTGAAATATATGGTATATTGGAAAAATATGATGCAATGTTGTTACCAACTCATTATTATACAGAAGGTTTACCAGGATCAGTAATTGATGCATATATGTCTGGTATACCTGTTATAGTAACAAAATGGAAACATGCTACGGAATTTGTTGATGATGAAAAAACAGGATTGATAATACCATTTAATGATGATGGTACAGAATTGTATAAAGCAATTATAAGATTATTGAATAACACTGATATGTTAAATGAAATGAAATCATTATCTATTAAAAAAGGATATGAATTTTCTTCAGACAGGGCTTGGGAATTACTTCAGCAGTATCAGAATATCTTATAATCTATTTTACAACAAAAATATTTAAGCATCACAAACAACCTTATTTCAGCAGATAAACAAATACTATTATCTTTATATATAACACACAATAAATTCTTATCATTCATACAATTGTTTATAATGTTAAAAGTTATTTTAGATAGAAATATTATTGACGAAAAATTGTAAAATTATGCTTTCTGTAATTTGCCCTATATATAACGAAGAAAAATATATTGCAAAATGTATTGAGTCTATTCTTAATCAAGATTATCCCAAAGATGATTTAGAAGTTATCTTTGTTGATGGTATGAGTACGGATAAGACTAGAGATATTGTTAATGAATATACTTATAAGTATCCGTTCATTAAACTGATAGATAATCCACAGAAGATTGTTCCTCCTGCTATGAATATTGGAATAAGAGAATCTAAAGGAGAAATAATTATACGACTTGACGCTCATGCTGAATTTCCTTCTCAATATTTTAGCAGATTAACAAAAGCTTTAATAGATTTGAAAGCAGATAATGTTGGAGGTGTTTGTATAACACTTCCAACATCAGACGATATAATTCCAATTGCTATTGCAAATGTTTTAAGCAGTAAATTTGGAATGGGGAATTCAACATTCAGAGTTGGATGTAAAGATATACAAGAAGTTGATACTGTTCCTTTTGGATGCTGGCATCGTGATATATTTGAAAAAATAGGATATTTTGATGAAGAACTAATCAGAAACCAAGATGATGAATTCAACGGAAGAACAATAAAAAATGGTGGACATATATATCTATTACCAGATGTAGAAATTAAATATTTTGCAAGAGATAAGATTTCTAAAGTTTATAAAATGTTTTATCAATATGGTTTGTTCAAACCACTTGTAAACAAAAAACTAGGTTCACCAGCTACAATAAGACAATTTTTCCCACCTATTTTTGTCTCTGGTTTATTATTAGGTTTTATTCTTTCCCTAATTTTTCCAATATTATCTATTCCATATCTTTCTGTAATATGCTTATATATATTATTAGCAACATACTTCTCAATAAAAACAAGTAATAATATATTAGTCATTTTAACACAGATATACATATATTTTGTTGTCCATATTGGATATGGACTTGGGTATATTAAAGGTATGTTTAATATATTTACTAAAAAAGGATTTAATGTAAATACTAATAGATAAAAATCAATAAATGAAACGTATATTTGACATTATCGCCAGTGGATTAGGTCTATTGATATTAAGTCCGCTTTTCATTGTTTTAGCAATCTGGATAAAACTAGATTCAAAAGGTCCAGTTTTCTTTAGACAAGTTAGAGTTGGTCGCTATAATAAAGATTTCAGGATTTTTAAGTTTCGATCTATGCGGGTTGGCAGTGATAAAGGTAGTTTAGTCACTATAGGTGGAAGAGATCCTCGTGTTACTCGTTCTGGATATTTTATTCGTAAATTCAAATTCGATGAATTACCACAATTAATAAATGTATTCATTGGAGATATGAGTCTGGTTGGTCCTCGTCCTGAAGTAAGACACTACGTTAACTATTGGACAGAAGAACAAATGCATGTTTTAGATGTACGTCCAGGAATAACAGACCCTGCTAGCATTAAATTTCGCAATGAGAACGAATTGTTAGAAAAAGCAGAAGACCCAGAGAAATATTACATAGAAATAATTATGCAAGAAAAGATAAAATTATACTTGGAATATGTTAAAGAACATAGTTTTTGGTATGATATAAAGTTAATCTTTAAAACATTTTGGGTAATTATATCAGAAAGATAAATATCAATAATATGAGTTCAAAATTAAAAAAACGTAATATACCTTTCTCACCTCCAGATATGAGTGAGGAAGAAGCAAGAATGGCAACAGAAGCTATTCTCTCCGGTTGGATAACTACAGGTCCTAAAACCAAAGAATTTGAAAGACAGATTGCAGAATACTGCGGCACAGATAAAGCGGTTTGCCTTAACTCTGCAACTGCTTGCATGGAGATGATTCTTCGTGTGCTTGGCGTAGGTCCAGGTGATGAAGTAATTACGTCTGCATATACTTACACCGCAACAGCAAGTGTCACCTGTCACGTAGGTGCAAAAGTCGTCATGATAGATACCGCTCCAAACAGCTTCGAAATGGATTATGACAAACTCGCTGATGCAATCACAGAGAATACTAAAGTCATCATCCCTGTTGACTTAGGCGGTGTTGTATGTAATTATGACAAAATTTATGCAGCAATAGAAAGCAAAAAACATTTGTATAAAGCTAATAACGACATCCAAAAAGCATACGGCCGTGTTGTCGTTCTAGCAGATGCAGCGCATGCCTTTGGTGCAGAATATAATGGTAAAAGATGTGGTTCTATCGCAGACTTCACTTCTTTCTCTTTCCACGCAGTGAAAAACCTCACAACAGCAGAAGGCGGCTCCCTTACATGGAGAAATCACGAAGGTGTTGATAACGAAGAAATCTACAAACAATTCCAACTCTTATCATTACACGGTCAGAATAAAGACGCTCTCGCAAAAACAAAATTAGGCGCATGGGAATACGACATCATTGCTCCTAACTTCAAATGTAATATGACAGACATCATGGCTGGCATAGGATTGGCTCAGTTCAAACGTTATCCTAATCTTCTTGCTCGTCGCCGTGAGATAATCTCAATGTATAATAAAGCTCTTGGCGTGAAAGAAGGTTCTTGCTTCGGCGAAGTCAACGGTCATAAGATTCAAGTGTTAAATCATTATACTGAAGAACAATCTTCAAGCGGTCACTTATATCTCGTTCGTTTAATGGATAGAGATATGGAATTCCGCAACGAGACAATAAATAAGATGGCAGAACGTGGCATAGCTTGTAATGTTCATTACAAACCACTTCCAATGATGACTGCATACAAAAATCTTGGATTCGACATCAAAGATTATCCAAATGCATATAATCAGTTTGTCAACGAAATAACATTGCCACTTCACACTCGCTTATCAGATGAAGATGTGGAATATATCGTTGATAATTTGATTGAAATAATCGGATAGATAAATTAACCACCCCAAAACCAATGAAACCAGAAAACAAAAACACATTACCGACAATAGTCGAAAAAGGAGAGATAGTCCTTTACCAACCTGATGAGAGCATCCGTCTGGAAGTGAGAATTGAAGATGAAACTGTTTGGCTCTCACAAGCTCAAATGGCTGAATTGTTTGGAACAAACAGACAAGCTATTACTAAACATATAAAAAATATCTACGAGACAGGCGAATTGGATAGAGAAGCAACTAGTTCCATTTTGGAACTACTTCAAAAGGAAGGCAATCGTAATGTAAAACGTAAAATAGAATTTTATAATCTTGATACCATTATTTCTGTAGGTTTTAGAGTAAATACTCGTCAAGGTATACTTTTTAGGACATGGGCGAATAATGTATTAAAAAAATATCTTCTCAAGGGGTATGCCGTTCATCCAAGTCTTCAGCAAGTAGAATATCACCTTTCGAAGCAGATTGAAAATCAGCGTGAAGAGATATTTCTTCTTCAACAAAAAGTTCAAAACCACGAACAAAAAATAGACTTCCTTATTCAGAAGGAACAGCCTGCTACAGAACAGCTTTTCTCAACAGGTTGCGTTTGGGACGCTTATACTTTTGTCTCTAATCTCATTCGCTCCGCATCAGAGAGAATCATTCTGATTGACTCGTTCGTCGATGAGCGCACTCTACTTATCTTAGATAAACGAACTGACAGAGTAGACTGCATAATACATACTCGCTACAACTCAAAATTGCAACTCGATATTCAGAAGCATAATCAACAGTGTAATCGTATTGATATAATTCAACTACCACAGGCTGTACATGATCGTTATCTTATCGTTGATGATGAAGTGTGGCTCTTAGGAGCTTCTGTGAAAGATATGGGAAGAGGATTGTGTACAATCATCAAACTTGGATTCTCTCCAGAAGAAATATTGAAAAGAATATAATATTTCAGGTAATTATAAATAAGTAAAAAAATAACTTTCAATTTTCACCTTTCAAATTTCAATTTACTATGAATCGCATTTACCTCTGTCTCGCTCATATGAGTGGTAATGAGCAGAAATATATACAAGAGGCATTTGATACCAACTGGATCACGCCTCTTGGTCCTAATGTAAATGCTTTTGAAACCGAACTGGAAAATTATATCGGAGAAAATAAAAAGGTTGTTGCACTGACATCTGGCACGGCCGCTATTCATTTAGCACTTGTTGCATGTGGTGTTAATCAAGGAGATGAAGTCATCACTCAATCTTTTACATTCTGTGCATCAGCAAATCCAATAACATATTTAGGTGCAGTTCCTGTGTTTGTAGATTCAGAACCAGACACATGGAACATGGATCCTCAGCTTCTAGAAGAAGCTATCAAAGATAGAATCACTAAAACAGGAAAGAAACCTAAGGCTATCGTAACAGTTTCCATTTATGGCATGCCATATAAAATGGAAGAAATAGCTGAGATAGCCAAGCGTTACGATATCCCTATCGTAGAAGATGCCGCCGACTCTTTCGGTTCTAAATATAAAGGTCAAGTTCTAGGTACTTTCGGAAAATACGGCGTGCTTTCTTTCAACGGTAATAAGATGATAACCACTTCTGGTGGTGGCGCGCTCATTTGCAATGATGATGCTGCCAAACAGGAAATCATGTTCTACGCAACACAAGCACGCGAGAATTATCCTTACTACCAACATGAAAAAATCGGTTTCAACTATCGCATGTCTAACATCTGCGCTGGCATAGGCCGCGGTCAGATGACTGTAGCCGACGAACATATAAAACATCATCAACATCTTTGTCAGCTTTATAAGGAATTACTTAAAGATGTTGAAGGCATCAAGCTTCAAGAAAATCCTTCTCCAGACTATGATAGCAACTACTGGCTCAACACTATCACCATCGAGCCTTGGGTGAAAGTTAAAGGTGAAGAGAATGCATATGCCGCTACATTAAACGGAGCGGTAGGTGGCGCTGGCAGTGTTACTCATGCAGCAAAATCCTTAACTACAGATTGTCAGCCAAACAACAATATGGAAGCTTTACGCATTGCTCTTGATAAAGCAGGAATCGAAGCTCGTCCTCTCTGGAAACCAATGCACAAACAACCTGTCTATAAAGATGCTCCAGCTTACGTTAACGGAGTAAGTGAGGAACTGTTTAAAAAAGGATTATGCCTTCCATCGGGACCGTGCGTTACTGAGGAGGACGTTAAATATATTGTAAAGTGTATTGTGGAGAGTTTAGTTCATAGTTAATAATTTAGAGTTAATAGTAGTTCGAAAGTTTAAAGTTGTTTAGTTTTAAAGTTTATCTAAGTAGAATCTTATCAACTTTAAAACTATAAACTTTAAAATTAAAAATATGAAAAGACATTGCCAAACTCTTACTCTCGTCAACGACCCTGAGTTAATCGAAAAATATGTTGAAGTACATTCTCATGTATGGCCTGAGATTATAGAAGGTCAACGCCAAGTTGGAATTCTTGATATGCAGATATTCATCAAAGACAATCTGCTTTTCATGATTTGCGACACCGTTGATGACTTCGATTGGGATCGTGATATGGCACGTTTGGCAACATTGCCACGCCAAGCTGAATGGGAAGCATATGTAGCGCAGTTTCAAGGATGCAGAGCAGATGCTAGAGCAGATGAAAAATGGCTCCGAATGGAAAGGATATTTTAGTTCATAGTTAATAGTTTAGAGTTAATAGTAGTTCGAAAGTTGAAAGTTGTTTAGTTTTAAAGTTTGTAGCAACTTATCAACTTTAAAACTATAAACTATGAACTTTAAACTATAAACTAAAATCCCTATCTTTGCAAAAAAGAAAAAATGAACAACAATCATCTTATTATAATGGCTGGCGGAGTCGGTTCTCGCTTCTGGCCTATGAGCACTCCAGAAAAGCCAAAACAGTTTATTGACGTATTAGGAATAGGCAAATCTCTTATCCAACTTACCGTTGAACGCTTCGAGACCGTCATTCCTATCGAGAACGTATGGATTGTCACTTCAGAGAAATATAAGTCAATAGTCAGAGAACAATTACCAGAAGTACCAGAAACACAAATATTACTGGAGCCTTGTATGAGAAACACCGCTCCGTGTATCGAATATGTAAGCCGTAAGATTTACGCTAAATATCCTGAAGCTAATCTGGTATTCTCTCCTGCAGATCATATCGTCATGGATGTAAATACCTTTCGCGAAGTCATCAAGAATTCTCTCGAATTCACCGAAAAGCGTGAAGCCATACTCACACTCGGCATGATGCCAACACGCCCTGAAACAGGATACGGATATATAAAAGCCTTCGGCTGTCAACAGACAACGGACAACGGACAACAGTCATGTAGAGACGTCACTCCTGTGGCGTCTAATAACGAGATCACTCCTGTGGCGTCTAATATCCACAAAGTGGAAGCATTCAAAGAGAAACCAAATCTTGAGACCGCAAAATCTTACCTCAGCGAAGGCGGCTACTACTGGAACGCAGGTATCTTCATCTGGAACGCTAAGATGGTTGTCAACACCATAGCAAATCTCGTCCCAGATCTCGCTTCCGTCTTCGATACAATAGCACCTTATTTCTATACAGATAAAGAACAGGAAATAGTAAACCAATATTTCCCAACCTGTCCTAACATCTCCATCGACTATGCCGTGATGGAGAAATCAAAAGAAGTTTATGTATATCCTGCCAACTTCGGCTGGAGCGACCTCGGCACCTGGGGAAGCCTTTACACTCATCTTCAACAAGATGAAAACAACAACGCTTCCGTAGGCGAAAACATCAATCTTGTAGACTGTAAGAATTGTATCGTACACACTCCATCAGAACGTCGCGTTGTGGTACAAGGCCTCGACAACTATATTATAGCAGAAAATAATAATACATTATTGATCTGCAGAAAAGAAGACGAACAAAATATCAAAGACTGGCAAAAATAATTTATAAAAACAAATATTATGAGAAAACTCATCAAAAAATTAGCATTAGCTTTATTCAGAGGCAGATACGCACCAAAATCATTCTCTAAATGGTTCGTGCTCTTCTTCGATTGTTTGTTGTTTTTCGCATCATTCTGGGCATATATATTCATAAAATACTTATATCATTTTCAGCACCTCAACATCAATGCTGAATTTATTCACTTCTTGCCACTCTTGGCTGCATTCTTAATCAATGCTTTTATATTCGGTTCATATCAGGGCTTGGTTAGATATAGCGGCTTCAGCGACATCAAGAAAATAGCATTCGTATGCATCGGAGGATTCATCATCACTTTCATGAGCAAATCCCTTACTACATATACAGCATCTATCGATACTGTTCGCACTTGGTTCTTGTCTCACACCGAAACTATTTTCGTTTACATGCTGTCTTTCATCGCATTGACATTATCAAGATTGGTAATCAGACGTATATACAACGAAAACATAAGCCATAAACAAGACCCTATAAACACCATAATCTATGGTGCTGGTGACGCTGGTATAATTACAAAAAACGCTCTCGAAAACGACACCTCTGCATGTTATAACATCGTCGCTTTCATCGACAATTCTCCTAGTAAAATAGGTAAGACCATTAACGGAATACCAGTCCATAACCCTGATAAGATTCATAACAAAGATTTCGTCAATAAGAATAATGTCAAACTTATAATATTTGCTATCCCAAGCCTTAATAACGAAGAAAGGACAAATATTATAAATAACATCATTGATTTAGGCATTGATGTAAAATCAGTACCTCACCTTAACAATTGGATTGACAACAACTTAACAGCAAATCAATTTGAAGATATCAAGATTGAAGACTTGCTCGGAAGAGAGCCTATAGTACTCGGCAAAGAAAATGTCACCAAAGGTCTTAACGGCAAGGTCATCATGGTAACAGGAGCTGCTGGTTCTATCGGTAGCGAGATCTGCCGTCAGGTTCTTCATTATAAACCAAAGAAACTCATCTTATTAGACCAAGCAGAATCACCATTATACGACATTCAATTTGAATTGAAAAACAATGAACCTTATCGTTCATTGAACATCCCAATGGAATTCATCATCGGTAATGTCAAAGACCAGGTCAAGATGAGAGAAGTATTTGACAAATACCGTCCTCAGATTGTATATCACGCTGCTGCTTACAAACACGTTCCTCTTATGGAAGAGTTCCCTTATGAAGCTGTCTTCGTTAACGTTTTGGGAACTAAGAACGTAGCCGACTTGGCTGTAGAATTCGAAGTAGAGAAATTCGTGATGGTATCTACAGACAAAGCCGTCAACCCAACCAACGTGATGGGTGCTACCAAACGTATTGCTGAGATTTACACACAAAGCCGTAAATCAGAAAAGACTTCATTCGTTACAACACGTTTCGGTAACGTATTAGGATCAAATGGTTCAGTCATTCCTTTGTTCAAGAAACAACTTGCATACGGCGGTCCTTTGACAGTAACCGACAGAAACATCATCCGTTACTTCATGACAATTCCTGAAGCATGCAGCTTGGTTCTTGAAGCCGGCGTAATGGGTGAGAAAGAAGATATCTTCGTCTTCGACATGGGTGAACCAGTGAAGATCTACGACCTCGCCAAGAAGATGATAAAACTCTCTAGAAAAGAAGGCATCGAAATAGAAATCACAGGCTTACGTCCAGGTGAGAAACTTTATGAAGAATTGCTTTCTACAAAAGAAAATACAATACCTACAGAACATGTCAAGATCATGAGAGCGAAAGTTCGTCGTTACACTCAAGAGGAAGTAAATGAAAAGATCAACGCTCTTATAGATTTGATTCCTACTTGCGACAACTTCAAGATCGTTGCTCAAATGAAGAACATCGTTCCTGAATTCATCAGCAACAACTCAATCTATTCTTATCTCGACAAAAAAGAAAACAAATGAAGTCCAGTAGAAAAATCTTCACATTATTGATATGTCTCTTGACAATAGGCAAGCTCTATTCTCAAGAACTACTCCTGCCTCTCAACAATGACTATGAGATGGAAATACAAGCCGCAGCATACAGCTCGGCTTATCGTTTTCATACAGCAACAAAGGCATGGTCGGAATATCAGTTTAGAGACATATTAAATCTAGACAGTCTCAACAAATCACAGTTTTTCGTCAAGGACTTCAACAAGAAATGGAAGGACCTTGCATGGAACTCCATCTTCAACACCGACTTCATAGGATTCAAATCTGATGATTATTATATAGCCATCAATCCTATCGTTGATTTTCAAGTAGGCAGAGACGGCGACAAGAACACCTGGGTCAACACACGCGGTGCTGAAGTCAAGGGAACCATCGGCGACAACTTCGCTTTTTACAGTAACTTAAGAGAAAACCAAGCCGTATTCCCAGATTATATAACAGACTTTGCAAGGACAAATAAAGTCGTTCCAGGACAAGGTCACGCAAGACGCTTCAAAGAAACAGGCTTCGACTATGCCAACGCATCTGCTTATGTAGCAATACGCCCTATGCCTTGGCTTCAAGGCGTTCTCGGCTATGGCAAGAATTTCATCGGTGACGGATATCGTTCTTTGATATTGTCAGACAACGCCTTCGCATATCCATACGTAAAACTTACTGGCGACGTTTGGAACTTGCAATACACATGCCTTTATACTCAGATGTCAGACAAGAACAGAGTCCTTGATGATGACACATACGCGAGAAAGAACATCGTGATACATTATCTCGACTGGGCAGTGACAAAACGTATAAACTTAGGATTGTTCGACGCTATCGTATGCAAAGGCCAGGATGAAAACGGCATAAGAAGAGGATTGGACTTCCAATACATCAATCCGCTAATATTCTTAAGAACCACAGACTATTACGTTGGAGCATCACCAGATAACGCTATACTAGGTGCTGCTGCAAGCTATATTTTAGGCAAACACACAACATTATACGCACAGTTTGTCCTCGACGAAATGACTGTCAAAGAATTCATTGCCTTCAAAGGATATTGGGCTAACAAACAGTCGTATCAATTCGGCATTAAGAGCTTCAATTGCTTTAATGTGAAAAATCTCTTCCTTCAGGGAGAATTCAATCTCGTCAGACCTTATATGTATTCTCATTATGACGGAGAAGACAATTATGCACATTTGAATCAACCGCTGGCACATCCTTGGGGAGCTAACTTCTACGAAGTAGTTGCTAGAGCACAATACAACTACAAACGTTTCTATTTCCAATACAAAATGAACTACGGACAATGGGGTGACGACATTACAACAAAAAACGGAGAATTCCAATATTACGGTCACGACATTTATCATGACTATAGAGATTATTATAAAATTGAAGGTTACGATAAGCCATATTATGGACATTTTCTTTTAACAGGTGAAAAGAACACTTTGGTAATGAATAATCTGGTTGTTTCATGGCTTGTCAATCCATCATATAATCTTAACGTCTTCGCCGACATCACACACAGAAATCAAAATATCGAAGGCGGTGCCAATCTCAACAATTTCATCATCAGCTTCGGAATAAGAACGACACTAGACAATAAGTATTACGACTTCTAAACATTGAAAGCATCACTCTTCATAAAATATCTGTTCGATAAAGTCGCAGCACTGCTAGGAATAATAATATTATCGCCTGTCATCCTGATAATATTCATTATTCACAAGATTGTCATGCCTGACGGCAGATTTATCTTCTTACAGGAAAGAATCGGTCAATACGGAAAAAAGTTCTATATATATAAAATAAGAACGATGAAAGCCAACAGTGGCAATAACAATACGTTTGTCACAACAGCCACCGACGACAGAATTCTGCCTTTCGGCAAATGGCTTCGCAAGACAAAACTAGATGAAATTGTAGAACTCGTCAATGTGTTAAAAGGAGAGATGAGTTTCGTTGGCCCTCGCCCTGACGTCGAAGGCTATGCCGATAAACTTGAAGGAGAAGACAGAAAAGTCCTTGAACTCCGTCCAGGAATAACAGGACCTGCATCCTTGAAATATATCAACGAAGAAGAAATACTCGCCAATGTTGACAACCCTCAACAATATAATGACGAAGTCATTTTCCCTGACAAGGTGAAAATCAATTTAGATTACTATCACAACAGAACTTTCTGGGGAGATATCAAAATAATTCTCAATACAGTATTCTACAACCACTCATAATTCCTAATTAATAAGACGCGTCTCTCCTAACTCCTAACTCCTAACTCCTAATTCCTAACTAAATTATGGTCTCAATAATAACACCGGCTTTTAATAGCGAGAAATTCATCGCTGAAACGATACAATCTGTTCTTGCGCAGACGTATCAGAATTGGGAGTTGCTTATTGTTGACGACTGCTCCACAGACAAGACCGCCGAAATCATTTCCGGATTTCAAGACTCCAGAATTAAATATTTCTACAACTCTACAAACAAAGGCTCAGCCGTATCACGCAATATAGCCTTGCAGAAAGCCAACGGCAGATGGATCGCCTTCCTCGACAGTGACGATTTGTGGCATCCAGAAAAACTCGAGAAACAAATCGAGTTTATGAAGCAAAACAACTATCGATTTTCATATACCAATTACTGCGAAATCGATGAGACTTCAAAAGAAAGAGGCATTTTGATATCAGGACCAGAAGTCATAACAAGAAAAATGATGACAGCCTATTGCTGGCCTGGCTGCCTCACCGTGATGTACGATGCAGAATTTCTCGGCTTGATGCAAACTGCCGACATTAAAATCAATGAAGAATACGCATTGTGGATAAGAATAGCCAGACAAACCAACTGTTATCTGCTGAAAGAAAATCTGGCAAAATATCGCAGACACAAAGGCTCTCTCACAAGCAAATCATATATGGAGTTGGCAAAATGGCATTATCTGATGTTCAGAAAAGCCGAAAACAAGAATATCATTGCTTCACTATTCTGCACTTTGGGCAATCTTATCTTCGGAACATATAAAAAATTATTCTATTGTAAAAAATATTAATTTAATGAACCAAAACAAACCAAATACAAAATCTCAGAATCTCAGAGACTTAGTATCTTGGCGACTTTATAAAAACACCTGGGTTTTCCTAGAAGAAAACAAAGAACAGCATCTTTCAAAAGAAGATGCTAAATCTTTATTAGACAAGGAAGGTCTCATGATTCGTAACACCTATGATTTTGATACAAAGAAGGAAACTTCATTCTGGTTCGTCATTAAAGATAAATTAGAAGACATTTCAGAACTTCCTTTCTCTGCAAGAAGAAACATTAGAATAGCATTAAGAGTCTACGATATAAGAAAAGTCAGCCTTAAGAAATTCTCTGAAGTCGCTTTCCCTGTCATCACTTCAGCGCAAAAATCATATAAAATCAAATGTCATATTATTAATAAGAATGAATTTGAGGAAATGATCATGCAATATGAAAATGACACTGACAAAGAATTTTGGATTGTAGAGAGAAAAGACAATAAGGAAGTCGTTGCGGTGTCCATCAATAGAATAAAGGAAGACAGCTGCGAATACGACGATATGAAAAGCAAGCCTGCCGCATTAAAGAACAGGACATATCCTTATTACGGTCTTATTTACACAATGAACCAGCATTATCTTGGAGAGAAAAAATACAAATACGTCAGTGACGGCAGTCGTACCATCAGCGAACATTCCAACATTCAAGAGTTTTTAATGCATAATTTTGGTTTCAGAAAAGCATACTGCAGACTCAAGATTTATTACAAATGGTGGTTAAACGTCGTCATAAAAGTGCTTTTTCCATTCAGAAATATCATTCCTTTTAGAAATATCAAGGCTATTTTAAGGATGGAAGCTTATTCAAGAGAATCATAATAATGTAATTATCAATATTTTACAAACAAAATAAAAATATTTTAAAAAAATTAAAAAAAATCCTTGTCAGGATAAAAAAAAGATGTACCTTTGCAATCGCAAAACGGAGATAAAAAACGTTGCAAACGCCTCCTTAGCTCAGTTGGTTAGAGCATCTGACTGTTAATCAGGGGGTCTCAGGTTCAAGTCCTGAAGGGGGCGCAAAGAGAGATTACAAAGTGTAATTTTTTTATGTTTCATGTTATTAATTGAAGAAGATGGTTGCCTACAAAATAAGCAATCATTTTCTTTTTTTATACCCTTACACAAAATGAGAAAATCAGTAGTAGGAATCGGTAGCGCATTAGTCGACATACTCACCCAAATTAACGACGACAGCATACTCGAAGAATTAAACATCCCTAAAGGTTCGATGCAATTGGTTGATGAAAACTCATCAGCGATGATAGAAAGCAAGCTCTCAGCTCACGAAAGTTCTATGGCACCAGGCGGTTCAGCTGCCAACACCATCCACGGTTTGGCAAAATTAGGCATCGAAAGCGGATTCATTTCATACGTAGGAAAAGACGAGATCGGCAAATTCTTTGAAGAATCGATGAATTCAGTAGGAGTGAAGCCATTGGTATTCCACAGCGACACCGCTTCAGGCACAGCACGCACTATAATTTCAGCCGACGGCGAACGCACTTTCGCCACCAACCTCGGCGCTTCATTAGAATTGAACGAAGGCATCATAACTCCAGAATTATTTGCAAATTGGGACTACTGCTACGTAGAAGGTTATCTCATCGCAAACAGACCGCTTTTCAAGAAAGCCATCGCTACAGCAAAAGAATGCGGCTGCAAAGTAGTCTTAGACCTCGCCAGCTACAACGTTGTTGAAGACAACCGTGAATTCTTGAACGAGTTATTGCCTCAAATCGACATCCTTTTCGCCAACGAAGAAGAAGCCAAGGCATTGACACAGATGAGCGCAGAAGACTCATTGTATCATATTGCTGAAAATGTGGAGATTGCAATCGTCAAGATAGGCAAGAAAGGCTCTTTGATCAAAAGAGGTGAAGAAGTCGTAACCATAGGCTGCAACAAAGTCGACGTCATCGACACCACAGGCGCCGGCGACATGTACGCAGCTGGCTTTTTATACGGTTTGATCAACAATTACGACTTGGAAAGATGCGGAACTATCGGCAATCATTTAGCAGAAAGCATCATACAAGTCATAGGTGCAAAGATGGATGAAAATAGATGGGAAATGTTTAAGAAAAATATTGGATTATTTAATTGAAATATGTATCTTTGCACACCAAATTGGGAAATTTCCCAATTTTCATTTAATGAATTAATTTTAGTATAAACATGAAAATATTCCAAACAGAAGACATCAGGAATGTTGCCCTCATTGGAGCAGCTAAATCCGGTAAGACAACGCTTGCTGAAAACATGGTTTTCGAAGGTAAGCTCATCAACAGAAAAGGTACTACAGAAGGTAAAAACACTGTATCTGACTATCGTCCAATCGAAACAGAACGCGGTATCTCTGTAAACGCAAGTTTGTTACACACTATCTACAACGATAAAAAAATCAACATTTTAGATACTCCAGGTTTTAGCGATTTCTCAGGCGACATCGTTGCTTGTTTAACAGCTGCTGACATGGCTGTATTCACAGTCAACGCTCAATCAGGTGTTGAAGCTACATCAGAAAACGCATGGAAATATGCTACAAAGACAAACAAACCTGTTGTGTTCTTCATGAACCAATTAGACCACAGCAACGCTAACTTTGAAGACACAGTACGTCAATTAAAAGAATACTTCGGCGACAAAGTTACTCCAGTTCAATTCCCAGTTGCTACAGGTGAAGGTTTCAACCCAGTTATCGACCTCATCACAATGAAGATGTTAGTCTTA
>JAZKYV010000007.1:0-20904 GCA_045612345.1 Bacteroidales bacterium
CTCTTTCTTCCGCTAATTCCATAATGCGATTCGCCACAAAATCTTTTCTAGTTCTATTCGCTTCAACAATAGCACCTATCATATTCTGTGGTACCCCTGTAAAGTTTACCTTTAACTGTACCAATGTAAGCAACATCACCATCAGCAGAGATTGTAAGAGCGTTTGGAATACCTGAGAATGTTGCTATTGTCCACCAGTCGATTTTCTTGCTGAATTTCAAAGCGTCTCTTGTCATGACGATTTTACCTTCTGTAGCTATTAATAATGTAGAAGAGATAATGTCTTTTACTGTGATAGAGTCGCCAGCTAATAAATCTTGTTCTAATTTATAGTCGAAAGGATAAGTACAGTTGTTACTTCTAACGTCTGTGATTGTTTCACCGTTTGAGAAGTTTCTTCTTGCATAGTATTTTACAGAGTCAGCTGATTTTTCGTCGTTATAGTTTTCAAAGAAAGCTATAGGTGTTTTGAAAGCGTTTGTATTTGTTATGTATGCTTTGTTATCTGTTGCTGAGTATGAGAAGTTTTCTTTGTCGTAGTCAGCACCAGCTGTTTGTGTTCTGAATACTGGAGTTCCGATGCTATATTTACCTGTTGTTGTAACAAACATGATGTTAGGGTCGATTGTTGATATAGCGCAAGGACCACCTGCTTTTGTGAAATCAAATGCACCGTATGTTGCTGCAGCGTCTGTTGTAGCGATGTCGTTAGGGAAGATAGCGCTACCTGTTGTTTCATTGTTCAAGTCAGCTTGGCCGTATACGTTGATTGTTCCGTGGTCAAGGCTACCGCCTAATGTCATGCTCTTTTCACCTGAGAAAGCAACGTTGAACATTCTTACAACAGATGTGTGGTTTTCTTCTGTTTCGAAGTAACGGTTAGCACCTTCGTATAAATATCCATTGTTTGAATATGAACCTTTAAATACACCACCTTCTGTACCGATGAAGAATTCGTTTGGATTGCTTGGGTTGAAAGCTATAGTTTGGATGCCTGTATGAATATATTTGTAGTTGTAGTAGAAAGCACCACCTGATTGAGCGATTTGGAAGCCGCTACCATCAGAGATACATTCCATTCTGAATATACCACTGCCCATTTCATCTCTCATAACCCATAAGTTGCCACCGCCGATTAAAAGTTTTCTAGGGTTGTTTGGAAAAACTGCGATTGCGTTGTCATAGATACCACGTGAGCCGAAGATGCTGAACATTTCTGTTGCTATGTATGCAACTTGCCATGTGTTACCGCCGTCGCTTGTTACATAAATGTTGCCAGTACCGCTAGCGCTCTTTGATAAGTAACCTACATACATATAATTTGCATCTGATGGAGATACAGCAATCATTTTGTAGATGTCGCTCTTTGGTAATTTGCCAGCTTCATCGTTTGTCAATACTTCTTGTTCGCCATTTCTGAAAATGCAAACGTCGCTACCAACGACTGCCAATACTGTTCCGTCAGGTGTTACTTCAACGCCAAAAGCAACAGTGTCAGCAAGAACTTCTAATGAATTGTTTTCGTAGAGGTAAAGACCTTCGTTTGTTGCTACGTAAACTGAGTTACCGCTTGTTGCGATGTCATTGATGAAGTCCCAGTTTTCAGTACCTTCAACGATTGTGTTTGATTTTATTTCATACAAACCACAGCCTGGGAAGCTTGTTTCATAATTAATGTATGATAAACCATTGTATTTGTAAGCTTCACGACCGTCACCAGTACCAACGTAAATAGAACCGTCTTCTGTTTGTGCCATGCAGCTAACCATCATGTTGTCTGTTATTGTTTTCCATGTGATACCACCATTAATTGATTGGAAAACACCACCGCCCATTGTGCCGATGTAGATTGTGTTATTTGTAGCATAGTCTTTGTCATAAACGATGCCTCTTGTCAATGAACCGTAGTTGTCTGGACCTAATGATGACCAGTTTAAACCATCTGAATTTCTTGATTGTGAATTTTCTGTAGCAACTAACCATGCTGGATCGATTAAACCTGTTTCTTGGTTTGCACGGATGCTCTTCATGAATGATTGTGCAGTTGCTTGTTCAGCAGTTCTTGGAGTGTATTTTCCAGAATCGCTGTTTGCATTAACTACAAAACTTGTTTGCGCTAAGAGAATGATTGTCAAAAGCAAACTAATTGGTAAAAATCTTTTTTTCATATCGCCTAATTTAGATATTTATTACTAATTTAATTTCTCTATTTAAGGGTGCTAAATTACTATAATTTTTGATTTCCCGCAAGTTATTTTTGTAAAAAAAAATATTTTCCCCTTGTTAAATAAAAGAGGAAAATATTTAATTGATAATCATCAATAAACTCTGACTGTCAAGACCTGATTCAATTCAATATTTAATGACTGCGGATGTAGGCATCCAACCTATGCTTCCATTGGCAATTTTGATCTTTTCCCATCCGTCAGTGTTGTCTAAAATCTTGACTTTTGAACCTTCGTGAAGAACGAATAAATCAACGCTGGATGTTGATGGAGAACTCTTGACGGTGATGGTAGGAATTATTATAATACCTTCATTATTAGAGTTTATGTAATTGTATTTTTTTACAGAGATGCTTAAACTGCAGACTGTAAGTATTATCATCAATAAGCCTGTGAAGAACATGCTTTTTTTAAGATTTCTCGTTTTAGCTGTTATGTAGAAAAATACGCATATCAACGAGATGCCAATTAAAATCAAGGTGATGGCTGACCATACGTTAAGCGTAAATGAATTGCTTAAATTATTCCACCATGTTTTTATAAATAGTTCAGGTACAGCTTCTATCTTGTCTGTTAAAAATAGCTTTGCAATTTCAATATTATGTTTGGTGTCATCATTGTTAGGTTCTAATTTCAATGATTTTTCATAATAGTATATTGCTAATGGATAGTTCCTTAGTTTGTAATAAGTGTTGCCGATGTTATAATATAAAGTGGCAGAAGAATAACCTTGTTCGATAATGTTTTTATAAATGACTAATGCTGAGTCGAATGCGTTTTCGTTGTATAATGAATTCGCTTTTGTTAATAATTCCTCTGGTTTCTGGGCCTTCACTTCGGAAAGCATTGAAAATCCAAGGATGAATAATAAAACGAATTTTGCTATGATTTGTGTGATTGCTTTCATCTCTTTTATTTTAAAAGTTTTTCTGCCTTGGTTATCAGTTCAATACCTTTTTGATATAATTCATCCATCTTCTTGCCTGGATCTCCTGGCGCAAATCTGGCGAACTCGCAGTTGTTTAATAATTCAACAAATTCATTGACAATTTCTTCTGATACTTCTTTGCTTAACATTATTTCTTTCACGCTATCCATGGAAAGCTGGGAACGTGATATGTTCAATTTATCTGAAATATATCCCCACAATGCTTGTGAGAATTCTTCATAGAAACTGTTTTGATTATTGCTTATCAGATAATTATGTGCATTGTTAAGACGCTTCTTGGCAATTTTTGTTGCCTGTTTGTTCTTTACCAATACCTTGTTTTTGTTGAATTTATTGATTCTGTTGTAAATCACCAAAGTGACAACGAAAACCAATGCCATTATCGCAATGATTGCAATATATATTGGAGACATGAAGAATGTCGTTCCGGTAATGCTTAATGCATTGTTGTTGACGTTGATATGACGGATATCACTTCCTAAATACTTGATGTCGGCCTGTCCTGGGGTGTAAATGGCTGTGTTGTTGTTGGTAGCTCCTTTTTGTACCTGAATTGTATGTATGTCAGATTTGAGAGTCTCATATTTTTTTAATGATGGATTGAAATATGAGAATTCTATATCTTCCAATGTGAAGTCGCCTGATACTCTAGGAATTATGATGTATTCTGCTTTCTTGCTTCCGTAAATTCCTAAGGCGTTGTTTTTGACGGTGGTACTTACTTTAGGGTCATAGACTTCAAAGTCTGGAGGGAATACAGGTTTTGGTAATTCTAATAATTCGATATTGCCTTTGCCTGATACTGTAAGAGTTAATGTGAAGGCTTCATTTACTTTCAACTCGTTCTTGTCGATCTTGGAAGTGAATGTGAACTGTCCGACAGCTCCTTGGAAACTGCTAGGTTTGTTTGCTGTTGGAAGTGGTTCTACTTCAATCGTAATTGGCTGTGACTTAATGTCTTTTCTGACGTTTGTGTATGATGTTCCCATTACGTCGCTGAAGAAATCTTCAAACGGATCATATCCATGTGAACGGTTGCGTTGTTGTCTGATTTGTGCTACGCATGTTAAATCCAATGGATCAATGATAAGGTTGCCGGATTTTTGTGGGAATAAGACAATCTCTTTTATTGTTGCAACATTGTATTGCTGGCCGTCAATGATTGTTGAAGATTGTTGTAATGAACCATCATTGTCGGTAATGTCTTTAGTCCAAAATCCTGAGTATGAAGGTGATTTTGATACTGCTAACTGAGAAATAGGTATTGTGTAATAGATGTTGTAGGTTAACAGCAACTGCTCTCCTTGATAGACTTTTTTCTTGTTAGGTGTAGCTTTAAGAAATACTTCTTTTGCTCCAACATTTGATTTGGTTGTATTTGTAGATCCATTATAACTACTTGAACCATTGGGTGATGCTATGACGTTTATCTCACAAGGGTCGCTGGTGATTTTCTTTTTGTCAACTGTTATTGATGCTGAAGGTATTGTGTATGTACCTTCTTTTATTGCTCTTAAATGAAATGAGAAAGTCTGAGTGTTTGTTCTTGAAACGGAACCGTTGATTATCTGTACACTAGAACTTGTAGATGTGAAAGGTCCGCCTATTATTTCAAAATTTGTGAAGTTTGGCGTCTTGAAATCTTTACCATCACCATTCAATTCGTAAGATACTTGAAACTGTTCTCCTACGACGACTTGTTTTTTGCAAATTGTTTTAAAAGATATATCTGATTGTGCTTCAAGTGAATATATCGATATAAAACAAAATAATATTATATACAATAACTTAGTTTTCATTATTTGAATTTTAGATTGCAAAAATAAAACCTTATTTAATACTACCAATCTTTTTGAGACTTTCTTTTTTGCATTTGCGCTGCTTTTTTGTCGTTGATGTCTTCCATTGTTTTCTTCTCTTGGTTTTCAAGAGCTTTCAACATACGTTCAGCATCTTCTTTTGACATTTGTTGTTGCTGTTGTTGTTGCTGCTGTTCTTGTTGTTGATCCTGCTTTTGATCTTGTTGTTGCTGCTGATCTTGCTGTTGATTTTGCTGTTGTTGCTGTTGATCCTGTTTTTGTTCCTGATCTTGTTTCTGTTGATTATCTTGTTGTTGATTTTGTTGCTGCTGTTGCTGTTGCTGAATCATTTTCCAGCGAGCATATTCAAGATTATATCTGGCATCCTCGTTTTTAGGATTTGTCTTCAAAGATTTCTTGTAGGAATCAAAGGCTTCTGCATATTTTTCTTGAGCCATATATGTGTTTCCGAGGTTGTAATAAGCATCGGATTCTATTTCCTTTGAGACGTTGCGTTCAGTGACTTCAGAGAAGTTCTTTTCGGCATCTTCATAGTTTTTTTGTTCATACAAAGCATCACCCAAATTAAACTGAGCCTTTGGACTGTATTCTTTATCCAATGATTTTCTGTAGTTTACCTCGGCTTCTGAAAAGTTGCCGTTTTTAAACTCGTTGTTGCCGTGTCTAATGAGTCCTTTGTCTGTTTGGGCATTCGTAGCCATACAGATTAACATAATGAATATGCTAATATAAATATGTTTATTCTTCATTTTCATCTTTTGGTTCAAAGAATTTGAATTTAGTTTCCCAATCTTTTTTTCCTGAAGAGATTAAGATTTCAATTATTAAAAGAATTATTGCAGCGCCTATAAACCATTGGAACTGATCTTCATAATCAGTAAACACTTTAGATTCAATTTCGGATTTGCTGCTGCTATTAATTTTTTCAAATATTTCGTCCAAACCAACGTTGGAATTGCTTGCTCTTCTATAGATTCCATCGCCAATCTCAGCTATCTGACGTAATAGATTGTCGTCTAATTTTGTAATGACGACATTTCCGTTAGAGTCTTTTTTGTAGCCTACCTGTTTGCCGTATTGGTTATAGAGTGGGATAGGTGCTCCTTCTTCAAGACCCATACCGATAGTGTAAATCTTGATTCCCAATTTGATGGCGTCTTGCGCTGCTTTTATTGCATCGCCATTTTCGTGGTCTTCGCCGTCTGAAATGATAATGATGGCTTTGCTGTTTTCATCAGTGCCGAATGATTTGACGGCCAGATTGATTGCAGCGCCAATCTCTGTTCCTTGTGAAGGAATCATGCTGGTGTTTATCGTGGAAAGGAACATCTTGGCAGCTGCATAGTCGGTGGTGATAGGTAACTGAACATAAGCGTTGCCGGCAAAAATGATGATTCCGATTCTGTCTCCGTTGAGTCTGTTGATAATGTTGTTTATCGCTTGTTTTGAACGTTCCAAACGGTTTGGCGCGATGTCTTCTGCATTCATCGAATTGGAAATGTCGATGCAGAAATATAGATCGATACCTTCGCGCTTGACTTCCTCCATTTTGGAACCTGTCTGTAAATTGGCGATTCCAAGAATGCTTAATGTTATGACAATTAAGAATATGACAAACTTGGTGTTGCTTCTAGATGTCGATACTAATGGGGTGAGTAATTCCGCGAATTTAGAATCTGCGAATTTTTGGAATTGTTTCTTATTGATAATACGTATTGTTATGTAAATAGCAATAAGGATTGGTATTATTAAAAGCCAATACAGGTATTCTGGATGTTCGAATCTTAAAATATTGGTTTCCATTGTATTATCTTTATTCTGTTATTGATTTGAAAATCGTGTTCTTTAAGATGAATGATAAGAGGAGAAGTGCAAGTCCCCATATTGCAAAAGGATAGAATTCCTCGTGAAGTCTTTTGAATTCATTGACTTCTATCTTAGAACGTTCCATTTTGTCAATTTCATCATATATCTGTTGAAGTTTTTCCTTTGACTCAGCGCGGAAATATTTTCCTCCTGTCTCATTAGCGATGCTTTGCAATAGAGGTTCGTTGATGTTTACTTCAACTTGTTGGTATTTGATTCCTCCAAATGGTGTCTGTACTGGATACGGAGCCATTCCTCTTGTTCCAGCTCCAATGGTATAGACTCTGATACCGAATAACTTAGCCATTTCTGCTGCTGTTGAAGGGTCGATGGAACCTGCGTTGTTGTCACCGTCAGTCAATAAAATTACGACTTTAGAAATAGCCTCGCTGTCTTTCAGTCTGCTTACTGCAGAGGCAAGTCCGTCACCGATGGCAGTGCCGTCTTCAAGCATGCCGCATTTCATGTCTTTAAGCATGTTTAACATCATGGCGTGGTCTGTTGTCAATGGCACTTGTGTGAAAGTCTCGCCACTGAAAACTACCAATCCCATTCTGTCGTCAGGACGTCCTGCAACGAAGTCGGAGGCGACTATTTTTGATGCTTCTAGTCTGTCAGGCTGTAAGTCGCAGGCTAACATACTGCTAGAAATGTCCATCGCTAAAACGATGTCAATGCCTTCAATATTGATTTTCTGGTTTTTAGTACTGCTTTGTGGACGTGCTAAAGCTATGATAAACAATGCTAATGCAGCGATTTCTAAAACAAAGACAATATGTCTGAGATATGTTCTCCACGATTTTGGCAGTTTGTCGAAAAAGCCAGTGTCAGAGAAACGTACGTATGCTTGTTGCTTGTTGCAGTTAAATATGTACCACACCACGAAAAGCGGTATGATAATCAGTCCCAAAAGGAAGTGCGGAGATGCAAATTCGATAGAACTCATTTTGTTTCCTCCATTTCTTGGTTTTTAGTGCTGTCTTCTTCAAAGTCGAATTTCTTGGCTTTCGCTTCTTCTATTTTTTTCTTCTCCAACTCTTGGTGGAAAATGAAGCTTTCTTCTATGAATGAATTGATGTCAGAGAAAGCGTTTTCGTTTTCTGTTGGATTAGGTGTGGCTTTTGCGAATTTTACCAAGTCGGCTGTCATGAGTGTGTTTTGTAACTTGCTGAAAATATGATTGTCAAGCTTGATTTTCTTTACTTCATCAAGTATCTCATCAGATGTCATCTCGATGGCGTCAATATCAAATTGACCTTCAAGATACTCTCTTGCAATGCCGGTTAAGTCGGTGTAGTAGTCTTTATATCTGCCAGACTGCCAGAGGTTAGCGTCTTTTAGTTGAGACATTTTCTCTCTTGCGGTGATGATGGCTGGAATCTGTGGCTTTTCTTCCACTTCTTCAGCGACTGCTTTCTTTTTAGAACGTCTTATTATATAAATAAGGAGTAAGACTAATCCTGCTAAAATGATTCCGCCTCCAAGGTATGGAGCGGTCTCTTCAAATGTGATATTCTGTTTTATTGGCATTTTTATTGGCTTGTAAGCCATTGTGGTGTCAATCGCAACAGGCTTGACATATATATCCATATAATCTGTATATGATGTGTATAATGTCGTGTCTTTTGCTGATTTATAATACTTTATGCCAATGCTAGGGATTTCGATATAGCCAGTGTCGAATGATGTGAGCGTCAGAAGTTGTGTTAATAAGATATCGCTGCTGTTATCAATGGGCTGCTCCTTGACCTCGCTTCTACCAATGACCTCGATGCTTTTGCTCAAGGTGTCTTTGATTTCGTTCCAGTTGATTACATAGCCCTTAGGCATTCTGATGCCTAAAGTGTAATCAAATGGATGACCGGTAAGAATGCTGTCAGCGTCAATTTTTCCATTGACAACAACATCTTGTGAATAACAATATTTATAAGGTGTAACTATTGTTATTAAGAATATAAAAAAATGCAATATCTTGTTTTTCATCTTCTTGATTCTCGTTTTTTAAATAACTGCATCAATGGCTTTACATAGTCGACATCAGTGTAGATCAATGTGTTGTCAATGCCGTTGTTCGCAAATATCTTGTTCAGCTTCGCAGATTCCTGTTGGAGGTATTTTTGATATGCCTCATTCCATGAACTCATTGAAGTGTCAATCCAAACGTCTTTGTTGGTCTCAGAGTCTCTGAATTTGACGAGTCCGATTTTTGGTATCATCAGCTCTCTCTTGTCTGTGATTCTAAGGCATACCAAATCGTGTTTGTTGGCTGCTATTCTAATCTGTTGCTCAAAAGACTTTTTGGAAACGAAGTCTGATATTAAGAATGCCGTTGTTCGTTTCTTGATAGCGCTGGTTAAAAATCGCAAACCTTCTCCAATGTCGGTGCCTTTGTGCTGTGGTGTGAACGTTACTATCTCTCTGATAATACGTAAGATATGACTTGATCCTTTTTTAGGAGGGATGAATTTTTCAATTTGGTCGCTGAAAAATATCACTCCGACCTTGTCGTTGTTTTGTATTGCAGAGAATGCCAAGACCGCTGCCAATTCCGCAGTGAGGTCTCTTTTTGAAATGTTCACTGAACCAAAATCATTGGATCCTGAAACATCAATCAGTAACATCACGGTCATCTCTCGTTCTTCTTCAAAAATCTTGACGAAAGGACGGTTGAATCGTGCCGTTACATTCCAGTCGATGTTACGAATGTCGTCACCATATTGATATTCACGAACTTCACTGAAGGTCATACCACGACCCTTGAAGGCACTGTGATATTGACCTGAAAAGATATTGTTGGTCAAGCCACGTGTCTTAATCTCGATTTTTCTAACCTTTTTAAATAGTTCGTTTGTTTCCATAATTCAATATTTTGATTACGGCACCTCAACAATATTGAGTATTTCGTTGATGATTTCTTCTGTTGTGATGTTTTCAGCTTCGGCTTCGTATGTCAAACCGATACGATGGCGCATTACGTCTGGAGCGACAGCGCGTACGTCTTCTGGGATTACATAGCCGCGACGTTTGATGAATGCGTATGCCTTGGCTGCCATAGCTAAGTTGATGGTAGCACGTGGAGAACCGCCATAGCTGATCAAGTTGGCAAACTTCTTTAACTTATAGTCGTTAGGATAACGTGATGCGAAAACGATGTCGGTGATGTAGTTCTCAATCTTTTCGTCGAGATAGACTTCACGGCATACTTTTCTTGCATTTAAGATTTCCTTTGTTGATGTGACAGGCTTGATTTCTGGATACTCCTTATTAATATTCTGTCTGAGGATGATCTTTTCTTCTTCTTTTTTAGGATAATCAATGATGACCTTGAGCATGAAACGGTCGACCTGTGCTTCTGGAAGTGGATATGTTCCTTCTTGTTCGATAGGGTTCTGTGTTGCCATTACCAAGAATGGGTCTGGTAAAGCGAAGGTGCTTTCTCCGATTGTGACTTGATGTTCCTGCATAGCTTCGAGCAAAGCACTTTGTACCTTTGCAGGAGAACGGTTGATTTCATCAGCTAAAACGAAATTCGCGAAGACAGGACCTTTTCTTACGATGAACTCCTCGTTCTTTTGACTGTAGATCATTGTACCGATCAAGTCGGCAGGCAAAAGGTCTGGAGTGAACTGTATACGGCTGAAGTCTGCGTCAATGACACTTGATAATGTTTTGATGGCAAGTGTTTTAGCTAAGCCAGGAACACCTTCAAGAAGGATATGTCCGTTTGATAATAAACCAATAAGCAATCTTTCTGTCATGTGTTTCTGTCCGACAATGACTTTGCTCATTTCAAGATTAATGAGGTCAATAAACTGACTTTCTCTCTGTATTCTTTCGTTTAATTCACGAATATCTGTCTCAATCATAATTGATTTTTTTGTTTTATATTAATATGTGCAAAATTAACAACTATTTGTCAATTTTATTGTATTCGTCAGAACTATTTTTTTTCTAACTCTCAAAACAAGTCAGGATGCGACTTGTTTTGAGAGCTTCTGTTAAAATTAGTTAGGACAGTATTCGCTTAGTTGGTTCATGAGTTTTTTGCGGCTGTAGAAAATTCTGCTTTTTACAGTGCCGATGGTTAAGTGTAAACTGTCTGCTATTTCCTTGTATTTGTAACCTTCATTGTACATGTCAAAGGCGCGTCTGAATTCTTCATCCAGGTTCTTTATTCCTTTTTCCAATTCAATAGCGTTGAGTATGCTTTCAGGGTCGGTGTCGGTATGTGAGTTGCTTATGTTTAAATAGTAAAGATCTTCGCTTTGGTCGATGATGGTGTTTGCTTTTTTTGTTCTACGATAATTGTTGATAAAAATGTTTTTCATGATGGTGTAAACCCAAGCTTTGAAATTGTTGTGATTGACATATTTCTCGCGGTAAATTAATGCTTTGAGAAATGTTTCTTGAGTTAAATCCTTGGCATCATCTTCGTTGCCTGTTAATTGTTTCGCAAATGCTTCTAAACTTTTTTGAAGACTTGTGAGGTTGCTGTTGAACTCAATTGTTGTCATAATAATTGTTGTTTTTTAGTTTAAAAAATCGGTTGTTTTTTGTTGTTGTCGGGTGCAAAAGTAATCTAGTTATTTTATTTGTCAATACCCTTTTCGACCCTATAATGACCGTATTTGCGTATATGGTTGATTTTATGCTAGTTATAAAATGTTAATAAAATGTTAAATTTTAAAAGTTAACGTATTTTGTTAAAAAGTTAACGGGAATTAACAAAAGTTAACGGATTTTAACGGCAGTTAACGGATTTTTTATAGACCTTATTTGAGGGTAAATGCACACTCTTATTCATTTTTTTCGTAACTTCGTAGAAAAATTATTTTGTGATGATTCCATTTGAAAATATAGCTGTAATAGGTTCGGGAAATGTGGCTTATACTTACTCGAAAGTGTTGAAGGACAATGGAATAAACTTGAAGTATGTTTTTGTAAGAAATCAAGATAAAATTTCTGAAGTAGAGAATTTGTTTGGCGTTAAGGCAGTAAGCGACTATCAACCTCTCTTTTCTTGCGATTTGATAATAATTGCAGTTAAGGATGATGCAATAGAGGAGGTCGCTGCAAAATTGCAGAATTATAAAGGCGTCTTGGTTCATACTTCTGGAACGCAGAATTCTACCATATTAAAAACTGTTGAGAATTACGGCATTATATATCCTTTGCAAACATTGACAAAAGATTATGAAGTTGATTTTAAATCGGTGCCGGTATTGATAAATGCATCCTCGTCTGAAGTTAAGGATAAGCTTAGAATTGTGGCTCGGAAAATGTCGGATGTAGTTATAGAATGTTCGGATGAAGATAGACGCTATATACACATGAATGCTGTTTATGTGTCTAATTTTGTTAATGTTATGCTTCAGATAGGTGAGAAACTGCTGAAAGAAAAGTCTCTTGATATTTCTATTTTGGAACCTCTGGTGAGAGAGACTGTAAACAAGGCTTTCAGCATGGGTGCGGAAAAGGCGTTGACAGGTCCGGCTCGTAGGGGCGACAAGGAAACCATCAACAAGCATCTGGAACTTCTGAAAAATAATGAAGAGGAGAAGGAAATTTATAAATTATTAACGAATTATATAATCAATAAATATTTGAAAAATGAAGAACTATAAAGAACAGTTAAAAGATATAACTACATTCGTCTTTGATTATGACGGTGTTATGACAAGTGGTGATGTTTTGGTCGATGGCAATGGCGTGCCTTTGAGAAGCAGCGACGTTAAAGATGGATATGCTCTTCAACTTGCAGCTCGCCTCGGATATAATATCGCGGTCATAACTGGAGGTTATTCTATTTCCATCGAAAAGAGAATGCAGATGCTGGGCGTGAAAGATGTCTTCGTGCGTTCCGCAAATAAGGTTGAGGTTTTGCAAAAATATATGGAAACCAATAATTTGAAGCCTGAACAAATTATATATATGGGCGACGATTTGCCTGATTATCCTGTTATGAAAATGGTAGGTTTGCCAGTTTGTCCTGCTGACGCCGCTTCAGAAATAAAAGACATCAGCTTATATATAAGTAATCGTAATGGAGGAAAAGGCGCTGTTCGTGACATAATCGAACAGGTCCTTAAAGCGCAGGACAAATGGATGAAGGATTTTAGCTGCTATATCTGGTAATTCTTGTTTATGAATAGGATAAGGTCTTTTTTCAAATTGATCCGCTGGACTAATCTGATGATGATAGCGATGATGATGTTGCTCGTCTATCATTGTGTCATGTCGCCTTTGTCATATTTTTCAGCAGTTGAGGTGCTTCCTCCGGTGCATACATTCCATTTGCTAGTTATGTCGCTGATATTTATAGTGGCGGGAGGTTATGCCATCAATGATTATTTTGATGTCGAGACGGATAGGTTTAATAAACCGGAAAAGACTCTGATTCCTGATATTTTTTCACATAAAGAGGTTAGGCTTTTTTATGTTGTCTTAACATTTATTGGTCTTGTGCTGGGACTGGCTTCGAGCATAATGGTTTTAAATGTTAAATTTTATATGTTATTCGCTGTCCTTCTTTTGATTACGTGTCTTTTGTATTCATATTCAGCTACATATAAAAGGAAATTGTTCATCGGCAATTTTATAGTGTCTTTGCTTGTTGCAACGGCTGTGTTTTTACCTTACTTATTTGAAATATTGTATCTCTCTGAAAATCTGCTGACTTTGTCGGTATGTAAAGACTTGGCAGAGAATGTGGCTTATTTTGTGTTGATATATTCTGTATTTGCATTTTTGTTGACGCTTATTAGGGAAATTATAAAGGATGCGGAAGACGCAGAAGGTGATGGGAATACGCATTGTCGTACGATGCCTGTAGTTTTAGGCTTAAATAAAACAAAAACAATACTTTATATACTTGTAATACTTTTGTTATTACTATTGTTTATTTATACACTTATTCTTTTTGAATTGAAATTGTTTGTGGCATCTGCTTTTATGATATCTGTGGCTTTGTCCTCTGTTTTGTTGATTGCTAAAATTTATAAGGCAAAGGAATATAAAGACTTTCATAAATTGTCAGTCATGTCTAAAATGATGATGCTCATAGGATTATTATCAATGTTATTTTTAAGATGATGTTAGAGAATTTGAAGAAATATAATATCGTTCTTGCTTCTAAATCTCCTAGAAGACAAGAACTTATGAAAGGAATAGGACTTGAGTTTTCTGTTATTACTAAAGATGTCGATGAGTCTTATCCTTCAAATATGTCGGTTTATGATGTGGCTCCGTTTTTAAGTCTCAAGAAGGCAAAGGCGTTCAACGATGAGGAACTTCCTGAAAATTATATGGTTATAACTGCAGATACTGTGGTAATAGTCGATGATATGATTTTGGGAAAACCTAAAGATGAGGCTGATGCTCGTGGAATGTTAGGCAGGATTTCTGGCAAGAAACATTCTGTTATTACTGGAGTTACGATTCGTACAAACGATAAAGTCAAGACGTTCTCAGTTGTGTCGAAGGTGTCGTTTGAAACACTTGACCAAGAAGAGATAGATTATTATGTAAATAATTTTAGGCCTTACGATAAGGCTGGCGCTTATGGCATCCAGGAATGGATTGGCTATATTGGCGTTAATCATGTTGAGGGTTCGTATTTTAATGTGATGGGCTTGCCTACACAGAAGTTGTACAAGATGTTAAAAGCATTTTGATTTTAATGTTGTTATTATGGAAAAGAAAGACAATTTTATCATAGGTTTTATAGGTGCGGCGGTAATATTTATTGTCCTTTATTCTATCATAAACCTTTTTGCTGGTTTTACTTATTTTTCTAGAAGCAGTGATTCTCTGTGGGTTTATATGCTTCCTTTGATTGTGGATCTTATCCTTGCCCGTTTTATGTTGGTTAAATGGAATATGGAAAATACAGGTAAAGGGATGATGTTTGTGACATTGGTGGGTATTGTTTCAGTAATGTTTTTTGTTTTGAAATGAAGTATTATATCATAGCTGGCGAGGCTTCCGGCGATTTGCACGGAGCTAATTTGATAGCGTCTTTGAAGAAGAAGGATACTCGAGCAAAAATTCGTGCTTGGGGTGGAAATCTTATGAAAAAACAAGGCGCGACCTTGGTGAAACATTATCGTGACCTTGCTTTTATGGGATTCGTTGAGGTTTTGCTGCATCTTAGAACAATCTTGAAAAACCTCAGCTTCTGCAAGAAAGATATCTTGAAATTCAAACCGGATGCGATCATACTTATTGATTATCCTGGTTTTAATATGAAAATCGCGAAGTTCGCCCATAAGCATAATATAAAGGTGTATTATTATATATCGCCACAGGTGTGGGCTTGGAAGAAACGTCGCGTTTATACTATAAAAGAGGTGGTGGATAAGATGTTGGTCATCCTACCTTTTGAAAAAGATTTTTATGATGGATATCGTGTTGACGCTCATTATGTTGGTCATCCGCTTCTCGATGAGCTGTCAAAAGTGAAATATATCAACAGAAATAATTTCGCACGTCAAAACAAACTTAATTCAAAGAGGGAGATAATAGCGCTTCTTCCAGGAAGCCGTAAGCAAGAGGTGACACGAATGCTTGGAATTATGCTGAAAGTGGTGGATAAGTTCCCTGAATATCAGTTTGTTATAGGTTGCGCGCCATCATTGACAGAAGATTTTTACAAGTCTTTGATAGGAAATGCGAATGTGCAACTTGTCTTTAATAAAACGTACCAATTGTTGCAGGTGGCAAGTGCTGCTTTGGTCACATCGGGAACAGCTACTCTTGAAACGGCTTTGCTTTATGTTCCAGAGGTGGTCTGTTATAAGGGAAACAAGATTTCTTATCTGATAGCAAAGAATCTCGTGAAGGTGAAATATATAAGTCTGGTAAATCTTATTATGGACAAGCCGGTTTTAAAGGAATTGATTCAGAATGACTTGACACCTGAAAACGTTGAGGCGGAATTGAAGCAGTTGCTTACGAATCACAAAAAACAACGCCAGTTGTTGGAGGATTACGAGGAGTTGAGATATACGCTTGGTAACGCCGGCGCTTCTAATAATGCGGCGACGATAATAGTCGATGATCTGACTAAAAAGAATAAGTGATTCTTAATATTTTTTAACGTAAAATATTGTAATTCAATATTGAAAGTGTTGAATTAATTCTTATCTTGCATCATGAGTCCAAAATTTATGATGCAAGATGATTTCGTGGTTTAAATATCCGTTTGTCAGATTGTTAGTTCCTTTTGCAATAGGAATCTATCTTTCTTTTGCCTTCTCTGAAATTATATTGGAGAAGAATTCCGTCATTTTTTTGTTAATAATAATTTTGATATTGTTAACGTCCTTGGTCTTTACTTCTATATTGATCAAGAACTATCGTTTCCGATGGGTGTTTTCTGTTTCGTTGTGCTTATACCTTATATTATTAGGATTTGCTTATGTTAAAGTCATTGCTTATAAATTCAGCGTCAATGATATATCGAAGATGGAAAGTGTTCCTAAATATTATTGCGCCCGACTTCTTGAATGCCCGCTTGTTAAAGATAAATCAATAAAGGTGATGCTAGATGTCTTTGCTTTTGAAGAAGATAGTGATCTTAAAAGCATTGATTCTAAAGTCATGGCATATTTTGAGAAAGAAGAGAAGTCGCTCGGACTTAAATATGGCGATTGTATTTTCTTTTTTACAAATCCGGAGCTTGTCGAGAAACCTCTGAATCCAGAGCAGTTCGATTATAAGGATTACTTATATAAAAGAGGTGTTACGCATCAGGTTTATCTTGAATCAGATGCGTGGATGTATATGGGTTGTAATAAGTCAAATCCTGTATATAGGTTTTCGTATTGGCTTCGTGATTTCCTTCTTGGGACTATGCAAAGACTTGGGGTTAGAGAAGATGAATATGCAGTGGCGGCTGCCATTTTGCTTGGTTATGATGAGAGTCTGCCGTATGAACTGCGACAAAAATATGTGGCTGCTGGAGCGATGCATATTCTTTGTGTGTCTGGACTCCATGTGGGCGTGATATTTATGGTGTTTTCGTATATGCTCTTCTTTCTTGATGAAAGAAAGAAGGTGCAGCGCATTGTCAAACAATCTATATTGCTGCTTCTGATTTGGTTTTACGCTTTGCTTGCAGGATTGGCTCCTTCAATATTGAGGGCTACTATTATGCTTTCTTTCGTTATAATAGGTGATGTCATAGGTAGGAAAGGCGTCTTGTTGAACTCTTTGGCGACTTCGGCTTTTATCCTGTTGTGCGTGAATCCTGCTAATCTTTTTGATATAGGATTTATGTTGTCATACACCGCTGTTATTGGAATCGTGATTCTGCAAAGGTCTATATCTAAAATGTTTTATTCCAAATATAAGATTGTGAATAAGATATGGGAGATAACGTCGGTTACGATAGCGGCTCAGATAGCAACTGCGCCATTCACGATTTATTATTTTCATCAATTCCCGATATATTTTTGGCTGAGTAATCTTTTCATGACACCGATTTCTTCTGTCGTCATTATTGGCGGAATGATAATGCTGCTTGTCTCTTTTATTCCTTATATTAATAATGTAGTGGCTTTTGTCGTTTCAAAGATGATCTTTGTGATGAATTATGGAGTGTCGTGGATTGAGAACTTGCCGCATTCTATTGTTAAAGGTCTTTATATAAACGAAGTGCAGTTCGTTATTCTCTTGTTGATGCTATTATCCTTGTTATTTATGGTGGAACTTAGAAATAAAAAGATGTTATTTCATATAATGATAATGTCTTGTTGCTTTTTATTTGTCAATATTGATAACCTTATCAGGCAAAATAGGCAAAAAGAAATGGTGATTTATTCAATTAATAATGCTACAGTGCTCGATTTTATTGAAGGAAGACGTCATTTTTTGCTTGCGGATAGCATTTTTTTTAACGATAAATCTTCTTTTTCTTACAATATTGAGAATTTTTTGGTGAAAAAAGGTGTATTTAATGACGGAAAATGTGTGCTTTTTTGTGATAATTTTGATGGAAATTTTGCGAAAAAACGAAAAAGTGTCGTAATTTTTGGTGAAAATGTCGTCGGAATGTCGGATGGAAGCGATTTTTTCAAGGAAGAGCTTTCGTACAAAATACCCTTAAATTACATGCTTGTCTATGGTCGTAAACGACAATCCTTGCTTTCTTTGCTTAATGTATATAGTTTTGATAGTCTGATAATTAGTTCTGATGTTCCGAGATATTTGGCGGAGGATTTGATGAAAGAAGCTGCTGATTTAGGCATAAAATATTATGATATAAGAGAAAAAGGTGTATTTTTTCTAAAATAATTTTTTTAAAAAATATTTTATTGATAATCAAAGAGATGAAAAATAATTTCAAAAAAAGTGAATTTTTTTTGAAAAAATGCTTGCAGATATGAAAAAAGGTCGTATCTTTGCACTCGTAATCAACAACAACAAATCAGTTGATAAAACGAAAAACGCTGGTGCTGTAGTTCAGTTTGGTTAGAATGCCTGCCTGTCACGCAGGAGGTCGCGAGTTCGAGTCTCGTCAGCACCGCCAAACAAAGCCTCTCAATCGAGAGGCTTTTTCGTTTTTAGTTGGTCCGCGAATCTTTTTTGCATCTCTACGTATCACGGGTATCACACGGATTTTTGTTAAGTCTTTTTTGCATCTCCACGTATCACGCGTATCACACGGATTTTTGTTAAGTCTTTTTAGTTTCCACGTATCACGCGTATCGCGCGTAACTATTCCAATGGTTCAAAGTTCAAAGCTCAAAGTTCAAAGTTCAAAAAATAATTCCTAACTCCTAACTCCTAACTCCTAATTATTCTTATTTTTGCATAAACATCTTTCGTTATGATAAATAAGATAAAATCTCTTGCCAAGGAACTTAAAGCTGATATTATAGATGTGAGACGTCATTTGCATCAGTTTCCGGGTTTGAGTTTTGAGGAGTATGAAAGCGCTCAGTATATTCATGCTTTGTTGGATTCTTGGAATATCGATCATGAATTTGTGACCGAAACAGGAATCGTTGCTAGAATTGAAGGCAGAAATCCGGGAAAGATAACCATAGCTCTTCGTGCCGACATCGACGCGCTTCCTATTCAAGAGAAAAACGACTGTCAGTACAAGTCTACCGTAGACGGCGTGATGCATGCCTGCGGACATGACGCTCATGCTGCGATGTTGTTGGGAGCGGCAAATATCTTAAATCAGCTGAAAGATGAATTCGAGGGAACCATAAAACTTATTTTCCAACCTGGAGAAGAGAAACTGCCGGGAGGCGCTTCCGTCATGATTGAAAAAGGTGTTTTGAAAGATGTGGATCTTATCATAGCGCAGCATGTCTATCCAGACCTGCCATGTGGTGAGGTGGGTTTTCATGCCGGAGAATATATGGCTTCCTGCGATGAGATAAATATTACCGTCAAAGGTAAGGGCGGTCATGCTGCCAAGATGAAAGAACGCTCCAACACCACTGTGGCAGCCGCGAAACTCTTGTGCTCTATCTCTGAACTCAGCTCGGAGTTTAATAAAGAAGAAAGAAAGAATCCTATCATAATTGCTTTCGGTAGTTTTATTGCAGACGGCACTTATAACGTAATTCCTGATCATGTTACTCTTAAAGGTACGATGCGTACTTTTGACGAGACCGAAAGACAACATATAAAAGATAAGATAAAGGAAATAAGTGCGGAGATAGCAGTTGCTTTTGATGTCGAGGTGGATGTATTTATCGATGGCGGTTATCCTGTCTTGATAAATGACGTAAGCCTTACGGATTCGTTGAAGTCTGCGGCGAAAGATTTCATGGGCGAAGACAATGTAAAGGATATACCTCAGCTGATGACGGCAGAGGACTTCGCCTGGTATTCGCATAAAACCAAGGCGTGCATGTATCGCATCGGGACTTCAAACACCGAAAAAGGCATTGTCTCCAAACAGCATACTCCGACATTCGATGTCGACGAAGACGCTCTTGAAATAGGAATGGGATTGATGGCGTGGCTGGCTGTGAAGAGTTAGAAATAAATTGTTTAACCATTAAAAATAATTGTTATGAAATCAAACCAAAGTTTACAGAAACAAGATGAAAAATTACAGAATGTATTATATAATGATGCATGCGTAATTATTGAACAAGCAAAAGTTGTTGCTTACAAATCAGTAGATGAAATATTGGTAAAGCGTAATTGGTTGTTGGGAATGCGTATTCAGCATGAAGTTTTAAAGGATCAGCGTGCGGATTATGGAGAGCAGGTGATTAAGACTTTAGCTAAGGATTTGACAGAGAAGTATGGGAAAGGGTATTCAAGAAATAATCTGTACCGTTTTGCGTCGTTTTATAGGTCATTCCCTAATATGTTTTATATGCTGAATAACAATCTTAAGATTGTCCCAGCAGTGATGGGATTATTTAATGAGGTAGATATTTATAGTCGCGTTGTAACGGAAAAGGCTATACGTTTGTCGTGGACGCATTATGGTATTATCTTACAAGAATCAGATACTGAGGCTCGCGCTTGGTATGAAAATGAGGCTGCCAATGAGATGTGGGGAACTAGAACTTTGCAAAGAAATGTTAGTACGCAATATTATCATCGTTTGTTGAAATCTCAGAATAAAGAAGTTGTTCGTAATGAAATGAAAGAGAAAACTTCTTCTTTGCAAGATAAATTGGAGTATATCAAAAATCCTGTGATAGCGGAGTTTCTTGGCTTTAAAAATAATCCGGATTATACAGAAAGTACCTTGGAAAAAGGTATCATCGACCATTTGATACCTTTTCTTATGGAGTTGGGAAAAGGATTTGCTTTCGTTGATAGACAAAAACATATTCATACAGAAAAGCAGGATTATTACATTGATTTAGTATTTTATAATTATCATTTGCAATGTTTTGTTTTGGTTGATCTTAAAACGACTAAGTTGAGCTATCAAGATGTTGGACAAATGGATATGTATGTAAAGATGTATGATGAATTGATACGTCCCGAAGGACATAATCCTACAATAGGTATATTGCTTTGTGCGGATACCGATGAGGATGTTGCTCATTATTCTGTT
>JAZKYV010000008.1:0-68592 GCA_045612345.1 Bacteroidales bacterium
CGTTTAATTGATAACGTTAGAATATTTTAATATGAATATCGAAGTCCTTAAATCAAAAATCCACCGCGCTACAGTAACTCAAGCCGACCTCAACTATATCGGCAGCATTACTATCGACGAAGACTTGTTAGATGCAGCTAACATCATTGAAAACGAACGTGTTGACATCTACAACATCACTAATGGCGAACGTCTCTGCACATACGCTATCAAAGGCGAACGCGGATCAGGCGTCATCGGAATCAACGGAGCAGCAGCTCATAAAGAAAACGTCGGCGACCTCGTCATCATCGTTTCTTACTGCTCAATGGATTTCGAAGAAGCTAAGAAACACAAGCCTTCTATCGTATTCCCTAACGAGAATAACAAAATATAAACAGTCAACGGACAACAGACAACAGACTTTGTGCATAGTGCATAAGTTAAAATATAAAAAAACAAAAGCATTGAACAAGAAGATTTCCAATACATTAACATACATTGTATTCCTTTTGTTAGGAGTTCTTCTTTTATGGCTTTGCTTCAGAAAAATAAATTTCTCAGACGTCCTTGATTATATCAAGACAGCAAAATATTCCTGGATGTTGCTAAGCCTAGCATGTCTGGGAATATCTTTATTTTTCAGAGCCTTACGCTGGAATATCTTGATAGAATCTCTTGGATATAAGACAAGAATATCAACGACTTACGAATCAGTTCTTATAGCTTATTTCGCCAATACAGTCTTCCCTCGACTCGGCGAAGTGACACGCTGCGGAACGCTCACAAAAAAAGAAAACATCCCTTTCGACAAGTCTTTCGGAACCGTGATATCAGAACGCGTCCTCGACCTTGCGATTCTATTCGCAATGGCATTGCTTGTCATTCTGTTTCAATGGAATCTGCTCGGAAGTCTCATCACCTCATGGCTTAACCCATTGATAGAGTCACTAAGGAACAACGTGCTCTTAGGAGGAATAGCGATATCAGCTTTAATCGCGTTTTTCGCTGCTATCGTTTTCATCTTCAGAAAGAAAAAAGATATTATAGCAGAAAATAAGTTATACAAAAAAATCGCTTCTTTGTGGAACGGTTTCCTCGATGGTATCAAGACAATCTTCACCATGGAGAAGAAAGGATTATTTATAATCTACACCTTGTTAATCTGGGGATTCTACGTCGTAATGACTTGGCTGCCATTCTATATGCTTCCTGAGACATCGCACTTAGGACTGACCGAAGCCGTCACTTTATTAGGATTGGCGACACTCGGCGTAGTGGCACCAGTGCCTGGAGGAATGGGCGTTTATCATTTCATTGGGATACTCCTATTGAACGGATTCTACGGCATCTCAGAATCAGCCGCCGTGTCGTTTGTCACGATAAACCATACAAGCCAGATGATATTCTACCTCGTAACAGGCTGTTTATCATACGCTATTATGTTCTTCTTTGATAAAAGGAAACCTATTAATAGTTAGGAGTTAGGAGTGAGGAGTTAGGAGTTAGGAGTTAGGAGTTGTAGAGACGTATCATTTACACTAAAATATTAACAATATGTAATGATGCGTCTGATATTTAGAAATTGTTTTTATTTATATAAATACACCATGAAACATTTAGAAAAGATTTACGATAAGATTTTAAACAGTGATTCTCTTGAAGAGAAGTTGAATTTGTGGCGTAAGGAAAATAAGACGATAGTCTTTTCAAATGGATGTTTCGACATTTTACATCGTGGTCATGTGGAATATCTTTCCAAAGCTGCAGACTTAGGCGATATACTTATAATAGGTTTAAACACAGACGCTTCGGTAAGAAGAATCAAAGGTTCATCGCGACCAGTCAATGATGAAAAAGCACGCGCTGTGGTTTTGGCAGCGCTAGAGTTTGTCGATGCGATAATGTTCTTCGAGGAAGACACTCCATATAATTTAATCAACACCGTACAGCCCGACGTACTCGTTAAAGGCAAAGATTACAAAGCAGAAGACATCGTCGGCTACGACATCGTCACCAACAAAGGCGGAAGAGTCGAGACGATAGAATTAGTAGAAGGATTTTCTACGACAAATATATTAAAGCATTTTAATCAATCTTAAGCACCAATCCTTTCAGGTATGCGCCTTCTGGATGATAGATATTTACTGGATGATCATCTGGTTGGTCGAGTTGGAATATTATCTGTGCCTTGCGACCTGCTTCGATAGCGGCTGCCATCACAATGCTTTGGAACTGAGCCTTATCGACGGCTTGAGAACAGCTGAAAGTAAATAAGAGACCGCCTTCTTTAATCTTAGTCATCGCTTCGTAATTGATGAATTTGTAACCTTGCAGACCTCTGTGCAACGACTTATGATTCTTAGCGAATGCCGGAGGATCGAGGATGATAAGGTCGAACTCGCCTTTTTTCATATTCTGAAGGAATAACTTCGCATCTTCAGCGACGCTAGGGTTTTCCTTGATATCGAATCCGTTGAGAGCGATATTCTTTTCGCAAGCTGTTATCGCCTTCTTTGAACAGTCGACAGAAACGACCTTGTTTGCTCCGCCTTTAAGAGCTGTGACGGAGAAACCGCCTGTGTAACAGAATGTATTGAGGACATTCTTTCCTTTAGCGAGCTGACGAACCAAGTCACGATTATATCTTTGATCCAAGAAGAAACCTGTCTTCTGGCCTTCTTCCCAGTCGATTAAAAACTTAGAGTCATTTTCAAGTACGAACTCATCTGATTTCTCACCAATAAGATAACCGTCTTCAACAGCATCCTTACCCATTCTTTGCATCGCCTCAGAGCTTTTATTGTAGACAGCATTGATATTGAGACCTTCCACTGTCATCAAGGCGTCAGCGATAGCTTTCACGTTAAGAGCCATGCCTTCTGTCTGAGCCTGAACAACGGCAGTCTTTCCATAGATATCGATTATCAAACCTGGGAGATTATCACCTTCAGAATGCACGAGACGATAGCAGTTAGTGTGCTCATTATCTGTCAATCCCATCAACTTACGAAGTTCGAAAGCCTTGTTGAGACGTTCTTTCCAGAAAAACTTATCAATCTTTACATTTTCGAAAGCCAATACTTTGACAGCGATATTGCCTGCTTCAGCGAAACCTGTTCCGAGGATATTATTCTTAGAATCCACGACAGTGACAAGATCGCCTGCTTGAAGATCAGGAGCTGCTGTTTCAATAGCGCCTGAGAAAATCCATGGATGATAACGTTTTACTGCTTCGTCTTTACCTCTGCGAAGTTTTATTATTGGGTATAAAGGTGATGAGATCATAGTTAAAATTTTGCGCAAATATACTTATTTTAAGGCAACGAGTCAACAAGACGACACGACAAGATGTATGTGATTTTCAATGTCTCAAAAGTTCATTTATTAAAGGCAATATTTCCTCATAAAAATCATGTAAAATTCTTGTAAAAACATTCATAATAAAATATTAATTCGTTAACTTTGCGAAAAGAGAAATACTTATAGATACTATGGCAAAGAAAAAAGACAATATAGAAGAACCTTTGGAAAAACAATTATGGAAAGCAGCTGATAAATTACGTAAAAACATTGATGCTGCTGAATATAAGCACGTTGTGTTAGGTCTTATTTTCTTGAAATATATTTCTGTTTCTTTTGAAGAGTTATACGCCCAGTTGTTGACAGAAGTTTCTGAAGGCGCAGATCCAGAAGACAGAGAAGAATATAAAGGAGCAAACGTATTTTATGTTCCTGCTGAAGCAAGATGGAGCAACTTGGTTGCCAATGCCAAAGACCCTAAAATAGGAAAATTTATCGATGATGCGATGGATGCCATCGAAAAAGAAAACCCAATACTCAAAGGCGTTTTGCCTAAAGTGTTCGCTCGCCCGAACCTCGACCCAACGAGTTTAGGCGAACTTATCGACCTCATTGGCAACAGCACCTTGAACACTACAACAAAAAGTGCCGATTTGCTCGGTCATGTCTTTGAATATTTTTTGGGAGAATTTGCTCTTGCAGAAGGAAAGAAAGGCGGACAGTTCTACACTCCACGTAGTGTTGTTGAATTGCTTGTCAATATGTTGGAACCTTTCAAAGGTCGTGTCCTTGACCCTTGTTGCGGTTCTGGAGGCATGTTTGTGCAGAGCGAGAAGTTTGTTGAAGAACATCAGGGAATCATCAATGATATTTCCATTTATGGACAAGAGAGTAACCAAACCACATGGCGACTTTGCAAGATGAATCTCGCCATTCGTGGCATTGATGCGTCACAGGTAAAGTGGAACACAGAAGGTTCTTTCCTTAACGATGCACATCGTGATGTGAAAGTGGATTATGTCATCGCCAATCCTCCGTTCAACGATAGCGACTGGAGCGGAGATTTGTTACGTTCTGACGGTCGTTGGAAATTTGGCACTCCGCCGGCAAGTAATGCCAACTTCGCCTGGATTCAGCATTTCATCTATCATCTTGCGCCTAACGGACAAGCTGGATTTGTCTTGGCAAAAGGCGCGCTCACGTCAAAAAGCGGTGGCGAAGGCGAGATACGCAAGGAACTGATAAACGCTGGCATGGTAGATTGTATAGTAAATCTTCCTGCCAAATTATTCCTCAACACACAGATTCCTGCGTCATTATGGTTCTTGAGTCGTAATAGAAATGCAACGGATAAATTCCGTGAACGCAAGGGCGAGATATTATTCATCGATGCTCGTAATATGGGACATCTCATCAACCGCCGCACTCGTGAGTTCTCTGCTGATGACATTCAGCTGATTGCCGACACTTATCATAACTGGCGCAACAAAGGTGGAAACTATGAAGACGTGGCAGGATTCTGCGCTTCTGTTTCCGTTGACCGCGTGGCCGAACTTGATTATGTTCTTACACCTGGACGTTATGTCGGACTGCCAGAGGAAGAAGACGACTTCAACTTTGAAGAACGCTTCAACGCTTTGAGAGAGGAATTTATGGAGCAGTTGAAAGAAGAGGAAAGATTGAATAAACTGATATTGGAGAATTTGGAGAAGATAAAAATAAGTTAAAATTGATATTCCGAAACGTTTCGGAACTAATTATAGAAGAACTAAAAACTGAAGTTAAACGGTTAAATAATAATTGCTATGGATTTACAGAAAATTAATGAGTACAAGAGTAGATTCGACACCATTGCAAAACATATTGAAGATGATAATGGTGATACGATGGAAGTGTGGTATGCACGTGAGCTTCAAAACGTGTTGGGATATGCAAGATGGGAAAACTTTGTAGTAGCAATAAATCGTGCTATGGAATCTTGCAAAACGCAGAATATCAACATTGATGACCATTTTCGTGAGGTCACGAAAATGGTCGTATTGGGAAGTAATGCAGAACGTAGTGTAAAGGATTTTATGCTTACGCGTTATGCGTGTTATTTGATTGCACAGAATGGCGACCCTAAAAAAGAGGAGATAGCTTTTGCGCAGAGTTATTTCGCTGTACAGACTCGAAATGCTGAACTTATAGAAGAACGCTTGCAACTTCTATCTAGGTTGGAAACTCGCGAAAGACTAAGATGTTCTGAGAAGCAGTTAAGTCAGAATATTTATCAGCGTGGAGTTGACGATAAAGGATTTGGAAGAATCCGTTCAAAAGGCGATACGGCTTTGTTCGGAGGTGTGAATACCGAACAGATGAAACAAAGACTTGGTGTGAAAAATGGAGCTTTGGCAGACCATTTGCCAACACTGACTATTGCAGCTAAGAATTTGGCAACAGAAATGACCAATTACAATGTTGAGCAAAAAGACCTGCAAGGAGAAATGCCTATTACGAATGAGCATATACAAAATAATCAAAGTGTTAGAGGAATGTTGTTGCAACGTGGCATTCGTCCTGAAGAATTACCTGCGGCAGAAGATATAAAGAAAGTTGAGCGTAGAGTTGCTCGTGAAGAAAAACAATTGGAGAAAAATACTCAAAAGTTGCCAAAAGAATAGGTATGAATAGTTTACAAATGTAGTACAATATAAAATTCCGCAAAAAAATTCTTTTCTTTCAGAAAGTGGCAGAAAATAGGGTAAATAGCATATTGAATAAAAAAAGAAAGAATATAAGCATTTAATAATCAATATGTTTTTATTTTATATTTACAAGTTAAAATAATGGCATAAAAAAAAAGAAATAAAAAAGAAAACAAAAAAAGAAAATTATAAATAATTGATATTCAATATATATTTCTTTTTTTATATTTTTAATTTTAAAAATAGAGATAAAAATAGAAACGAAAATTAAAACAGGAGAAGTAGAATAATAATAAAAGACCGAACTTTTTGACACCTCTAAGCAAAATATAGGATAAATATATATAATATATTGTCTGAAAGAGAGTTAGATGAAAATTCAGTTGTAAAGAATTACTTAACAACTGCCTCTGATGGTAAGGATTATATAATGCGAAAATAACTGTATTGGACCATTTTCGTGAGGTCACGAAAATGTTTTAATAGATTAAAAAACAATCATTAAACTATGAGCGATTGGAAAGAATATAAATTGGGGGAGGTAATTACCATTAAATATGGGAAAGATCATAAAGGATTAAAAGATGGACCTTATCCGGTTTATGGCAGTGGTGGAATTATGCGTTATGCTGAAAATTATTTATATGATAAAGAATCCATCCTGATTCCACGTAAAGGTTCTTTAAGCAATATATTTTATCAAGATAAAGCATTTTGGACAGTTGATACTATGTTTTGGAGCATAATTGATGAAACAAAAGTATTTCCAAAATTTTTATTTTATTTATTAACTCTTGTTGATTTTGAAAATCTAAATGTAGGTTCTGCCGTACCTAGTTTAACAATTCCAATAATAAATGATATCGATATTTCTCTTCCTCCACTTTCAGAACAAAAGCGTATAGCATCAATTCTTTCTTCATTGGATGACAAAATAGATTTGCTGCATAGAGAAAACAAAACCCTTGAAGCAATGGCGGAAACATTGTTTAGAAAATGGTTTATCGAAGAGGCAAAAGAAGATTGGGGAATAATAACGCTAGAAAATTTAATTGATATTGGAAGCGGAAAGTGTTTACAACGTTCAGATTTTATAGAAAATGGAATATATCCAGTATTAGGAGCAAATGGAGTAATTGGAAGAACTGATAAATATCTTGTAGATGAAGATATGAGACTTATCTTTACCGGGCGAGTTGGAACTCTCGGGAATATTTTTAGACTAGAAAATAAAAAAGCCTGGTTGTCAGATAACACTTTGATTATAAAACCTAAAAATTATTATAACTTTGTATACTTTACTCTAAGATTGGCAAAATTACAAGATTATAATGTTGGCAGTACACAACCATTGATACGACAGTCCGATATTAAACAAATAGAAATTGCATTTCCAAATGAAACTATTTTGAATAAATTTGAAGCACAATGTGTAAAAATTTATAAGAAAATAAATAGCAACAACAATCAAATCCAAACTCTTACTCAACAACGTGACAGTTTGTTGCCAAAGTTGATGAGTGGAGAGGTTAAGATATAAGAAGGTTATGAGCGAAAATAAAAAGAATTCTCAAGAAATGAGATTAAAAATCAAGAAATATCTTGAATTAGATAATGTAACTGTATTGGCAGGTGCAGGTACAAGTTTTCATTTAGGAGCACCTATAATTAGAGAAGTTCCTGAAGGGTTAAAACCAAAATGTAAAGATTCCATAACGGAATATTTTGGAGATGGAGCAAATCCTTCATATGAAGATTTGTTCAATTGTTTACAAGCAGATAAATTCCTTAAAGAAAAAAAAGGAGAATCCATCGATGACATAAATAGTGTTATGGTTGAAATGCAAAAATGGCTTTTCAAAAATTGTGACACACAAAAGACAAGTATTCACTCATTATATAACGATGATTCCCAATTGTCGAATAATAGATATCATTATCATGAAGTATTTATAAAAAAGTTACTCCAAAGACCAAACAATCTGAAAAGAGCAAATCTGTTTACAACGAATTATGATATGGCCTTTGACTATGCTCTAGATAAATTGGGAGTATATTATATAAATGGTTTTATGGGAATACATAATCGTTGTTTTCGTCCAGAAGTTTACGATTATGATATTTATTATCCTGGGCAAAGTGTGTCAGGTAAAGTTCATAGGGCAGAAAAGGTTTTGAGATATTATAAGATGCATGGTTCATTATCTTGGGTTGCGACAGAATCATCTCCGTCAAACGTCTATGGCATCCAAGAAAAAACAATGGATGGATCTTTTGAACCGCAAATAGATAAACAGATTATGATTTATCCATGTGTAAGTAAAAAGACATTTACATTAGATTTGCCTTATTCTGAACTATTTCGTCAATTTGCTCAAGCCATTACACAACCTCAATCGGTATTGTTTTGTATTGGTTATTCGTTTTTTGATGAGCATATAAATGATATAATTTATCAGGCATTATCAATTCCTTCATTCACATTGGTAATTGCAAACTTCAAAATAAATGAAGAGATACAAAAACTAAAAGATTTGAATGATCCAAGAATCATTGTTTTAGATCCAGATGATTCTGAACAATCAACATTCGTTGGATTTGTTAAGAATGTTATGCCAGATTTGTATGAGGAAAATGAACAGTTAATCGTTTCTGAAACTATGAACAAGTTGTATCCGACAAGGCAACCTGTAGAAGATGACAAGAAAGATATAATTCAAGATGTAAATAGCAAAGAAAATGAGTCAGAATAGAATAATCGGTAGAGTCTTATCTGTTGATAACTTTCGTGTTTTCATAAAAATAGAAGATAACATCAAAGGTGCTTTCAAAAGCGGCATTAATGATATCTATGAAGTTGCACGAATTAATTCATATCTTATTATTCCTGTAGGTGCTGACAGAATAGTTGCCTTGATTACAAGAGTTACTATGAAGGAAGAGGTAGAATTGAATAATAGTTCAGCAAGTATTATTTTACCATCTTCCTCACGATACATTTCGGCGACAATGCTTGGAACTATTGCTAAGATTGGTGATAAAGAACAATTCATACAAGGTGTTTATAATTTTCCTTCTTTAGATAATCCTGTTTGGTATGTTACAGAAGATGATTTAAAACATATTTTTGATGATAAAGAAGATAGTGATATAATAAATTATCAAAAAGATTTTTATCTTCCTATTGGCACTTCTCCTGCTTTCCAAAATTATAAGGTGAAGATTTGTCCTGACCAATTCTTTGTAAAACACGCTGCTATTCTTGGCAATACAGGTTCTGGAAAATCTTGTACCTTGACTTCTATTCTTCGTAATTTATTTAGATTTAGATATAATGATAATGCCCAATTATCTAATGCGCATATAGTAATATTTGATACTAACGGAGAATATAAAGACGCATTCCTTCCAGAAGAGAAAGTAAAAGAGAAATTTAAACAAGAAGTCGATGAACTCAAATTAATCAATGCTTATTATTACGGGGGTGATGAAAAAGTCAAAGTTCCATATTGGTTGATGAATTGGAATGATTTCAAATATTTATTTAAACCAGGAGAAGGAGTTCAAGCTCCAGTTTTAAACAGAGCTATTGGATTGGCGAAGAATGAACAAGAAGCAAATCTAAATGGAGTGATTCCTAATTATTTGAAATCTGATATTGAAGGATTATTATCTAATAATTCTGAGGATATTAAAAAAAGAACTGGAACATCATCCTATGGAAATTGGCAATGGAAAGATAAGAATGAAATTATTGGAATTGGGGAGGCTATAAAAGTATACAATAGTGAACTTGGTACATTGATTTGTACTCTTGGGAGTCAAGACAATTTTAATAATGCATCAAAACAACACCCTATTATAGATAATATTGATAAAGTTTATAAACAAGTCATAGCTGATGATTTAGTTGTACAGATAACCAATGAGCAAAATATAGATTTACCAATTTGGTTTTCTTATCAAGATTTATGTAAGAAATTCTTAGATGCAGCTATAAATCAAGAAGGTGTAAGTAACAACCGGATTGCAGAATTTATGTCAACTCTCCGATTAAGAATTAATAGTTTTTTGAATGATAAAAGGATTGCTATTCCTCTTATGCTGAAAGATACAGAAGAGGCCAATAGAAATATTCTACCGCAATTTATTGCTTTATTATTGGGAGACTATAATAAATTCTTTGGAGAAGAAACAGTCAATAACTTCATAAGAAAATATAATGAATCCAACGTCCCTAATAATAATACAAATCAAATTACAATTATTGATGTTTCACAATTACCATTTGAAGTATTAGAAACAGTAACAGGAATATTAGGTAGAATTATTCTTGAATTTGTAGCTAATTTTCTTCCTGAACAAAGAGGAAAATTTCCTATTGTTATAGTTCTTGAAGAAGCTCAGAATTACATAGCTGAATTGAAAGAATCTATTGCAAAAACTGTTTTTGAAAAAATTGCCAGAGAAGGTCGTAAATATGGAATTTCTTTAATTGTATCAAGCCAGAGACCATCTGAGTTGTCAAAAACAGTATTATCACAATGCAATTCATTTATAATTCATCGTCTACAAAATCCAGAAGATCAAAAATATGTTAGAGGTTTAATTTCAAGTGCTAATGCTGATTTATTGGAACAATTACCAATAATACCGCAACAACATGCTATTATTACTGGTGATTGTGTAAGAACTCCTATTCAAGTTAGAATTGATGATGTAAATCCTACTCCTAATAGTCATAATCCTGAATATATCAGTAATTGGATTAAGAAAAATAAAATTATTTCTGACAGTATCTACACAGAAACATGTGATAGATGGACGAATAAAATGGATGTTCAAGAAAAAGAACTAAAAACTGAAGAAATTAACATTCAGAATGACGAACCATTTTAATATTTATCCCTATGCCAACTCTCACCGAATCGAAAATAGAAGAATTTGCCATCGGCTTGTTTGAACAGCTCGGCTATAGTTATTTCTATGGTCCCGACATCGCTCCGGATGGCGTTTGCCCTAAACGTGCGTCGTTTGAAGAGGTCGTGATGACGGAGAATCTGCGCTATGCCGTGTATCGCATCAATCCGAAATTATCGCGGGAGGTGTGCGACGAGGCTGTAAGCAAAGTGCTGCGTATCGCTTCGCCGGATTTGCTGGCTAATAACGAGGCTTTTCATCGTATGCTCACCGAGGGCATACCGGTGTCGGTACATAAAGATGGTTCGGAAAGAGGTGAGCTGGTCTGGCTCGTGGATTTCGATAATCCGCATAATAACGATTTTACTGTCGTCAACCAGTTTACGGTCATAGAGAATAATCATAACAAACGTCCTGATGTCATTCTGTTTGTCAACGGCTTGCCTTTAGTGGTGATAGAACTGAAGAATGCTGCCGATGAGAACGCTACAGTGCAAAGTGCTTTCCGACAGATTGAGACATACAAAGAGACTATCCCATCTCTGTTTACATATAATTCCGTCGTCGTCATATCTGATGGTTTAGAGGCTCGCGCTGGTTCTCTGTCTGCAGGTTTCAGCCGTATGATGGCGTGGAAAAGCGCCGACGGCAAGGCGGAGGCATCGCATCTCGTAAGTCAGTTGGAGGTGCTTATAAATGGAATGTTGAATAAAGAGACATTGCTCGACCTTATCCGCTCGTTTACTGTCTTCGAAAAGAGCAAGACGGAAGATAAAAACACAGGCATCACTACGGTGAAGACGGTGAAGAAGATAGCGGCATATCATCAATATTACGCTGTCAACAAGGCAGTGGAATCGACAGTGAGAGCAACAGGCATCAACCTTAATGATATTTTCGTCTTGAAAGAAAATCCTGCCGTTTATGGTCTTAAAGATGTGAAGGAACAGCCGCAAGGCGATCATAAAGCGGGCGTGATATGGCATACGCAGGGTTCGGGCAAGTCGCTTTCAATGGTGTTTTATGTTGGCAAGATTGTCCGTACGCTGAGCAATCCTACCATCGTGGTGATAACCGACCGCAATGATTTGGACGACCAGCTGTTCGGAACATTCGCCGACTGCCGTCAGTTGCTGCGACAAACGCCGATACAGGCGGAAGACAGAGAGCATCTGAAGTCGTTGCTGAGCGTTGCTTCGGGTGGCGTGATATTTACGACGATACAGAAGTTTCAGCCTGAGAGCGGTAATGTTTATGAACAATTGACAGACAGAAGTAATGTCATTGTCATTGCCGACGAGGCTCATCGTACTCAATATGGTTTTAAGGCTAAGACTGTTGATGTTCGCAATGAAGCGGATGAACTTGTAGGTTCTGATATAAAATACGGTTTTGCGAAATATCTTAGAGATGCGTTGCCTAACGCCACATATCTTGGTTTCACGGGAACGCCTATTGAAGCTACGGATGTCAACACTCCTGCGGTTTTCGGTAATTATGTCGATATTTATGACATAGCGCAGGCTGTGGAAGATGGAGCTACGGTGCGTATCTTCTACGAGAGCCGTTTGGCGAAAGTGGAGCTGAGCGATGAAGGTCGCCAAATGATAGAACAACTCGATGAAGAGCTTAAGACAGAAGAGTTCAATGATGTTCAAATGGCGAAGGCAAAATGGACACAACTCGAGGCACTGATTGGAAGCGAAGCAAGAATTAAGAATATAGCAAAAGACATCATCGCTCATTTTGAGCAGCGTCAGGAAGTTTTTGAAGGTAAAGGAATGATTGTGGCGATGAGTCGCAGGATTGCGGTTGAACTTTACGATGCTATCGTTGCGTTGCGTCCGCAATGGCATAATGATGATTTGACCAAAGGTGCAATAAAAGTCGTGATGACATCAGCATCATCAGACGGCACTGCGATATCAAAACATCACACTACCAAAGAACAAAGAAGGATGTTGGCAGACAGAATGAAAGATCCTGACGACGAACTTAAATTGGTCATTGTCCGCGATATGTGGTTGACTGGTTTTGACGTGCCTTGTCTTCACACTTTATATATCGACAAGCCTATGCAGGGACACAATCTTATGCAGGCGATAGCTCGTGTAAATCGTGTTTATAAAGACAAGCCAGGAGGTTTGGTCGTTGATTATTTAGGTATTGCATCAGATTTGAAGAAAGCGCTTTCTTTCTATTCGGATGCTAATGGCAAAGGAAATCCTACGGAACAGCAGGAACAAGCTGTCGATTTGATGATGGAGAAAATGGAGATAATCCAGCAGATGCTTTCAAAGATTGATTACAAGCCTTATTTCGATGCTGATGTCTCAACAAAATTGTCTTTGATATTACAGACAGAGGATTATATTCTCGGATTGCAAGATGGAAAGAAACGTTTTGTGAACGAAGTCAATGCTTTGTCGAAGGCTTTTGCGATAGCGATACCGCATGATGAAGCGATGTCGGTGAAAGAAGAGGTCTCTTTTTTCCAAGCGGTGAAGGCTCGTCTGTGTAAGTTCGACATAACATCTTCAGGAAAAACGAGTGAAGAGATTGAGACGACGATACGTCAGGTAATCGACAAGGCTCTTGTCTCTAATCAGGTGGTTGATGTTTTTGATGCTGCCGGCATCAAGAAGCCTGATATTTCTATTTTATCAGAAGAGTTTTTGATGGAACTGAAAGATATGGAACATAAAAACATTGCTTTAGAAGTTCTGAAAAAACTTTTGAATGACGAGATAAAAGTCAGAATGAATAGAAATATTGTTCAAGGACGCACCTTGATGGAGATGTTGGAAGATTCGATAAGGAGATATCATAATAAGGTCATAACTGCTGTTGAAGTCATTGACGAATTGATAGGATTGAGTAAACATATAGTGGCACAAGATGAAGCGTCAAAAGAGCTTGGTTTATCAGAATACGAATACGCATTTTATTCTGCCGTTGCCGACAATGAAAGTGCTATGGAATTGATGGGGAAAGACAAGCTGCGTGAATTAGCGGTTGTATTGACAGAAACGATTCGTAATAACACTTCCATTGATTGGGAGATAAAAGAAAATGTGCGAGCAAAGATGCGCGTAGCGGTGAAACGTCTGTTAAGAAAATATGGATATCCACCTGACATGCAGATGTTGGCAACGGATACTGTTATCAAGCAAGCTGAAATTATCTCGTCGCAATTGTTATTGCATCTTTAAGATAGAACAACTTAACCTATAACAAACTTACGACAGAATCATCGATTATATGAATGTTCTCTGTTTCCTTGACGAATCCAAACTCATCATTAAACTGAGTTTCTTTACTCTGACAAAGCATATTTAAAAACATCGCTATTGTATAGCCAAGTCTGCCTTCCAGATGCGAACCCGATGATGCATTATAAAATTGCAGCACCTCCTTGCTTGGCATAATCTCATCTTTATTCTTAATGAAATTTAACAAGTCCAGATTGCTTTCTGCCAATTTAACCAAATTATTTTTAACGAAATTATAATCGTCAAGGACTTTGTTGTCAGACATATTATAAAGAACTGTAGGGCAATACATTATAGAAGCGTCAAGATGAATGGCAGACTCATTTGAAATCATAAAGTCGATATTGGCGATGAAATCGAAAGAACTTTCTTCCTTTGGATTTGAAATGGCTATGTCATTCTTTGTCAACCACTCTGTATCAAGATGCTGATAACGAGGATGCGGACGAAGCATCAAATCGTCATAGCCTTCGTTTTTCAAGAAAAGACAAAGATCCTTAACCTTTTCAAAGTCATCTAACATATTGATTGCCACGCCAATTTTCTTAACGTCACCTTTTCTCTCAACAATTTTATCATAAAGAAAATCAAAACGCACACCTCCAGAAAGATAGACATCACCTCTAGGTTTTCCAGCAAAAAGATATTTATCCAAAGACTCTTGTCCATCGAGGAATGAATATGTGAAATCCAGACGAGGGAAACCTTTTTTCACAGATGCATGCTGGACATATACCGTCTTTATTCCTCTTTCTAAAGCATTAAAAATCAAGCATCTGTTAATATCATTATGATCGTTTGCCAAGACCAAGACCTTGACATTATATCTTTCAAGCATCTCCCCTGCGACTTTATAAAGTCCGTATGTTGTCAAAAGTTTAGTGAAATACTTAGCAATGAGCGCTTTATCTTCCTTATTAGAGTTTCTGTAAAGTTTTATTAAGGGAAAGATATAAGGTATGCTATGCCACCAGGCGCGTCTTTTATGCACGTCAGTGACGTGATTACTGAGATATAAATATGTGTCTTTTTCAACCTTATTGATTATCGGTTCCAACGAACGACGATTGTTGAGGGAAACACCGAAGAAAAGCAAGCCTTTATAATTGACAGGCAATGATTTATATTTAAAATGAACTATAAAAGTATAATAAAACAACTGTCCGATGAAAATACATATCTGCATCAACAATGAAGGCTGTTTCTCCTTCACTATACGCGATATTTCATTGATTTCTAAAACATTAAGTTTACTATATTTCATCAGAAGAATAATTTTTGTTCTTTTAGTTTATTATAATGTTCTATATCTCTCATTTTAAACACCTTAGCAGGATGGCCTCCTGCTACCGACAATGCAGGGATATCTTTAACCACCACGCTACCAGCTTGAATAACAGCACCTTCTCCAATTCTAACACCAGGAAGCACTATCACGTTATTTCCCAACCAGACGTTATCTTCTATCGTCACATCTCTGACAACAAATGTGTTATCATAAGGGATCTTTGATCCATGATCGTAATTATGATAGTCTGTCAAGATTTGGCAATTGGTTCCAGAATGGAAGTTGTCACCTATGGTACAACGTCCTTTACCAGTGATTTTCATACCGTTAAAGTTAACATTATAACCAAGATAGGTATTATTGCTAACAGTAGAAAATCCGTTTACGGAGAGTTTTCCTTTACAGCTTTTGGCTTTGGATTTAACTATATATCTAAATAAAAATTTAGGTTTTAATATTTTTAAAATAAACTTCCTTAACATATTCCTAAAATCTTTTCTACGAATTCACGAAATACGCCTTCTCCGCCATTTTTCGTCATCACCATCTGCGCTGATTTCTTGATATACTCTGGAGCAGAATTCGGCGTTGCAGAGATGCCTGCATTTTTCAAAAGTTCGACATCGCCCAAGTCATCGCCGATGTATGCAACATCTTCCAAAGTGATATTCAAATCTTTACAAAGATTTTGTGCAATCTCAAGTTTATTTTTGACACCTTGGAAAAGATAATCGACTTTAAGTTTAGCGGCTCTTCTTGCAACAATTTCAGTATCCTCTCCTGTTATTATCCCAACAGGGATTTCATTTTGATGGGCGAAGAGAACTCCCGCGCTGTCATAAGTATGGAATTTTTTCCACTCGTTGCCAGTCTGGTCATAATACATTCCGCCATCAGTCCAAACGCCGTCTATATCTGTTAATATCAATTTAGGCTTTCTCATCTATTCTAAATTTTGAGGATAAATAACTTCGTTTCTTGGTATCTCAACCTTAACTCTCTTACCAATAACAGATTGTCTTTCAGACCATTTAAAACCATCGCCAGGACTTAAAAGATGTATGTCATTTTCTGTTATAACATCACCGACTTTAAGGTTACGATTTGTCGCAATGGAACGTTCTAGCTTTATTTTACTACTCAAGACATCAGGTTCGATGAAGATATCTTCTTTTCCCATCGACATCTCTGTGATTCTGATGTCGCGGATCATACGGTTGACGCCATCTGGACCCAAAGAACCTGCCTGGTCTGTTCCTTTCATTCTTCTGTCAATAGTGACGTGTTTTTCAATAATTTCAGCTCCCATCGCGATGGCTGCTACCGGTGCTGAAATTCCTATTGTATGATCAGAAAAACCAATCTTATATTGAGGATAGTTATCTTTAAGATATTTTATAGTATTGAGGTTCAGGTTATTCGGATTTGTAGGGTACTGAGAAACGCAGTGTAATATTGCAATGTCATTATGATGTCTGCAGATCACTTCCAAAGCCTCGTCAAGTTCTTTTCTTCCAGCCATTCCAGTTGACAGAATCATAGGGATCTTTGTCTCGGCGAGAGCTTCCAACAAAGGAATATTTGTCACATCACGGCTTGCAACTTTCAGATAATCAGGAGTAAAATATTTCATTATGCTAAGACAAGAAGGAGCGCATAATGTCTCAACAAAATCGAGGCCTCTCTCTTTTGCGAACTTATAAACCTCATAATGTTGCTCATCAGAAAGTTCGAGATAGGCGCGATGTTCACCATAAGTCCTTCCGAATGAATTAGGAGAGTCATAGATTCTTGCCATTTGTGAATCAGACAACTCATGAGCCAAATCGCGTTTCGTCATTTTCACGGCGTTCATTGGCTGCAAATCAATGCCGAAATATTCTTCCTTGACAGGTCGTGAAATCAACTCAACGATGAGTTTAGCAATATCGACAGAACCATTATGATTTTGTCCTATTTCACCAATTATATATGTTCCGTTTTTCATATTTACTTCTGATTCTTTAAAATTTCGCCTCTCATCACCTCCAAATAATGTGGATTATCTTCAAGAAAATCAATGACATTACGAGATGTGAAATTAGGAATATAATTATTCAGTTTATTAAAAATCTCCTTCTGAACATCAAAATCCACTTGTGTGTCGATAGTCAGTCGGACGTCTTTATGTCTATCAATCTCTGGAATTATTTCAAAGAAATTCACGTCAAATTTATCTCTATTTGCATAAATGAAATTTGTGACGTGTTCGTGATAAAGTTTCTCGTCAGTGAGCGATTTCACCTTTTCTAAAGCGCTGAGTTTCACAGCTTCTGCCCAGAATCCATAATGCGTTTTTATAGAAGGTGTTCCATCTGATGTCATAAATGACAGATAATCGCAATCAAATTGTTCAAACTTCTCTAAAAGCAGTTCTATGTAAAAGGTATCCAAGAATGGATTATCGGCACATACTCTAATAATATTGTCAGCTTTGAATTCCTTAGCGGCATCGATAAAACGTTGAAGCACATCATCTTCAGAGCCTCTGAAATAATTGACGCCATATCTCTCGGCTATCTCCACCAAGACATCATTATTAGGATTTGAAGATGTCGCGAGAATTATATCCTCTTTATTAAAGTTAGATGTTAATCTATTAAGTATCAATGAGAAGATACCATCGTTTTCATAGAAAGGAAGTATCATCTTCTGAGGCAGCCTTGTTGAGCCTGTACGAGCTTGTATTATTATTTTCGTTTTACTCATTTCCCAAAATTGATTCTATAATATTAACATATTCTTTAGTAAGAGAACGTCTTGAATATTTCTCAATATCCTCGTTTTTATTCGTAACCAATTGATTTTCCTTGTATTTATTGAACATATCAACGATTACATTTTTCATTCCCTCCTTATCTTCAAAATCAACGATAACACCCAATTGTGTTTCATTAAGCACTTTTGCTATATCGCCATCTACCGGTCCGATTGCAAATATCGGGCGACCAGATGCCATATATTCAAATATCTTTCCAGTCATGAGGCCCTTAACACTAGGCGAATTGTTAATGAGAAGCAACAACACCTGAGAAGAGACCTGCTCTGCAAAAATTTTATTATGAGGGATATATGGGATTATCTCGACATTATTTTCCAAGTCATATTTTTTGATAAGATTCAGTATAGAATTATCAACCTGTCCTATCAATCTTATCTTCAACAACTTAGAAAAATCTGTCAATGTATCATCTTTTGCGAGTTCTCCAAGAGCCTGCCAGAAGATCTCTGCATTTTCCATAGCTCTAAGAACACCTATGTGCGATATGGTAAAGTCTTGCGACAATACCGATTTCGCTTCCAGCTCTTCAGCAGCAAAGTCATATCCATTTGTTATGACAGCAACATCTTTTGCGCCGTGACTTTCAAGGCCTTTAGCCCAATTCCAGCTAACGGCAACAACTTTATTCGCTTCTGTAAGAACCTCATACTGAAGTCTATGATGTTTTTTCAGACTTCGTTTGGATAATTTTAAAAGACTAAAATAATCGATGTCGGTCCATGGATCACGGAAATCGGCGATCCAAGGAATGTTAAGCTGCTTATGCAATTTCTTTGCGATAAGATGCATGGAATGAGGAGGACCTGTGGAGATGATCGCGTCAACAGGATGCTCTTTCAAATATTTCTTAAGGAATCTCACCGACGGTCTTATCCACCAGCAGCGAGCGTCTGGTATAAAGAAATTACCTCTGATCCAGATACTTAGATTCTCTTTCCAAGTAGATTTCTTCTTTCCTTCGTTGATAAAGCCAGCCTTTATCTTCTCATCTTTCTTTATTCCTAATACCTTCTTATAAAAGTAGTAAGGCTCAAATATCTCGCGTTTTATCACCTCTGTTTCCGGTGCAATATCTTTTTCGAGCGACAAATCCTCTACAGGATATTCTGCGCCTTCCGCTGTGTATATAACAGGCTGCCAGCCATTTTCAGGAAGATACTTCGACATCTTCAACCAACGTTGAACTCCGGAACCACCTGATGGAGGCCAGTAATATGCTATGATTAAGACACGTTTCATTTTAAAATTAAGTCAACAGACAACGGTCAACAGTCAACAGACTTTTTCCATTCTGATTTTCTATACGTTAAAATAATTGCAGCAAATAATCCCAAGATTAAAATCAATGATGAAGCGAATTGGATTGCATTGCCGACTTTCCAGATCTTAGGTTCGTAACGCATCATAATCTGATGGTTGCCAGCTGGAATGACAGCAGCTCTCAAGATATAGTCAGCTCTAATCAAAGGACTTTCTTCACCGTCAATCCACATTGTCCAGCCTTTGCTTGTCCATATTTCAGAGAATACCACCAACTCATCTCTTGAAGAATTAAAGCTGTAAGTCAATTCGTTAGGTTTATATGAATCTAATCTTATCATTCCATTTACTGATGTTGGATTAAAGTCGCCGATAACATCCTTAAACTCATCGTTAACGATTGCGGTAGTCCTGACGTTTGTATTTTCAATAGCTTTAATCTCTTCATTAGGCGTTGCAACCCATTTGATATCAGAGACGATCCAAGCATTGCCGAAAGCGTTAGGATTTCTCATCACACCTGGTCTGCCATCTGCTTGCGCATGGATAATATACTTAGTATTCAACATATTAAGCACATTCCAGAATGAATCACTGCCAGCCTTATTACCGCTCATATAATGATTGATGATATCTTGATAACGACGTAATTTCGCACCATGATAACCACCTATAGATTTATGATAATAAGAAGTACTTGCGTCGTTGAAAGTGTTCTTGGTCAAATCCATCACTCTATAGTTCAAGCTGTTATCCTGCATAATCTGCTTGTCTATCGCAGACATTGTGAAAGGCTTCTCAAAACGAGATTTGCTGATGAAGTTGTCATTATTGAGATAACGTTTGTTGATTGGATACATATCCAATATCACCAATGCAGCCAACATCACGAACATCGCGTTGTTCTTCAATTTTCCGTTAATATTCAATAACAAAATTATAGCGACAGCTGTGATAAACAAGAAACTTCTTATAGCGTCTTTTTGGAATATCGCGATACGTACTTTTTCGAGTTCAGACATAAACATCTGATAGATCGCGCCATCTTTTCCTGCGCTCAACTGAGCGAACTGCACTGCTTCACCCTGACTGAAGAAATTAAAGAAAGTATTAGGCAAAACATAGAACAACAAACATAAACCTGCTGTCAATCCGAAAGATACGTAAAGATAATACATGTTTTTCTTCAATACATCTGGATTCTTCATCACCTCAGCAAGAGCAAGGAATGCAAGAATTGGCATACAAACTTCAGCGATGACAAGCGTCATAGAGACAGCTCTGAACTTATTATACATTGGGAAATAATCGAGGAAGAAATCGGTGAATCCCATGAAGTTTTTACCCCAACTCAATAATATGGAGAGTATCGTTGCTGCGAGCAACACCCATTTTATCTTACCTTTCACGATGAAGAGACCGAGAACGAAGAGGAAACATACTATCGCGCCAACATAAACAGGGCCGCTCGTTCCAGGCTGGTCGCCCCAATAAGCGTTATTCTGAGCCACCATAGAACGCCAGCGAGGTTCCGCTTTTGCCAAAGCAGGATTGTCGTTGCCGATAAGATTCGTCGCACCGCCTTTCACATTTGGTATCATCAAGCTCCATGTCTCGCCAATGCCATAACTCCATTGTGTGACATAATCTCTGTCGAGACCACGAGTCTGATTTCCTGTGTTTTCGACCAAGACAGGTTTGCCACGCATAGTTTCCTTACCGAATTCGTAATTAGCGTAAAGCGATGTAGTGCTTGTCATTACAGCCAAAACAGCTACAACTACAAGAATTCCGCTTGCTTTTACAAAATCTATATATTTCTTTGTTTTTACGACCTCTATAAACTCAGCGATGACCATAATCAACACTATCATGAAAAGATAGTAAGTGATCTGTATGTGACCTGCTCTGATTTCAAGCGCCAATGATATTGCAGTAAGGACTGCGCCCCAAAGATATTTTCCTTTGTAAGTCATTATGATACCTGCGATTACAGGAGCCATGTAAGCCATAGCGACAGCCTTTGAGTTGTGGCCTGCGCCCATGACAATGAAGAGATATGAGGTAAAACCATATGCCAACGCACCGATGAAACTGATCCATATTTTACATTCCAGCACAAGGAGCAAGATAAAGAAACCCAGCATACTGATAAAGACCGACATTATAGGACTTGGGAAACCTAATCCTATGATTTTCTGCACGTATGTCATAAGGTTGCTATTTTGCTTGACACCTATATTCCATGCAGGCATACCACCGAACATCGAGTTGGTCCAGAGAGACTGCTCTCCTGTCTCATCGCGGAATTCGTTGATCTCCTGCGCCATGCCTTTATACATTTCAATATCGTGCTGTTGAATCCTTTTACCTTCCAGGATTGGAGTAAAATAAACTAATGTTATAACCGCAAAAGCAATGATTGCGAATAATATACCAAGAAATTGTTTGTTTTTAAAGATGTTATTTTTCATAATTTTAATTAATTCATAATTCATAATGCACAATTCATAATGGATTATGCATAATTAGTGTACAAATTTAATATTTATTGTTTCTTTCTTTGACTCAATTTTCAGAAAATATACATTATTTTTTTTCAACGATCTGATGAAGTCCGACGCATGGATTTCATTCATGCCAGATCTCATTTTTCCGTAATCCTTAACGAATACCAACGAAGCATTTTGATTATATATTTTAACGCTTACTTCCGATGTCTCTTTCAATTCAAATTGACATATTGAATTAGATGTCAGAGGGTTAGGATATATGTTAATATTTTTACCGTTAATTTCTTTTAAGGAAGTTACATCTGACTCATAGCAGCCCATATCGATTCTATTACCGACGATTCTCTGGTTACCTGCCAAATCTTTTGAAGGAATCATAAGTCCAGCAGTGTCAGCAGTTCCGCTATTGATGGCAGGGCTTCCGCATTGAAGACGGAAGTCACGATTCAAAACATCGATAAACATAGGGTCGCTGTCGAGCATCGTGGCAGTATCATAAACCGCAATATTCTCATAGCCATGAACTTCTTCATATCCGCCTTGCAATATAGAATTGTAGAACTCAGGAGCGCAGTCGCTGCCCCAAACGAAAATCTGCGAGCCATCCGTAATTGTCGTAGCTCCATTATACCAGTCGTTGCCCCAGATGATGCAATTCTTGAAGACAGGACGCGCCTTGCTATAAAACTGCATCGCTCCTCCACCAGCAGCGATAGTGTAATTGTTTGTCATGGTGACATTCTGTATCAAAGGAGACGATGTCGCCATTGCCATAGCGCCGCCATAATGATAAGCTATATTATTATTAAACAAGCAATTCGAGATTCTCACCTCAAAATCGCTGCTACGTTGAATCCCCATTCCCGCAGCATTGACAGCATAGTTGTCTTCAAAAACCGCATTGTTGACATAAACATAGCAACTGTCGAAATTTACGCCGCCGCCATAGCAGTTAGTGCAGTAGTTATCATGGAAATACATATCTTCCATTTCCACCTTACAATTGTTAAACTGAAAGCCCGCGCCGTGCATATATACGCCTTCTTCATTAAAACCGAAATTTGAGTCGACCTCGCAGTTCGAGACATTTACCGAAGAATGCTCAGCATAAAGAGCGCCGCCTTTTGAATCGGTGAGGTTATGATAGAAAGTAGTGTTTGTGATATTAACAGAAGAATTGTAGATTTTCAGTGCGCCGCCATAAGACGCCACAGGGGTGACGTCTCTACCGCTGAACTCTGAACTTTGAACTCTGAACTTTGAACTTTGAACTTTGAACTTTTCGGTCGCTGAGCTCAGGCATTGTTGGCTGTTGGCTGTTGGTTGTTGGCTGTTGACTGATTTTCCGAAAGAGAAATGGCAGTAATCCAAAATAACCGTATCTTTTACATTTTGGATTGTAAGTCCGTTCCAGCCTCCTTTGACAGTCCTCCAATTGAAGAAAGCCGTTGTGTCGAGTGAGGTAAAATAGATGGAATCTTCTTCACATCCAAGAGCTTTAAAGGAACCGTTTATCGTGATGCCGGAATGACCTTTAAAAATCACTCGCGTTCCTTCGGCAATTGTCAGCGATTTGTCTTCAGGAACGATAACGTCTTTAATTACCAATACAGTATCGCAACTCCATAATCCTTCTTGAATACCAGAGACTTCCATCGTCTGGGATTTCAGCAGAAAAGGCAATAACAAGATTAACGATACTAATATTTTTTTCATTAGAAAATACAAATTGATTCTACAAAAATAATCATTTTTCGGCAATAAAAATTCGCTTTATTATTTATTAGGTATTTTGTTTGAAATAAAGATTTTTCCATTATTTTTGTAGGGAAAATAAAACATTAAGGTTTATGAAAAAATTACTCTTACTTTTAATTGTTTCTTTACCATTTTTATCATTTTCACAAGTGGAAAGAGACATCGACAGCGATTTCGACAATATGTTTCAAATCCTTGAAGATGAGATGGCAGTTCTAGAAGAAGGCGTTTTCTCTTTACGTTTTGCAGATGCCGAAACTGACGAAGCAGTCAAAGATGCGACAATCGCAATCAACAATATAGGAACATACACTACAGACGCTGAAGGTTTGGTAAGATTTCCTCTTCAAGCTGACGGCAAATACAGATTCTCTTTCAAGAAAGACGGTTATATCCCAGCAGACATGACTTTTGAAGTAGTAGCAGGCATGATTTATTTCAATCGTTTTTCCGTTTCCAAAATTATGGAGTTAGGTCAGATCCGTATCGTCCTCGACTGGGGCAACTCTCCTAACGACCTTGACCTTCACCTTGAAAAAGTCGGACAATATCACATCGCTTATCATCACAAAAGAGTTGCTGACGACCGCTCAGCAAGACTCGACAGAGACGATGTCGACGGCAACGGTCCAGAGACAATAACAATAACAGATGTTGACGACAACGCTTCTTACAAATGTTACGTCCAAGACTTCACAAATCGTAACATTCCAGATTCTGAAAAACTCTCCAAGTCAAAAGCGAGAATATCAGTATACAACGACAACCAATTAGAATTCGTCCTCGACATTCCAGTCGGCGTAGCAGGAACACGCTGGGATGCATTCCAATTGGACAAGAGCGTTTTCAACAAATCAAATAGAATTGCAAATTAAAATTAAGAATATCAATAATTTTTTAACAAAACAGATATGAGTAACAATAAGAAACTTTTTGAGGAATTCCCACAGGTAAGTACCGAACAATGGGAAGCCGTCATTCAAAAAGACCTCAAAGGAGCTGATTACGACAAGAAACTTGTTTGGAAAACAGCTGAAGGTTTTTCGGTAAGACCTTATTACCGCGCTGAAGACCTCAATTCAATCACATGGAACAACGTGGAACCTAACGAGTTCCCATACGTTCGTGGTAACAAGACAAAAGGCAATGAATGGTTAATCTGCCAAGACATCAACGTTGTTGACTGCAATGCAGCTAACGAGAAAGCATTAGACGCTATCAAGAGAGGTGCCAACGCTATCACATTCCGTTTAGAATACGACAAGCTCTACACTGACCTCGAATTGTCAGCATTGCTTAACGGCATCGACGCTAAAGAAGTCGAGTTGAGTTTCTACAACAACAAATATCATTTACCACTTTTGGAACAGCTTTCAAGAATCCCTGACTTACGCGGTTCTTTGAACTACGACCCATTGACACGCTACATCCGTCGCGGCACATGGTTCATCTCTGAAAGCACAGACATGGAATTGGCTTACATCTTGACAAAAGCTAACATGCCAGGTTTCCAAACAATCGGTATCAACTGCCACGTATTCACCAACGCAGGTGCTACTATCGCTCAAGAAATGGCATTCTCATTGGCAATCGGCGCTGAATATTTAGACAAATTAACAGACACAGATTTAAGCATCGACGAGATCCTTCCAAAGATGCGCTTCAACGTTGCAGTAGGTCAAAACTACTTCATGGAAATGGCCAAGATGCGTGCTTACAGAGTATTGTGGGCAAACATCGCTAAGGCATTCGGCGCAAAAGAAGAAAACGCTAAGATGCTCATCCACGCTTTCAACGCACAAATCAACATGAGTTTATACGACTCATACGTCAATATGTTACGTACAACAACAGGAACAATGTCAGCAGTTCTCGGCGGCGTTCACTCATTCAGCGTAACTCCATTTGACATGGTTTATGAAGCATCAACAGAATTCGCAGAACGTATCGCTCGTAACCAACAGCTCATCTTGAAAGAAGAATCACACTTCGACAAAGTCGCTGACCCTGCAGCAGGTTCATACTACATCGAAAACCTCACTGACTCATTGGTAAAGGCAGCATGGGCATTATTCCTTCAAATCCAAGAAGAAGGCGGTTACCTCGCAGCATTGCGTAACGGCACAATCCAAAAGATGGTTAAAGACAGTGCAGCAAAACGCCTCAACAACGTTGCTACACGCCGCGAGATCATCCTCGGTACAAACCAATTCCCTAACTTCACAGAGACAATGAAGTCAAATCCAGAAGCATGGGTATTTGAAGCTAACTGCCGCCGCGACGAAAACGCTGAAGTCGACACAATCGTAACTTACCGCGTCGCTCAACAATTCGAACAATTACGTTATGCAACAGACGTATATAGCCAAAGCAACAAACGCCCTGTAGTATGGATGTTAACATACGGTAACTTGGCAATGCTTAAGGCAAGAGCTAACTTCGCTTCTAACTTCTTCGCATGCGCTGGCTTCGAAGTAGTCGACAACGCAGGTTTCAAAACTGTTGAAGACGGTATCGCAGCAGCTAAAGAAGTTAAACCAGAAATCGTTGTCATCTGCTCTTCAGACGAAGAATACGGCGAAGGCAACGCTCTCAAGATCTACGAAGCTCTTAAAGACCAAGCTATCGTCGTATTGGCTGGTAACCCAGAAGGTACAGCCGACGTACTCAAAGCAGCTGGTATGGAATACTTCATCCACGTCAAGAGCAACGTCTTAGAGACATTACAAGATTTTCAAAAGAAATTAGGTATAACAAAATAAAGAAAGGAGTAAACGATGAAGCCAAATTTTAAAGATATAAACATCAACGTTATACCTCAGACAGAAGACCCAAAAGAATGGGAAAATAAAAATGGTATCAAACCAGAATGGGAAACCGTTGAACATATCAACGTTCGTCCAGCTTACACATCAGCACAACTCGAAGGTATGGAACACCTCAACTATGCAGCAGGTATCGCTCCTTACCTCCGCGGACCATACTCAACAATGTATGTGATGCGTCCTTGGACAATCCGTCAATATGCAGGTTTCTCAACAGCTGAAGAATCAAATGCTTTCTATCGTCGTAACATCGCTGCTGGACAAAAAGGTTTGTCAGTTGCTTTCGACCTTGCTACACACCGTGGCTATGACGCAGACCACGAACGCGTTATGGGCGACGTCGGTAAAGCTGGTGTAAGTATCTGTTCAGTAGAAGACATGAAAGTCTTATTCGACCAGATTCCTCTCAACAAGATGTCAGTTTCTATGACAATGAACGGCGCTGTATTGCCAGTATTGGCATTCTACATCGTCGCCGCTTTGGAACAAGGCGCTACCTACGAAGAACTTCAAGGTACAATCCAAAACGACATCTTGAAAGAATTCATGGTTCGTAACACATATATCTATCCACCTGAGTTCTCAATGCGTATCATCGCTGACATCTTCGAATTCACATCTAAGAAGATGCCTAAGTTCAACTCTATCTCTATCTCTGGCTATCACATGCAAGAAGCTGGTGCTACATGCGACATCGAGTTGGCTTACACTTTGGCTGACGGTTGGGATTATCTCCGTACAGGTGTTAAATCAGGTCTCGACATCGATGCTTTCGCACCACGTCTTTCATTCTTCTGGTGTTCAGGTATGAACCACTTCATGGAAATCGCTAAGATGCGTGCAGCTCGTATGTTATGGGCTAAGATTGTCAAGACTTTCAATCCTAAGAGCGAAAAGTCATTGGCACTCCGTACACACACTCAAACATCAGGTTGGTCATTGACAGAACAAGACCCATTCAACAACGTAGCACGTACATGTATCGAAGCTATGGGCGCAGCACTCGGCCACACACAATCATTGCACACCAATGCTTTGGACGAAGCTATCGCTCTTCCTACAGACTTCTCAGCACGTATCGCTCGTAACACTCAAATCTACATCCAAGAAGAAACTAACGTATGTAGAGTAGTTGACCCATGGGCAGGTTCATATTACATTGAATCATTGACAAAAGAAATCGCTGACAGAGCTTGGGAACACATCATGGAAATCGAAGCTATGGGCGGTATGGCAAAAGCTATCGAGACAGGTCTTCCAAAGATGCGTATCGAAGAAGCAGCAGCTCGCAAACAAGCTCGTATCGACGCTGGCAGCGAAATCATCGTTGGTATCAACAAGTTCCGTCTCGAACATGAAGACGCTATCGAAACTCTCGAAGTCGACAACACTGCAGTTCGTGACTCACAAATCAAACGTCTCAACGACTTACGCGCTAAACGTAACCAAGCTGACGTCGACCGTTGCTTAGCAGCTATCACAAAAGCAGCTGAGACAGGCGAAGGCAACTTGTTAGAATTAGCAGTTGAAGCAGCTAAATGCCGCGCTACATTAGGCGAAATCTCTATGGCTTGCGAAAAAGTAGCAGGACGTTATAAAGCAGTTATTCGTACAATTTCAGGAGTTTATTCTATGGAAACTAAAGGTGATGCTAAATTTGCAGAAGCAGTCGCTAAGGCTGACGAATTCGCAAAAGTTGAAGGACGCCGTCCTCGTATCATGATCGCTAAGATGGGTCAAGACGGTCACGACCGCGGTGCTAAAGTTGTAGCAACAGGTTACGCTGACATAGGCTTCGACGTAGACATGGGTCCATTGTTCCAAACACCTGCAGAATCAGCACGTCAAGCAGTTGAAAACGACGTTCACATCCTCGGCGTGTCAAGTTTGGCAGCAGGTCACAAGACACTCGTTCCTCAAGTTATCGAAGAACTCGAGAAATTAGGTCGCCCAGACATCATGGTAGTTGTCGGTGGTGTTATCCCTCCACAAGATTACCAATTCTTATATGACGCTGGCGCAGCAGCTATCTTCGGACCTGGCTCAGTCATCAGCGACTCAGCAATCAAGATGTTAGATTTATTATTGGCAACTAGATAACAATAAAAAAGGGGCTTAAGCCCCTTTTTTTTATACTATTTTTAACTTATAAGTTTTATTTAACTAGGAGTTTCTCGACTTTGTTGTTTATATTAATAATGTAAACTCCTTTGTTCAAGTCTTCAATATTGACTGTTGCATCATCTATAACATTGACTTCTTTCACACAGCGGCCTGTCATGTCGAAGATTCTTGCTTCTCCTGTCACACCTGTAATGCTGATAGATGTTGAAGCAGGATTTGGATAGATGCTGAAGTTATTTTCAACGATTTCGATTGTACCTTCCAATGTTGTCTTGAACTCTACTTGTGTTATCTCGCCCCATTCGCCTTTGGCGTTCTTGCCTTGAGCAATAGCATAGAACTCTGTTTCAGCATTCAAGTCAATCCATTCCCATTCATCAATCTCATAAAGAACATAAGGGTCTGTATAGATAATCTGCATTGTTGAGTCAACGCCTATTGAGTCAGCATATGCTTTTTCTATAAGGATGTAATGATATTCAGCTGTCTCTTCATTAGGTGTTGCGGTTACGAATACAGAAGTATTTGATGTGACTTTCACTTGGAGGTCGATGACAGATATTCCTTCACCGCCGAGTACTCCAGTTGTGACTTTCTCTCTATCTAATTGTACAATGTTGCCTTCAGCATCTTTTGACAATACGAATATTGTATATTCTGTGTCAGGAACAAGCTCATCCCATAATTTTGTTGAAGGTCCAGATTTCTCGATGCTCCACATTTCTATCAATTGTTCCAATGTCACGCCGAATCCTGCAGCCCACATCTCCATTGACTCTTCTGTATCAAGCAAGATGAAATATTTTGCGCAAGCATCTGTTGGAATGAAAGCCACGTCTACACTACGAGGAGTAACATTTGTGACTTCTATCTCAACTACTGGTGTCAATTCTTCTGGTTCTTCAGCACATTCATATTCCTGGATACCGAAAGCGGTGAGAGCTGAAACCACGTCATTAGCTTCTTTTATTGGAGAAATATCCTGAAGCACTATACTCTTATCTGGAGCGATGAGAAGTGTTGTTGGATATTCCCATACTTGATAAAGCACTCTAGTAATATCAAAGGCGTCACCTTCCATACCATAGCTTTCATCTGTATTATGAATCATAGGGAATTCAATGCCATATTCTTCGATATATTGCTGTGTTGCGCTTGTAGTACCATTAGGCACGATGCCGATAAAGAACACATCATGCTGATTGCAACCTAATTGTTTGTATGCCTCTACCAATGGAGGTGTAACTTCTGGTGTAGCTTCATTTGTTCTTGTATTGAAATGCAACAAAACATATTGTCCGCCTTCAAGGATTTCATATAAATTAATCTCATTGCCCAAATAGTCTGTAGCAGTAAAATCTGTAGCTTCTGTCAAAGATGTCTGTGCATTCAATCCGATAGCGAACATCACAGCGATAAGGATAGATAATAATTTTTTCATAGTTATTTTTTTAATTGTTAAAATAAACGCTAGCAAATATAATAATTATAATTCAATAAAAAAAGGCAGCTGCCAAAATTTAGCAGCTGCCTTTTCATATTTGTTAGCGAACAATTATTCAATAACTAATTTTTGGATATTGTAGTTCTTATCTTGTTGAACTGCGATGAAATAAACGCCTTTGTTCAAGTCTTCTACGTTGATAGCGACATTGCTCATATCAGCTACTGAAACTTCTTTTACGCAGCGACCTGTCATGTCGAAGATAGAAACTTGAGCTTCACCGTTCAATGATGATTCAATGTTAATCATTGATTGAGCTGGGTTTGGATAGATGTTGAAGTTTGCACCTGCTTCTACCAATGCGTCACCTTTTGTTGTTGAGAAGATTTCAACTGCAGTTTCACCCCATTCGTTACCAGCGTTGAGAGCTGAACCTAAAGCTACATATTCTGTGTCAGGTTCAAGATCATCCCATGTTGATTCTGATGCTTGATAGTATGGATAACCGTCATTACGGATTTGTGAAATCAAAGATTCTGCACCGAAAGTATCATAAGTTTCTTTTGTTACGAGACCGAAGTGGAATTCTACTGTGAAGTCATTTGGAACAGCTGAGATAGTAGCGCTTGTTGCCATTGGTTTAGCCTTTAAATAAACTTCAGCTGGACCTATTGGTTGTTCAACAACAAATTCATATTTTGTTGGAGCGAACCATTGACCTTCGCCATTTCTACCTACTGCAACTACGTAGTAAGGAGTGTTAGGTTGGAATCTTGGAGTTCCATTTTCATCTTTAAGTGGGAGTTCGTATGTTTCTGCATCACAGAATTCATAACCGTCATTTGCAAGTGCGTTGAGGAAGATGAATTGGTTTTCTGTTGGGAAACCAGTTTCTGCATCTTCATCATAGTATTCTTTTCTTGTGAAACCGAAGTGATAGTCAGCTGTTGATTCACTTGGAACTGCCTTAGCAACAAGGTGTGATGCTGAAATCTGAACAGTAAGTTCAAATGTTACTTCGCCATCATCACCAGGACATAATGTTCTTGTTTCGAGAACTGTTTTTTCACCGTTTTCACCATCGTGACCAATAGCTTGCGCATATACGTAATATTTTGTTGATTCTGTCAAGCCTTCGAATGTGTATGAGAATTCGTTGCTTTCTGCTAAAGTACCGTTAGCGATAACATCATCTGATGTCAATTGTGCTGATGTTGAAATTGCATAGTAGAATTTATCAACTGCTACGTTAGCGCGGAAGTCAACGTGAACTTTTGTTGAAGCTTCGAGGATGTCTTTACCTGTTTTGCCCATAACTTTTGTTGTTTCAACAGCAACTGATGGAGTTTGGTTGCCACAGTAACTTGCTTCGATATCGAAGTTTGTTGTGAAATATTCAACCATTGATTCTGCTGATTGTGGGAAATAGTCTTGAAGAACTATTTGATGGTCAGGAGCGATGAGGATACATGTTGGGTGAGCTGTGATGCCATACATTTCTTCAATCTTGTCACCTGTGTCACCACCTGTTTGTGTGTGGATTGTTGGGAATGGGATGTCAAATTGAGCGAACCATTGTCCAATTGAATAAGATGCATTATTGTCAGTTGGAGACACTTCCATAAAGTAGATGTCACCTTCGTTGCAACCTAACATATAATAAGCATCGATAAGTCTTGGTGTTGATTCTTTACAAGGAACACATGTTGAGAAGAAGAAGTCGATCAATACATATTGACCACCGTCTAAGATTTCGAAGAGGTCGATTTCTTCGCCGTTATGAGCTGTTGATGTGAAGTTAACAGCTTCTGTTAAAGTTGTTTGTGCGCTTACGCTAATGCTTAAAAACAAAGCGAAAACAATTGATAAAATTTTCTTCATTTTTGGATGATTTTGATTTAAAATGTTATTGAAAAATAATCTGCAAATTTAAGATAAATTTAAAAACCAGAAGGCATTTTTTCTTAAAAAAATAATAATTTGAGTTAAAAGCTAAAAAAATGAAAGCTGAAATAATTTTCAGCTTTCATTTTTCAATTTTCAATTCAAAATAACGACTTTCTCCTTCTTGCCATTGACATCAATAAGGTACATTCCTTTTTCAATGTCGCTGACGTTTATTGTCGCATTGCTGATGTCGGATACGCTGATGTTTTTCACCAGACGGCCTGTCATATCATAAATGCTGACATCTGCTTTACCTGACTTCTCAGATCTGATATTGATATGTGATGTTGCAGGATTCGGATACATCTTGAAGTCGTTTTCAACAAGTTCGATAACATCTTCCAATGATGTGACGAATTCCACTTTTGTTATCTCGCCCCATTCTCCATTTACGTTCTTGCCTTGAGCGATAGCATAGAACTCTGTCTTAGCTGACAAGTCAATCCATTCCCATTCATCAATATCATAAAGAGCGTATGGATCTTCGTGGAGAATCTGCATTGTTGAGTCAACGCCTATTGAATCAGCGTAAGCCTTTTCTATAAGGATGTAATGATATTCCGCAGTCTCTTCGTTAGGTGTTGCTGTCACAAATACTGAAGTGTTTGACAACACTTCAACTTCAAGATCGATTACTGAAACGCCTTCGCCACCGAGAACCGCTGTTGATACCTTTGTCTTTTCCATTGGCAATGCGTCGCCTTCAGCATCTTTTGGCAAGACATAGATTGTGTATTCTGTGTTAGGAACCTGATCTTTCCAAGTGTGAGTATAAGCTGCGGTTTTTTCAATGCCCCATTCTGAAACCAAAGTCTCCAAATCAACGCCAAATGCACCAGCCCATTGTTCCATCTCAGCTTCTGTGCTGATCATAAAATCGTAAGAAGCACATTCTTCGCTTGGAGTTAAAGTAGCAGTGATTGTTGTATAAGTGACTTCATCAATTTTCACATCAACGACTGGATCACTAACGACTGGATCATCGCAGCCGTGTTTCTCGATACCAAACTGTTCAAGTTGATCTATGATATATTGAGCGCCAAGTTCTTTGATTGAATCATAATCCATGTCTTGCAATAAGATCTTACGATCTGGAGCTATCAATACCAATGTTGGATATGCTGGGATACCATAGGCTTGTTGTATCGCAACACCGCCGCCGTCTTTTCCAATAGTAGGATATCCGACACCGTATTTCTCTGCCCACCATTGGCAGATCTCATCATTATCAACATGTGTTACTTCCAAGAAGAACACATCGTGTTTATTGCAACCGAAGGCCTCATATGCTTCAACTACACGTGAAACTGCTGTCTGACAAGGAGGACATGAATAGAAGTAGAAATCTATAAGCACATACTGTCCTCTGTCTAAGATTTCAAATAAGTTTATGACTTCTTCACCATAACAATCTGTTCCTGTGAAGTCGACAGCTTCTGTTAAAGATGTCTGAGCCTTAACGTTAAAACTCAATATTGTCAATAAAATAAATGTTAAAATTTTCTTCATAAACATTAAATTTAGTTATTGCGCAAAGATAATATTTTTTAAGGTAATATTTTATTATTTTTGCGAAGAAAGACATTCTGTATTAAAGACGCCACAGAGTGACGTCTCTACCAGATTATCTAAAAAAATAATTATCATCTTTCAAATGTGGACAAAGTCTGTTGACAGTTGTCCATTGTCTGTTGACTTTAAAATATTATGAAAAAAAGAGATATCATAAAGAAAGGTTTTTCAAAGCTTATCAAAGAAGATAAGTTGAAAGCCGTTGCGGAATTCGTGGAGAATCCAAGTGAATTTATTGCTTTATTGAAGAGTTTCTGGCATCAGGACGAAAAACGTCAGAAACAGTTTGACGAGTTCAGCGAGAACACCATTTCCAACTATCACATACCTTACGGTGTTTCACCTAACGTGATCATCAACGGCAAGTCATATATCGTACCTATGGTTATTGAAGAGAGCTCTGTTGTTGCAGCAGCTTCTGCCGCAGCCAAGTTCTGGGGCGAACGTGGCGGCTTCCACGCTGAGGTCATCGACGTGAAGAAGGTCGGTCAAGTGCATTTCTGCTGGAAAGGAAAGAAAGAAACTTTGTTGAATCTCATGCCTGAGATCAAGAAGGAACTCCTCCTCAACACCGCTTCCATCACCGAAAAGATGGAGAAACGCGGCGGCGGCATCATCGACATAGAACTCATCGACTTCACAGATAAAATCGAGAACTATTATCAGCTTCGCGTCACCTTCAACACCTGCGACTCCATGGGCGCCAACTTCATCAACTCGATATTGGAGAGCTTCGGCCACAGCCTGCAGGACTTCTTCGCTCGCCAAGAGTCATTGGATAAAGACGAAAGAGAAGTCGAGATAGTGATGTGCATCTTGTCGAACTACACTCCAGAATGCAAGGTTAAGGTTTGGGTTGAATGTCACACCGACGAACTCAACGGCGTCTATGACCAACTCGACGGCAGGGCTTTCGCAGAGAAATTCAAGAAGGCAGTCGACATCGCAAACATTGACGAATATCGCGCTGCTACACATAACAAAGGCATTTATAACGGCATCGATGCTGTAGTCATCGCTACTGGCAACGACTTCCGCGCCGTGGAAGCGGCAGGCCATTCTTACGCTTCAAGAAACGGTCATTACGGCAGCCTCTCATATGTAGAGATCAAAGACGACATCTTCAGATTTACACTTGAAGTGCCATTGGCACTCGGCACCGTCGGCGGTCTCACTTCATTACACCCATTGGCAAATAAATCACTTGAGTTGTTAGGCAATCCTTCAGCGAAACAGCTGATGATGATAGCAGCCGCTATGGGTCTCGCCAACAACTACGCCGCTGTCAAGTCATTGACAACAAAAGGCATCCAACAAGGACACATGAAGATGCACCTTGCTAATATCCTCAACCAATTCGGAGCTACAGAAGAAGAAAAAGGTCTGGCTGCAGAACATTTTAAAGATAAAACCGTTTCATATTCTGAAGTCGAGAAATTTCTTTGTTCAGTTAGGAGTTAGGAATTAGGAGTTAGGAGTTAATCTTAAATTAATTAAGAGTTATGCTTTATAAATCGAATGGCAAGTTTTTATTGACGGGAGAATATCTCGTGTTGAAAGGTGCGACAGCATTGGCACTGCCTTTGAAAAAAGGACAAAGTCTGGAAGTTGAAAATCTGGATAGCAACGATGGTCTTATCCATTGGGACGCTTTTTATAAGACTTCGGACAACGGACAACGGACTACAGACATTGCCCACAGTTTGGTTCAAAGTTCAGAGTTCAAAGTTCAAAGTTCAGAGTCAAACAGCCATTGGTTTTCTGCTGTTTTAGATAAAAACGATTTCAGCATTAAAAGCACCGACGACAAGGAAAAGGCAGAGCGATTGTCAGATATTTTGACGAAAGCCAAGGCATTGAACGAAAACATCTTCACCGAGGCTCACGACTATAAATTCAGCACACACCTGGATTTCGACCCGCAATGGGGTTTGGGCAGCAGCTCCACATTAATCAATAATATAGCAGAATGGGCTGAGATAAACCCATATAAGCTTTTGGATCAGACATTCAAAGGATCAGGCTACGACATCGCATGCGCGAAATACAACCACCCTATTTTCTTCGAGGTGATGAGAACCGCGCCTCAGGCCATAAGCCAAAAGATAGAAGCAGCCAACTTCGACCCTGTATTCAAAGACAACCTCTATTTCGTGTATCTCGGCCATAAGCAAAATTCTGCAAGAGAGGTAAAGGCGTTTTTAAGCAAGGACAAGAATTACGACAGCGAGATAAAATCTATCAGCGAGATAAGCAGAGCCTTACCTAACATACAGACACTTCGCGACTTCTGTTATTTCATCAAGATACATGAGGAAATAACAGCGGCATGTCTGGAACAGAGAAGACTCAGAAAATATTTCAACGACTTCGAAGGAGAGATAAAGTCACTCGGAGCATGGGGCGGCGACTTCTTCCTGGTAGCGACAGAATGGGACGAAGAGAAAGTCAAGAAATATTTCGACAGCAAAGACCTTAACATTGTATTTAGATATCAAGATATTGTTTTATAGCATTGTGGCAAAGGACAAATGACAAAGGGCAAAAGTCTTACCATTAGCCATTAGCCATTAGTCTTTAGCCATTAGCCATCAATCCAGTTCACAAATGAATAACAATCAGATCATAAAACGCAGTCCTTCTAACATAGCGATAGTGAAATATTGGGGCAAACATGGAAATCAACTTCCTAACAACCCTTCAATAAGCTTCACCTTGAGCAACTGTTTCACAGAGACAAAAGTGACATATAACGAAAACGGCACCGATTCCACCAATATGGAATTCTACTTCGAAGGCAAAGAAAACCCAGCTTTTAAAAGTAAGATTGAGAAATATCTGCTCGAAAACGAACAGCATTTCTCATTTCTAAAAGGACTCGACCTTAAGATTGAGAGCTACAACTCTTTCCCTCATTCTTCAGGCATTGCCTCCAGCGCTTCTTCTATGAGCGCGCTGATTATGTGCCTGCTTGCGATAAAATATCAGGACAAGCCTATCGATTTGCAAGAAGCTTCGTTTCTGTCGAGACTGGCATCTGGAAGCGCTGCACGTTCTGTCTATCCGTTGATGACAGTATGGGGCGAGACGCCATCATTACCAAGCAGTTCTGACGAATTCGCCATCCCTATCGGAGATATGCTACATCCTGTCTTCAAAACTTATCACGACACTATCTTGATAGTAAGCTCAAAAGAAAAAAGCGTCTCCAGCCGCGCAGGACATTCTTTGATGAACGAGCATCCTATGGCCGAGATGCGCTATGCTACAGCAAGAAAAAACACTGAAGACCTATTGACAATATTGAAACAAGGTGATGTAGAAGGTTTTATAAGAATCGCGGAAGCAGAAGCGAATCAGCTCCACGACCTTATGGCGACTTCAACACCATCATATACTCTCAAGGAACCTAATACTATCAATATTATCAACAAGATTTTAGAATTCAGAAAAGACACTGGTCTCCCTGTATGTTACACATTAGACGCAGGTCCTAACGTACATCTTCTCTACCCTGACTCATGTTCTGAACAAGTACATGACTTCATTGAGAATGTGTTAAAAGACTATTGTTTTGAAAACAAATACATCGAAGATAAGGTTTTGAGATGAAAAGGTACAACGGCAAACTCATTTTATTCGGCGAATATTCTATGATATTCGGTTCGGAGGCATTGTTGACTCCTTATTATTCAGCATTTGGAGAGTGGAGTTCTGTCATAAACCGCCCATCGGCAAGAGGCTTCGAGTCGAACGCAAGCATACGTAAGTTCTATGATTATCTCTGCAATAATGACGGATTCAGAATCCTCGATTTAAGGAGATTCGGCATGGAACTCGACGCTGGATTATTCTTCGATTCCAATATTCCCCTCGGCTATGGCGTTGGCAGCTCTGGTTCTTTGGTAGCTGCTATTTACGACCGTTATAAGTTAATAGAAATTAACGATATTCCTAAATTGAAAGACTTTCTTGCAAAGATGGAGAGCTTCTTTCATGGCAGCAGTTCCGGCATGGACCCTTTGCAATGTTATCTTGGAAAACCTTTTATCTTAAAACAACAGACAACGGACAACGGACAACAGTTAACAATATTGGAAGATAATTTCATGTCTGAAGATATTCATATCTTCTTGATTGACACTAAAATCAAAAGCCCGACAGCACCTTTGGTCACGCGTTTCAAGGAACTTAGAGAAGACAAGGCTTACCTAAATAAGTTCGATAACGAATATACTCCTACTGTAAGCAACTGTATAAAATCATTTATCGAAAAGAAAGATAATGAGTTTTACAATTATTTGTCACAGCTTTCAAAATTACAGATTGAGTTATTGTCGCATACCATTCCGGAAGAGACAAGAGAATATTTCTTAACAGATATTAACAAAGAAGGATTCCAAGTGAAATTGTGCGGAGCAGGCGGCGGCGGTTTCCTTTTAGGATTCAGCAATGACATTCAGAAGACTAACAACTTCTTTGAAAAAGACAAAAAAAATATAATCTGGGTTAAATAATTTTACCAATATCTACAATATCGATATCATTATCAACATTATCTATTTGCTTAAAATCTAGGAACACAATACTTTTGTAAAAAATAAGACACTTTTATAAAAAATCAGACTAATAAAAACTTAAAAACTTTTAACTATGAAAAAAAACATCCTAGCACTAGCATTAACCATCTTTTTGAGTGTAAACGCTTTCGCTCAAAACGGAATGGCTAAATTCGAACAACTTCCTGCAACTGCACAAGAATTTGTTAAAACTTATTTCAAGAATTATAACATCCAATACATTTTCTGCGACAAAGAATTTGCAGATGTCGATTACAAGATTCGCTTTGAAGACGGCACTGAGATAGATTTTAACGCTAAAGGCGAATGGACTGACGTAAGCAGCAAACAGAAATGTATTCCTACAGCTTTCATCTTGAAAGAAATTACAGACTATGTTGAGACATATCACAACGATATGTGTATCACTGATATAGAAAGAGAATTCAATCGTATAACCATCGAACTTAACGATACCTTAGAGATTGAATTCAACAGCAAAGGCAAGCTCGTATCTTACGACGATTAATATTCATTAACTGATTTTGACATGATAAGAACATTATTGATGATACTAGGTTTAGGAATAGCGTTATTCCCAAACGGCAATACAGAATGTATTAAGAACAAACAAGTTAAAGACAAAACATCAAGCAATAATGTTGTCAGGATCGTTGCCGTCGGCGACAATCTGATTCATAACTCAGTGTTGAAATCAGGAAGGATTAACGACAGCACATACAATTTCAACCGGCTTTTTGAGGTCATGAAGAATGACTTTCAAGAAGCCGATATTGCTATTATAAACCAGGAGACAATCTTGGGCGGCAGCTTCCGTCCTTATGACGGCTACCCTAACTTCAACTCGCCTTTCGAACTCGGAGACGCCATCAGAGAAGCAGGTTTCGATGTAGTACTACAAGCATCGAACCACACCTTAGACATTGGAGTTCAAGGCGTTTACAATTGCATCGACTATTGGAAAAAACATAATGAAATAGTATGCTTAGGCATTAACGAAAACCAAGAAGAAAGAGAAAGCATTAAGATAATCGAGAGAAACGGAATCAAGTTTGCTCTTTTAAATTACACCTACGGACTTAACGGCCACATAGTGCCGAAAGACAAGTCATATCTCGTCAACCTTATCGATACGACTTTAATTATAAACGACTTACGTAAAGCCGAGCAGTTAGCCGACTTCACTATTGTCTTCCCACATTGGGGCGAGGAATATGTTTATAAACCTAATAAAAACCAACGTAATCTGGCTCAGCTGATGACAAAAAACGGAGCAGATCTAATCATTGGAACCCATTCTCATGTATTACAAAGCATCGAATGGATTGAATGTGACAATGGCAATAAAGCTCTATGTTATTATTCATTAGGCAATTACACCTCAGGACAATTGGCAGCTCCAAGAGTGCTTGGCGGCATGGCAGAAGTTACAATCGTACGTGAAGGAGATTCCGTCTATATCTCCAACGCCGGAATAGTTCCTACAATCACACATTACGAATGGGTCAAAGGAACAAGCATGCACAAGACATATAGATTCTCTGACTATACCAGCAAGCTTGAGAAACGCCATTCTCTGAACTGCTACGACAGCACCTTCTCAATAAAAAATCTCCAACAACTTGCAGATCAAATTATTGGAGATTGGATTATCGATTAATAATAAATCACATTCAAATCAGGGAACTTCTGCTTCAGCAATGTGATATGCTTACTTTTAATCTTTGTCTTATAAGCCTTCAGATGCTTTAAGGAAGTGATACTTTCCAAAGGAACGACACTCTTTATAAATGTGTTGACTATTGACAAGTCTTCTAAAGATTCATACTCAGCAAGCGGTTTAAGATTTCTTACAGATGTTCCGCTAATGTTAAGAACCTTGATATTCTTCAAAGAAGCTATAGGTGTCAGATCCGCAACAGGCGTATTCTCAATATTCAAGTTCTTCAAAGAATGTAAGTCAGCCAATGGAATAATATTATCGATAGGATTACCGCTTACCGATAAAACTTCCAAGAACTCCTTATCGCTCAATGGTGTAAGGTCCTGAATCTGATTATTGTTTATTATCAACTTCTTCAAGAATGACATCTGTCTTAATGGTTCAAGACTATATACAACACTGCTTGGGTCAACGACAATTTCCTCAATGTCAACAATAGATTGCAATTGTTCCGCTGTAGGATTTAAATTACACATGACATGGTCGCTAAAGATTTCATTCCATGGTGAAATCAGATTTCCCCACCACGATCTAAGATCCTCTGTCTGATAAATGACAGTTACTTGTCTCTGTTTTTTCTTCAACTCGACCGCCTCATCTTTCCTCACCTTGCTTCCATCTGCATATATCCTAGTGATATTTGAAAGTTCATAAAGAGGCTGCAACGACTTGACTTCTGTATTTTCTATATTGAGTTCCTTCAGATTCTTGAGATTTGACAAAGATGACAAATCTGAAACAGCTGTATTTTTAACATTTAAAGATTTAAGATTATGTAATCCATAAAGTGGAGACAAGTCATCGATCTTTGAATCTGACATATCAAGGAACTCTATGTTAGTCAAACGACTGATAGGTTCTGCGTCTTGAATGAAATGGTTTATCTTAAGATTCTTTATATTAATGATAGAATGCAGTTCCTCTTTAGAAGGTCTCTTGCTTGTCATTGCCTGATCTGTCAAAAGGTCTTTCCAAAATGAAGGAAGGGCATTCCACCACAATTCAAGAGCCTTAGTCTCATAGATAACAAGAACATTAGGATTAGAGCTCATGAAAGTATCAGCCATCTTCTTATCAACCAATGAGTTGTCGCAATAAATCTTGCTTAATCGTGACATTTTGTCCAATGGCATCAAATCTGAAATCTGAGTATTCGAGAAGTTAACCTCATTAAGTACGTCCAAATTATTAAGTGCTGCTAAATCAGTCACTTTAGTACCTTCGATATTCAAGAAATGAAGGTTTACAAGATTATGCAATGGAGCGATGTCTGACACAGGAGTGTTGCTGATATCCAAATCATAAAGATTCAACAAGTTAGACAAAGGAGCGAGATCCGTGACTTGTGTTCCCGACAAGTTAAGAGTTGTCAAGTTAGTACATTTCGACACTGGAGCAATATCGCTAACATTGGTATTTGCCAAAGACAAATTGTTAAGATCTTTGAAGAAAGACACTACAGAGATGTCGCTTATCTGGACGTTATCAGCTTTAAAAGCTTGAACGACATTGGCATATTTCAGGTTAGAGATGTCTGTCACATTAGTTCCGCTGATATTCAGCTCCTTGATTTTATTCAAGTTACGAATTGGATTGATATCAGACACTTTTGTATCAGAGCAATTGAGCGAACGAAGTTCTGACAACTCTGACAAAGGATTGAGGTTGACGATATTCTCATCGCCAGCAACATTCACTTCTGTAGTTTTTGCTATCTGTTGAAGTATCTCATAAACAGGTGACAATGATGTTATTATAGTATCTTCAACCCAACGTGACACCACATCGTCAATATATACGATAGTATCTGGTCTATGTCCGTACAACTCACCAATGCGATCCATCGACATTGTGTCGTTGCCAACGATCATGAAAGAATCTTGAAGAACAAAATCCTTCTTAACCAACATAGTATAGCCATCTGTCAAGATTTTATTGACATCACTAATTTCCACATCCTCGGCTATGAAATAATCTTTGCCAAGACAATGTTTCCAGGTGCTGCTCATAGAATTCCACCAATTGTACAATTCTTCCTTAGCATTAGGTTTAGTGGTATAGAAGCTGACGATCTTAAGTTCCTTCTTATATGTATCAAGATTTATCTCAAGGAAACGATTTCTAGAATTATTTATTGAATCGCCAGTGATTGCATTTCCAGCGATTGTTCTTACCATCTCCACCTTAAAGAATGTCTCGCCCAACTCATTGATTTGAGGGATAACACTCTGAATATCAAATGTAAATTCTACATCATGAAAGAAGAAATCTATATCTTTAAGATATGCCTGAACATCTTTATTGATAGTTGTACCTCTATTTTCATCGAGGTCATCTTCTATCTGGACATTCTCGTCTCTGAAGATCTTGTTATAGCTCTCTTTAAAGATTATATCTTTTTCCTGGGCATAGTTATCGGGATCACCGATGAAGTTAACAGTCTCTTGAAGATAGTTCACCATCTGATATATCTGATTTTCATACTCTTTGATATCTTTATCAGACAAGGTGGTTTGAGCTGTTATTGATAACGTTAAGAAAAATAATATTAAAGATATTGATATTTTTTTCATTGTTATTTATTGATATTTGGTTGGTAAAATTTCAGGAGTTCTTCTTTTTCATTATCTTTCAAGAAGATGAGATTTGATATTAACCATCCGGTATTCAAGCCATCTCTATTGAACCATGACACTTCGAAATACCAGTTATCTATTTGGAAGACATGGAATTTCTCGCTATTTATCTTTTCAAATACGAGATTACCTTTCTTTATCTCATAGAAAAACAGAGTAAGGTAATCAGGTGAATATGTTTTAGATGCGTAATATTCTATGCATTCCGGTGTTTTGAACACTTTATGGATATTCATGAAATCCAGTTCATGGCTCATTGGATGAAGGAAATGTTTTTGTTGTTCAGCGATATCACCTTTAGGGAAAAGCTTGCTGAACTCTGAGAAATAAACATTTGTAAGCACCCATTTAGATCCGAGGTTCTCTTGTTCTATTGCGAATATCATGCTTATATCGACGCTTTGGCCATTCATTTTGAATGTCGCCGATACTTCTGAATACCATTTTCCTCCGAGGAATTCGAAGTAATTGGAATCTGACTGTGTGAGGTCGGAGATGAAGAAATCGCGCAGAGAGCCGTTTGTTCTTGGATTTTCCATATCGAACAAAAGAGGCAGCACTGTCTTGCGTTTCATTCTATTTCTGTAGTCGGGTGAGTCAGGATGGATTTTCTTTCCATACTGATCTTCTTCATAGTTGAAACGGCTCATAAACTGACTCATCTGTTTTGTCATAGTATAGAAAGCCTTTTCGTCTGTCTGGACGTCACCGAGGTTTGTATAAACTTGAGCGTCAGATAATTTAACAGATATACCGAGTATCAACAAGGTACAGATTCGCAGAATTTTATTCATTATGATATTTTAGTAAAAACAGCTCCAAAAATTAGGAGCTGTTATGTTTCATTATTTAAGTGAAGTTTCTTTAACTCTCATGTCACCGAGCAAGACATCCCAGAAACCGATGAGGCGACCGCCGATCTGTGTCTCTTTACGCTTCACGTAGACTGTGATATCTTTTTTGGTTGTGTCTTGGTAGATGAGACGACCTTCTTTATCGAAGCCTTTGAATGTCTGGAACACTGTGATAACACCCACATAAGTTCCGTCTGGCTGACGTTGCAAGTCGCTGACGTATTCTATTTTATACCAGTCAATTTCAACTCTGTCGTAGTTGAGGCGCATCAAGCGTTCGAGGTATTTACGTACTTTGTAGTACATCACTTCATTAGATGCCAATGAAGAAACGCCTATTTCTGCATCTGGAGCGAAGAGCTCTTCTGCGCGGTCGATGACTCTGTTAGCTTCACTCCATGGAGTCTCTTTAGATCCGACGATCTTGATATATTTGCTAAGGTCACGAACTTTTTCAAGAGCGAGGCTATCGACAGCTTGTTTACGTTCTGGGCTTAATTCTTGAGCAAAAACCTGTGTATTACCGATAAGAAATATACCGAATAACAATGTCAACAATATTTTCTTCATAACATTTACTTTTTAATTAATTCTAACTCAGTGATTTTGTCATTTCTATCATATTTGATATTATATACGCCGACAGCCACTTTCTTTTGGTCTTTGATATAGTTCAAATATCTCTCTGCTGTTGTTGGAGCGTCATAATCAATGATATCGCCGACATGATAGACAATGATGAGGACTGGAACATCAGGTGATGCGAATAAATTCAAAGCCTCAGCTATCTTGGCATTAGCAGCGTCTGCATTTGGAGCAGCTGCTATGATTGCGAAGTAATCTTCCAAAGAGGTCACCTGTTTGACCTTATTCTGTTCTTCTATCTGGCGGAGACGTTCTTCTTCAGCAACGCGTGCTGCTTCTGCCATCTTACGTTCAACGACTTCTTTTGCCTTGACAATCAATGCATCTATTTCTGCATTTTGAAGATCAGATTTTTCTATTTCTTCAATTCTTGATTTTTGTTCTTCTAATGTCCATTGTGTAGTTCCTTCGATAATAGCGTTCAAGTCAGTCTTTGCTTGTAAAAGCTTAGCTTCATACTCTTTCTTTGCTAACTTTTTCTTGCTGCTGCAACTTGTTGTTCCACCTATAGTTACAAAAGCTAGCATTGTAATTAAGATAATGTTTTTAATGTGTAATTTCATAGTTATTATAATTAAAATTCATCTTTGCAAATATAATAATTTTGGGCTTAAGTTTTGAAATGATTTTTTTATGATTTTTGCAGTATGATTAAACACTACAACATACCTATCTTTTTGCCAGAATTGGCCTGTCCTTATCGTTGCGTTTACTGCAATCAGTTTAGCATAACAGGATTGAACGACATTGTCAAAGCCGATGATGTCAAGGCTATTATTGACAGTCACTTAGCCTCATTCAAGGAAGAGAAGCGTTTTGTTGAAGTGGCATTTTTCGGAGGCAATTTCACCGGCCTTCCTCTCCAGATGCAGAACGATTATCTTGAGGCCGTGCAGCCTTATCTCGACAAAGGCCTTATCGACGGCATACGCTGCAGCACTCGTCCCGACTACATCACGCTCCAACGCGTCCAAGAAATAAAACGCCTCGGCATGCGTAACATCGAACTCGGAGCGCAAAGTACCAACGACGAAATCCTGAAACAATGCAAACGCGGACATACTTACAACGACATAGTAGAAGCTTCGCAGACAATCCTTTCCGAAGGAATAACATTAGGACTGCAGATGATGATAGGATTGCCGTCGAGCAAAGAAGAACACGACTTGCAGACAGCAAATGACATAGTAAATCTCGGCGCGAAAGAAACCCGCATATATCCTTGTATCGTAGTGAAAGACACCGAATTAGCAGCGATGTATCGATCAGGAGACTATGAAGCGCTTTCTATCGAAGAAGCTGTCAGACGTTCTGCAAAATTATATTCATACTTCACAGAAAACGACGTTAAAGTCTTAAGAATCGGACTTCATACCTCCGACGAATTAGATAACGAAGCTTATGTTGCCGGACCTTACCACAAGAACTTCGCCGAGATGGTCTTCAGCAATATCTGGAAAGAGAAACTGAGATGCTTAGATGCTGAGATGCTAAGAAGTAAAGACATTATCATCAATGTTCCTGAGTCACAGATAAACCACGCTATCGGCTGGAAAAGCGAGAATAAGAAATTATTGTTGGAAAGGTTTGAGAATGTTGAATTTAAGATTAAAGACAACAGACAACAGACAACAGACAACAGACATTGTCCACAAAATGATTTTGACTTTACTATAACTTCAAGAGAAGAATTGCCTACGATAATAGCGGATTCGAGGATGCCGGAGGAAGCAAAGAAAAATCTCAAGAAACTCGGTAATGTATTATTCTTAAATCCTACTGATATAACTTATAAGTCAATATCTGCTCATCCTGACATTTTCTTCTTCCAACATAAAGACGGTTTTGTCTATGCGCCTAACGCTCCGAAGAGAATCGTCAAGGAACTGAAGAAAAGAAAAATAAAACTGACAGAAGGCAAGAAAGAAGTCGGGAAGAAATATCCCGAGACAGTACCTTATAATGCAGTCGGTATCGGCGACACTTTGATACATAATCTCAAACACACCGACCCGACGATTTTGTCATTATACGAAAATCATATTCATGTAAATCAAGGATATACGAGATGTAATCTTGTGGCGTTGAAGGAAAATGTTTTTATTACATCAGATGAAAGCATTTGTAAAGTCGCAGAGTCGCAGAGTCGCAAAGACACAGAGTCAGGGTTCTGTGTTCAAGGTTCAGAGTTCAGAGTTCTTTACATCGATCCTAAGCAGATTAAATTAGAAGGTCACGACCATGGATTTTTCCCTGGATGTTGCGGCGTCTGGAAGAACAATCTGATAGTCTGCGGCAGCACTAAATATTTAAAAGAAAAAGAAGCTCTCGACAAATTCCTAAAAGACAACGGTTTCAATCTCATCGAATTATACGACGGAGAACTGGTTGACGTGGGAAGCGTTTTTTTCAGTTAGGAAATGTAGAGACGTATCAATGTTACCTTAAAAATAAACAAACATTGATGCGTCTTTTTAATTATGTTCATTACAAAAACTTGTTGACTTTTCTTATCTTTGCAAAACCAATAATTTCCCTTATGAAAAAAATAGAACTTTTATCGCCGGCGAAGAATCTGGAAGTTGGCATCGCTGCCATCAACCATGGCGCTGACGCAGTATATATAGGTGGACCTAGTTTTGGCGCTCGTGAAAAGGTGGGCAACAGTATCGAAGACATAGAGGCTCTGTGCAGACACGCCGCTCTCTTCGATGCAAAGGTTTACGTCACAATGAATACTCTGTTGTACGACAGCGAGTTAGAAGACGCTCGCAAGCTCGCTTACGACTGCTGGAACGCTGGCGTCGATGCGCTTATAGTTCAAGATATGGCATTATTAAATATGGACATGCCTCCTATCGCGCTACACGCTTCGACACAATGTCATAACATTGAAGCAGAGAAGGTTAAGTTCTTAGAAGACGTCGGTTTCTCGCAAGTCGTGCTCGCACGAGAACTCAGCATCGAGCAGATAAAAGACATCAGATCAAAAACCACAGTTCCTTTAGAATATTTCGTTCACGGCGCGTTATGCGTATCGTATAGCGGTCAGTGTTATCTCAGCCACGTCATCGGCGGTCGTTCCGCTAACAGAGGCGCCTGCGCTCAGCCTTGCCGTCTCAGCTGGAACCTCGAGAACGCTGAAGGCAAACGCCTGATTAGCAACAGACATCTCCTTTCATTAAGAGATTTGAATAACAGCAAAAACATAGAAGAACTCATCGACGCCGGCATCACTTCTTTCAAAATCGAAGGCAGGTTGAAAGACGTCGACTATGTCAAAAACGTCACTGCTTATTACAGAAATAAAATTGACGAAGTCATCGCAAAACGCGAGGATTTATGCAGAAGCTCACGCGGAGAAAGCAGCCCTACTTTCTATCCAGCGCCAGAGAAGTCATTCTCAAGAGGTTTCACCGATTATTTCATCCACGGTCGCCAGAAATACATCGACGCTCCTTATTCACCAAAATCAATGGGCGAATATCTCGGCACGATAGAAAAAGTCAAAAACAAATCCATCACCATCAGAACTGGAAAAGAACTCCATAATGGCGACGGACTTTGCTTCTTGGACAGAGAAAACAATCTCTTAGGTTTCAATGTTAATGCTGTTGCGGAAAACAAGACAAGGAGTCTTTCACAGACTATCACAAGTAATACTGACATTTCGATGGCGACGAGATTCAAGATTGAAGGAAGCAAAATCTTCAGAAATCACGACAATGTCTGGGAGAAAGAACTGGAGAAATCCAATGGCAACAGAAAGCAGAAGATAAGCTTGAGATTCTCCGATACAGAAGACGGATTTGCTTTGTCAGCTAAATTATACAACACAGATTCTGAATATATTACAACGAATATATCCATAGATAAAGAAGTTGCGATAAACACAGAAAAAGCGTTAGATAATATAAAAAGTAAGTTATCACAATGGGGCGATACGGAATTTGCGGTGGAAGAGATTGATGTTTTATTTGGTCAACAGACAACGGACAACGGACAACAGACTTCATCCACAGCTTACAAATCAGAGCCAATGGCCAATAGCCAACAGCCAATAGCTTATTTCATCAGAGCATCAGTTCTTGGTGAGATGAAGAAAGATTTGGTCGAGAAGTTAAAATCTTATCTCATTGAGAAACATCGTAACGAGAGAGAAACATTTGTAACACCGAATACAAATGCGATTTTCCCAAAAGATAATTTAAGTTATCTCGGCAACGTCATCAATGAAAAGTCGAGAGAGTTTTACAAGAGACACGGCGTTGAGATAATCGAAGACGGATTGGAGAAACTACGTTCTGGCGACGAGCTCGTTGTGATGACGACAAAACACTGTGTTCGTTATGCTAACAACATATGTAGCAAGGAGATAGGCAAACCTGCCACATCATTATATCTTGTTAATGACAAAGGCAGATTCCGCTTAGATTTCGATTGCAGAAATTGTTGTATGAAAGTGATAAAAGAGAAATAAAAATCATTATTTTTGTAGGTCAAAATAGTATAAATATTAAACTGATATAATAATATGTACAGAACACATACATGTGGAGAACTTCGTCTTGCTGATGCAGGAAAAGAAGTCGTTTTAAGCGGTTGGGTGCAACGCGTCCGTGACAAAGGCACTCTCTTATGGATTGACATCCGCGACAGATACGGATTGACACAGCTCTTCTTACAAGAAGGCGTCAGTTCAGCAGAAGTGATGGAAAAGGCTCGCACTTTAGGCCGTGAGTTCGTCATCCAAGCTAAAGGAACAGTAATCGAAAGAGAATCAAAGAATCCAAATATCCCAACAGGAGAAATCGAGATACAGCTCAACGAGTTGAACATCTTGAATGCAAGTAAGACTCCTCCTTTCACAATTGAAGACAAATCAGACGGCGGCGACGACCTTCGTATGAAATACCGTTACTTAGACTTACGTCGTAACCCTTTGAAGAACAACCTTATCTTACGTCACAACGTAGCTATCGAGACAAGAAGCTATTTGTCAGAACAAGGATTTATCGAAGTAGAGACACCATGTCTCATCAAGTCAACACCTGAAGGAGCACGCGACTTCGTCGTTCCATCACGTATGAATCCAGGCGAATTCTACGCTCTTCCACAATCACCACAACAGTTCAAACAACTTTTGATGGTCGCTGGCTTCGACAAATATTTCCAAATCGTTCGTTGTTTCCGTGACGAAGACCTCCGCGCTGACCGTCAGCCAGAGTTCACACAAATCGACTGCGAAATGTCATTCGTAGAACAAGAAGACGTATTGAACACATTTGAAGGTTTGACAAAACATCTCTTCAAGAAAGTCAAAGGTTTGGAATTCGATAAGTTCCCACGTATGACATGGCACGACGCTATGAAATATTATGGTAGCGACAAACCAGACATCCGCTTCGATATGAAGTTCGTCGAGTTGACAGACTTAGCACAAGGCAAAGGTTTCCCTGTATTCGATGACTCAGAAATCGTTGTTGCAATCAACGCTAAAGGTTGTGCATCATACACACGTAAGCAAATCGACGCATTGACAGACTTCGTCAAGAGACCACAAGTCGGTGCTAAAGGTTTGGTTTACGTCAAGTATAACGAAGACGGCAGCATCAAGTCATCTATTGACAAGTTCTATTCACCAGAAGACCTTAAGACATGGTTAGACCGCTGCGGCGCAGTAGCAGGCGACATGTTGCTCATCTTAAGCGGCAAGACAATGGAGACAAGAGAACAGATGAACTGCTTACGTCTTGAAATGGGTAACCAACTCGGACTCCGTAACCCAGACGACTACAAACCATTATGGGTTATCGACTTCCCACTTTTGGAATGGGACGAAGAGACACAAAGATACTACGCAAAACACCACCCATTCACAGCTCCTAAACCAGAAGACGAACATCTTCTCGACGAAGAACCAAGCAAATGGGCTGACATCAGAGCTAACGCTTATGACATCGTCCTCAACGGCGTTGAAATCGGCGGCGGTTCAGTACGTATCTTCAACCGTGACTTACAAAACAAGATGTTCCGCACTTTAGGCTTCACCGACGAAAGCGCACAAGCACAATTCGGTTTCTTGATGAACGCCTTCGAATACGGAGCACCACCACACGCAGGTTTGGCATTCGGCTTCGACAGATTATGCTCATTGTTCGGCGGACAAGAAAGCATCCGCGACTTCATCGCATTCCCTAAGAACAATATGGGTCGCGACGTAATGACAGAGTCACCATCAACAATCGCTGATGCACAACTCGAAGAATTACAGATTAAATTAGATTTAAAATAAAAAAGAATGTAGAGACGTCACTCTGTGGCGTCTCTGTTTTTAAGACGCCACAGGGGTGACGTCTCTACATAAAAGAACAATCAATATGAAACGCGTATTAGTATTAACAGGCGGCGGCGACTGTCCAGGCTTGAATGCCGTGATCAGAGCCATCGTGAAGAGAGCCTCACAGGAAAAAGACTGGGAAGTGCTCGGCAGCATACAAGCATTTAACGGAGTGTTATGGGAACCAAGCGAAATCGTCAGACTCACTCCTGAGACCGTCAGAGGAATACATTTCAGAGGCGGCACCATTTTAGAGACAACAAACAAAGGCGGCCCGTTCTCATGGCCAGTCAAGAACAACGACGGCACATGGACTACAGTAGACCGTTCTGACGAGATGATCAAGAAGCTCCAATATATGGGCATCGACTGCGTCATCAACATCGGCGGCGACGGATCGCAGAGAATATCCAAGAAGTTATTCGACAAGGGATTGAACATCATCGGTGTTCCTAAGACCATCGACAATGACCTTTCTATGACCGACAGCACCTTCGGCTTCCAGACCGCTGTCGAGATAGCCACCGAGTCAGTCGACAAACTCGTCACGACAGCGGCAAGTCACAACCGCGTCTTTGTATTAGAGGTGATGGGTCGCGACGCTGGATGGATTGCACTTAACGCAGCTGTGGCTGGCGGAGCAGAAGTCTGCCTCCTTCCAGAATTTCCTTACGACATTGAAAAGGTCAAAGAGAAACTGGAAAGCAGATTCGTCAACGACAGAGGCTTCGCTGTAGTAGTCATCTCTGAAGGCGCAAAACCAAAAGACGGACAACAGGTATTCGAAGTAAGCAAAGAAGTAGGTTACGAGAACGTGAAACTCGGCGGCATCGGACAGAAATTCATCGAACAGATGAAGGCAGCAGGTTTCAAACACGACATGCGTGAGACCACATTAGGTCACCTCCAAAGAGGCGGCGTGCCAGTGGCTTACGACAGAGTGCTCGCAGCAGAATTCGGTGTCAAAGCATTCGAAATGGTGTTGAATCAAGAATACGGAAAGATGGTCGCATATCGTCATCCAAACATCATCTCCGTACCTTTGGAAGACGCTGTGGCAAAAATGAACTTCGTGACAATGGACAACGACCTTGTCAAAACCGCAATGGGACTCGGAATCTCTTTGGGAATTTGATATAGAATTCTAGAACTTTAAAATTCTAGAGTTCTAGAGTTTTAAGATTCTAAAATTCTTAAAGAATATTCATCCTATTCGCGTCTTGTTTCAAGAACACGAAGAACATCAGACTGAACATAAGGAGGCTGGATCCTCCGTAGCTTAGGAATGGCAATGGGATTCCGATGACAGGCATCAATCCTATTGTCATTCCTATATTTACCATGAGATGGAAAAATATAATCGAGGCTATAGCATAGCCGTAAATCCTGCTGAAAGGCGAGCGCTGCCGTTCTGCTAGCAATATTATCCTTATCAACAAAGCAAGATAAAGCGACAGCAAGACAAAAGAACCTACGAAACCAAACTCCTCTCCTATCGTACAGAAGATAAAGTCGGTATGCTGCTCAGGAACGAAATTATATTTCGTCATCGTGCCTTGCATATAACCCTTGCCAGCGAAACCTCCCGAGCCAATGGCAATCTTCGACTGGTGAAGGTTGTAGCCAACGCCACGAGTGTCTTTTTCAACACCTAATATAATATTGATACGAGACCTTTGATGTTGCTTCAAAACCTTATAAAAGAAGAAATCAACGGAGAAGATAAACATCGTCGAGACTGCAAATACCGCTATCAATTTCCAGATGTTTTTCTTCGATCTCTCGATGAAGAACATAAGCGCTATAAAGATCACCGCCAATCCTATCAAGACGTACCATTTTGAGAAATAAAGAGTTAAAAGGAACAAGACCACTGCAGCAAGACCTATCAACAATATATTTCCCGACATGCCTTCACGATAGAATACAAGTATGAAAACTAAAAATACCAGGGCCGAACCAGCGTCGCCTTGACATAAGACGAGCATCATCGGGAAGAGCACCATAGCATACGCTATCATCTGTGTCTTAAATTTTGAAAAGTCGGTATTGATGTCACCAAGATAATGAGCCACTGCCAATGCCGTTCCGAACTTGGCGAACTCAGAAGGCTGGAAGGAGAATCCCCCGACTTGTATCCAAGATTTAGAACCCGCTATGGTAGAGCCAGCCACAAGGACATAAAGCAAGGTAAGTATTGACAATCCATAAATTACATATGCGAAAGCGTTAAAGAACTTAGCATCTATGAGCATGATGATGAGACCCATAAAAACGCTGACACCAAGGAAAAGCGCCTGCTTGCCATAATGCTGCGACATATCAAAGATGCTAGGATGATTTTCGTTATAAGCGGCAGCGTAAATCGTTGTAACACCGATAATTACCAAAGCGAGATACATCAGCAACAATGGCCAGTCTATTTTTCCTACTATGTTATTTCTTGTTGGCATTATTCTAAAAATCTTTTTTCTTTCTTTGTATTCTTCACATAACCGCGTATGTATTTCTCAATCATGAGACTTGCCATTGGGGCAGCCCACTGAGATCCGAAGCCTGCATTCTCCACCACTACGGCGATAGCGATCTGAGGGTTGTCGGCCGGAGCGAAGCCCATAAAGAGAGAGTGGTCGTCGCCATGAGGATTCTCTGCGGTGCCAGTCTTGCCAGCCACCTGTATGCTATCTATCGCAGAGAAACGCGCCGTTCCGCCCTCGCCTTCAAAGACGCGGCACATTCCGACCTTAACATCCTTGAAATGCTTAGGCTTTATGTCGATGACTCTTTTTGTCGTCATATTGGAATCTATCGGCGTTCCATCGCTGAAAGATTTTATGAGATGAGGAGGATAGTAGTAGCCCTCATTTCCTATAGCAGCTGCCATATTAGCAAGCTGTAACGGAGTAACCAAAATCTCGCCCTGACCGATACTCAATGACCTGATCGTTAATGAATTCCACACGCCTCTATACATCTTGTCATATAAAGAACTCTTCGGAATGTTACCCGACACTTCCGATGGGATATCAGTTTTAAATGTAGAACCCAAGCCGAAACTTGTCACCAGATCATACCAATATTGATAAGCCTCCTTTGAAGAAGCAAAACGAGAAGAAGCGAACATATCTCTGAACGTCTCCCAGAAATAAGGGTTACACGAGTTCTCTATCGCATCGTAAAGCGACACCGGATTGCTATGAGAGTGAGTGCAACGAATAGGCTGGCTTTCTTTTCCATAGCAAGGATAAGTCGACTTAGGAGTTACGACACCGCTTTGCAAGACTATCAAGCCGTTTATCATTTTAAAGGTAGAACCAGGAGGATAGATACCGCTCGTAGCACGGTTGATGAGAGGCTTGAGAGTGTCGTTTAGCAGTCTTGAATAATTAGCGCCACGCACTCTTCCCACGAGTTCGTTAGGATCATAAGAAGGACTTGTCACCATTGCAAGTATCTGACCTGTTGAAGGTTCGATAGCCACAATAGAACCAGTCTTGTTTTTCATGAGAGCTTCGCCATACGCCTGAAGTTCTGCGTCTATGCCAAGATATATATCCTTGCCTGCGACAGGAAGAGTGTCGAATTCACCATTCATAAAACGTTCTTTCTCACGATTATGAACATCCACGACGATGATCTTCATGCCTTTTTCGCCTCTAAGTTCCTTCTCGTAAAACGACTCTATTCCCGACTTGCCTATATAATCGCCGAGCTTATAATAAGAATCCTTTTCCAAATCCCTTTTGCCGACCTCGCCAATGTTTCCCAATGTGTGAGCCGCAATAGGATAAGGGTAGTTTCTCACAGAACGAGTCTGAAAATAAAATCCAGGATATTGATGAAGGTTCTCCGCTATCTTGCCATATTCCTCTTTGGTAATCTGCGCCATAAAGACAGAAGGGCTGAAAGAAGAATAACGTCTCGCCTTTGCCATCTTTTCGTTAAAAGACTCACGGGAAATATCTATAGTCGAACAGAATGCAAGAGTGTCGAGATTCTTCACCTGACGAGGGATGACCATCAGGTCATAGATGGCTTCGTTATAGACCAGAAGATTGCCATTTCTGTCATATATCTTTCCACGTGCAGGATACTGCGTTATGTAACGAAGCGTATTGTTTTCTGACGAGCGTTTATACGACTGATCAACGACTTGTATCAAAAACAGCTTGACCATAAGGATCAACACCACGACAAAAAATATCGCCATGATAACAAACCTTCTCGATGAATAATTGATTCTTCTTATGATCATAAAACTATAAATTTATTGAGATAACAAAAGTATTAAAAAAACCTTTATTTGGCTTCCAAACAAAAAGAAAAAAGTTTTATCTTTGTAGATTGTAAAATTACTACTATGCGTATAGTCTCAGGTATTTTGTTGTTATTGTCCTTGATGTTTTCATCTTGTTCAAAGAAGCAGGATAATATCGTGATTTTTAGAGAGTTCGAAAATAACGAATGGGAACGCTTTGAATATTTGAGCGGTAATTTCAACGTAAATAAAGACTCTGAAAAATACAATGTCATAATGGAGGTTTCAGTTGACGAGAACTATCCAAACATTTATGAGATGCATCAAAGTGACTGCCCTTTGTTATTTAACCTTACCATAAAAAATCCTGACGGCGCTGGCAGAAGATCCAGAGATTACAAATTTACGCTCAAAGACAAGGATGGAAATTGGAAGGCCGACAACAAAAACGGCTATTACACCTTCAGGTTGCCAATAATAGGCGAAATGACTTTCAGCGAGAAGGGCATCTACAACTTCCAGTTAGAAAACAAATATCCTAAAGATCCTTTATACGGAATCAAAAGCATAAAAATTGAATGTGTCACGACTAAATAAAATTAAGATAATATGAGAAAAATAACTTTATTGTTTTGCGTCATTTCTATAATGGCAGTCTCAATGTTCACATCATGTGTACCTCAAAAGAAGATTTTGTATTTTCAAAATGAAACAATGATGAACGACAGTTCATTCATGTCGATAGTATATGAAAACGAACGCGTATTTGACTACAAGGTACAACCTGGCGATAACCTCTACATCAGAATCGCAAGTCTTGACACTAAATTCAACACATATTTTAATCCCACAAACCAATCAACCACTACAACAAGCAGTACATATAGCAGCGGTAATGCAGCCATATACCTCAACGGATATACAGTAGGAGAAGACGGCAACATCAACATGCCTTTCGCTGGAAACATCTATGTCAAAGACCTTACAATAGATGAAATACAAGAAAAAGTCCAAAATACCATCAACGAATACCTCAAAGAAACCATCGTCTATGTAAAACTTGGCGTATTCAACCTAACAATATTAGGAGAAGTAGCACGTCCTGGACAATATCAGATCTATCAGTCAGACATCAACCTTTTCCAGGCTATCGCTTTAGCAGGCAATGCAACAGACTTCGCTAACAAAGCAAATGTAAAAATAGTACACCAAACACCACAAGGTTCTCAGATCGTAAAAGTCAACCTTAACGACGCAAACATATTGTCATCACCAGAATATTACCTGAAACCTAACGACATCATTTACATCGAGCCATTGAAGACAAAACAATTCGGTTTCACAAGCGTACCTTATGGCACTATCATCTCAGCAATGTCACTTTTGGTAACTTGCTTTACTTTCGTAATAGCTTATTTGAAATAATATAACAAGAAATAGAGATATGAATAACACAGATTTCCAAAACCCAACTCAATACCAAGAAGAAGACAGTATTGATCTTAAAGTTATAGTAATAAAGTTACTTAGCTATTGGTATCTTTTTGCAATAGGCATCTTCGTTGCCTTAGTATGTGGATTCATTTACAACAGATACGCACCTAGCGTTTATCAATCATCTGCATCTGTATTCATCAAAGAAGACAAAATGGGTATCGACCCTACTTCCATGATGACTGGTTTGACTTTCAAGAGTAACATTAACATTGATAACGAAATCGGCATTCTCAAATCATTCAGTCTGAGAGAACGAACAATTAAAGAATTGGAGTTTTTCAATGTTTCTTACTACGCTACTGGTCGCATCACCACAAAAGAATTATACAAAAGCACTCCTTTCAATGTAGAACTCGACTACGACACTTTGCAAGTCGTGGGAAATAGATATGAGATCATTTTCCTTGACAATGAAAGATATCGTTTAAAGTCTAAAGAAAACGAATGTAGAGTCTACGATTACCAAACAGATATGAATAGCGGCGGTTTGGTTTACATACCAGAGTATGAAGGTGAATATCGTTTCGGTGAATGGGTAAACAACGGATTCAACAAATTCAGAGTAGTTTTAAACAGCAATTATAATCCTAATCCTGAGAAAGAAGATCTTACAAAATACAGCTTCATTATCAAAAGTAGATTGTCAATGATAGCTGAGATGAGCAGTTTATCAATCGTTCAAAGCACCAAGACTTCTTCAATCTTGAACCTTACAATTCAAGGTCATAACCCACAAAAGATAACAGACTATCTCAATCAGTTGCTCAACGAATATATGGAAAGAAACTTGGAACAAAAGAACCTCGTTTCTGAAAATACAGTCATCTTCATTGACGAACAATTGATTGGCATTCAAGACTCTTTGAACAAAGCTGAAGTTGACCTTCAAGTATTCCAAGAAGGCAATGATTTCATGGATTTAAGAACACAGTCAAGCGAGATGTTCAACCGTCTCAAAGACATCGAAAAACATAAATCCGAATTGGAATTAAGCATCAAATATTACAAAAATCTTCAAAACTATATCAACAGAAACATCGACGACTTGAACAAGTTAGTTGTTCCTAGTGCTATGGGCATCCAAGATCAGATGCTTAACAAACTTGTCCTTGAGTTGGTTGCACTCTCATCAGAAAAAGCAAAACTCTTGGCTGTTTCAACAGAAAAGAACCTCATGGTTCAAAACCTTGACGAGCAAATCATCCAAACTAAGAAACAATTGTTGGAAAACATCTCCAACATGATTCATAACACTGATGTCACTATTTCAGAATTAAAAAATCAGATTGCTGCATACGAAGAACAAATCAAACAATTGCCTACAACACAACGTGCCTACTTAGGATATGAACGTAAATTCGCATTGAATGATGAGCTTTATAAATTCTTGATGCAGAAACGTGCTGAAGCACAAATCGTGATGGCAAGCAATAGTCCTGATAACAGTATCATCGATGAAGCTCGCGTCTCAAGAACAAGAAAAGTCGCTCCAAAAAGCATGATGATATATCTTGTATGCATGGTTTTAGGTTGCGGTATCCCTGCTGCATTCATCTTCTTAAAAGAAATATTCAACACAAAAGTCTTGGAAAAGAGTGATATAGAAAAAATAAGCAAATTGCCTATCATCGGTCAGATTCCTTATACAAGCTCTAAAGTATCTAATTCTAGCACTTTTGTAATCGACTCTCCTAAGTCACCTGTATCTGAAGCATTCAGATCCATCAGAACAAACATCGAGTATATCGTACAAGGAAAAGACAAATGCATATTCTCTGTCATTTCCGACTCTCCTGGTATAGGTAAGACATACATCTCTATCAATATGGCTTCTATCTATGCTATGTACGGAAAGAAAACTGTATTGATCGGTATGGACTTACGTAAACCTCGTCTCTACCAAGAGTTCGGTTTATCAAACAAGGTCGGTGTAAGTTCTTATTTGTCAAACAAAGCATCTTTAGATGAAATCATCCAACCTTCAGGCAAGTTGCCAACACTTGATGTTATCACTGCAGGTCCTATACCACCAAATCCAGCAGAGTTAATCGCATCAAGCAAGTGTGCTCAATTATTTGAAGAGTTGAAAGAAAGATACGATTATATCATCATCGACACCCCACCTCTCTTATGGGTAACAGACGCACTGTTATTGATGAAACATGTTGACACTTCTGTATACATAGTACGCCAAGGTGAAACAAACAAAAAAGCATTTGAAGTTGTTATCAAAGACTTAGAACAACGCAAGTACAATGTAAGCTTAGTTGTTAACGGCATCAGCTACCAAGGTGCTTATGGTTATAGATATAGCTACGGTTACGGTGGTTATGGCTATGGTTATGGCTATGGTTATGGACGTTACGGCTATGGTTATGGTCATGGCTATTATGACGAAGAACACAGTACCAATAATAAAAAGAAACGTAGATAATTTGTCATAATGACAGATATAAAGGATAATAAGAAATGGTTTGCCATCTATGTAAAATCAAGGTGTGAGAAAAAAGTAAACGAACAACTTGAGGACATAGGTGTCGAATCATTTCTTCCTTTAATAACAAGAGTGAAACAATGGAGCGACCGCAAGAAAAAAGTGGAAGAACCATTATTTCGCTCTTATTTATTTGTACACATCTCAGACGGCGATTATTATAATGTCTTGAATGTAAACGGTGTAGTGAAATACATCTGTTTTGAAAGAAAAGCCGTTGAAGTACCAGAAAACCAAATCACAGCAATAAAACGATACATCAGCGATACTGATTTACACGATATAGAATTTGACAATGTCGAATTCAAAGAAGGCGAGATGGTAAGGATAAAATCTGGACAGATGAAAGACCTCATCGGAAGATTTGTCACGATAAAAGGCAAACACAGAGTCATCATCGACATCGAAGTCGTAGGACAGTCACTCCCTGTCAACATAGCAAGATCTAATGTAGAAGTCGTTAAGTAGAAACTCAGAAATTAAGAAACTCAAAACCTCAGATTTTTTCGAGATTTTGAGTTTTTTAGATTTTGAGATTCTGAACCTTTAATATTTATCAGAGTTTTCTAGTTCTTCTTTTGTCAGAGACTTCTTATCCATCTGACGCCAGAAATAAGCTATATAAGCCACTACAAAAGGAATTATCAATGACACTATCGCCATGGTTTTGAGCGTAAACTCGCTTGAGCAACTGTTAGATAATGTCAATGATGATTGTATGTCGGCTGTAGATGGATAATATGCAGTTCCGTTATATCCTGCTATCATAAATATCGCCATCACCGCCAAAACAGTTCCAGGTCCTGACAACCATATTCCTCTGTTGAATTCTTTCCTGACTAATGTCAAGACGACGCCTGTCACAAGCAAGACTGCTCCCAATAAGAACATTATCAACACAACTGGCATCTGTATCAAGTTATGGAAATACTTGCCTTTTTCCATTGTGACGACGCCTTCAGCATCAACGGCAAAACCTTCCATTGTAATGAATTGAATAAGAATCAAGACGAGCATCAAAAGGAATCCTCCGAAACATATCATAAGACTACGACGTAATGAAACGCCGAGTTCTTTATCATCGATATTGTTAATCATATATAATGCGCCGAGGCATACTGCCAAGAACATCACCATAAGACCGAACTCCACGTTAAAAGGATTAGCGACAGCCTCGAGACCGTGCCATCCGTTAGCCCAGCGGCTGATGACAGGAGCAGCGATGTCGCCTACAGCGCTCTTCTTAACCAAGAAGTCAGAACCAGTGAAAAATGTTCCAACGGCAGTACCTATTAATAAAGGTGCGAGACAGCCATTCAAGGTAAGGAAAATTCTGAATGTAGTTTTACCTAAGATATTGCCAGCCTTACTTTGAAACTCGTAAGACACAGCCTGAAATACGAATGTTATCAAGATTAAAATCCAGACCCAGTAAGCTCCGCCGAAACTAGTGCTGTAGAAAAGCGGGAACGATGCAAAGAAAGCACCGCCGAATGTAACGAGTGTGGTGAATGTCAGTTCCCACTTACGACCTGTGGAGTTGACGATAAGCTGACGCTGGTCTTCGTTCTTTCCAGCCAAGAAGATAAGCGCATTACCACCTTGGACAAAGAGCAAGAATACGAGCAATCCGGCCAAGAGAGCGATAAGAAACCACCAGTATTGTTGTAAGAATGTATATGTAATCATAACCGTTCCTCCTTAATTATTCTTCGATTTTAGGACCTTGTTTGATAGCTTTTATTAAGATGCGTAACTCTATGGCGAGGAAAAGAGTGAATATCGCCACAAAGATGAAGAATGTGGTCTGTACAGCGCCCACGCTGACACTTGACACAGCGGCATTGACAGGAAGCAGACCTTCGATAGTCCAAGGCTGACGACCAGCTTCAGCGACGATCCAGCCAGCCTGACCGCAGAGATACACCAAAGGAATTGATAGAAGTGACAAGCATTGTAACCACTTCATATTAGAGAGTCTGCCCTTCCACTCCATCCATAAGACATAAATCATAAGGAAAAGCAAGAAGGTGCCAAAGAACACCATAACACGAAATGACCAATAAATCAAAGGCACATTAGGCACAAGTTCCTCTGGACTTTCTATATAACCATAACCGAAATATTCTACATTTTTATCGAGAACCTGACGAGCCTGAGCAGCTGCCTCTGGGTCCGTGTTTTTCAATCTTGTATAATCAGCGAAGGCTGCCAATGCAGTTCTACCTTTTTCCATCTTATCTTCTGCCGACAAATAAACATCACCGTCAGGAGTTGTATAACCATCAATGATATTATTGATGCCAGGAACATAACCGTTGATGTCGTGTGTCGCTAAGATTGAGAGCATACCAGGGATTTCAACGCCTGGCACTATTGAGAATGGAGCGCGAGTGCCGCCATCTTCGAGGCCTTCTGCAGCGGCGAGTTTCATAGGTTGATATTTGGCAATGTGAATGCCAGAGCTGTCGCCACTGAGTATGACGGCGAAAGTGCCGATAATGCCGACTACTGCAGCCACTCTGATGCTTGAAAGCGCAAAACGTATCTCGCGTTTTTTCAGTAGATACCAGCAACTGATGCCGATGGCGAAGATAGCGCCTGTCATCCAACCGCTGAATACAGAGTGGAAGAACTTAGACACAGCGACAGGATTAAGCACCAATGCCCAGAAGTCAACCATCTCATGACGGACGGTGTCGGGGTTAAAGTCCATTCCCACAGGATGTTGCATCCAAGCGTTGGCGACGAGAATCCAAAGGGCGGAGATTGAAGCGCCTATGCCGACGAGCCATGTGGAGAGAAGGTGGAATTTCTTGCTTACCTTATCCCATCCGAAGAACATCACTGCGAAGAATGTCGCTTCCATGAAGAAAGCGAAGATGCCTTCGATAGCGAGAGGAGCGCCGAAGATGTCACCCACGAACCAGGAGTAGTTGCTCCAGTTGGTGCCGAACTCGAATTCAAGGATGATACCTGTAGCGATGCCGACAGCGAAGTTGATGGCGAAGAGCTTCATCCAGAACTTGGCTGTCTGTTTCCAGAACTCGTCTTTTTTCACGACATAAATAGTCTCCATTACGGCCATTATGATGGCGAGTCCCAGAGTTAAAGGAACGAAAATCCAGTGATAAGCAGCGGTAAGAGCAAACTGCGCCCTTGACCAACCAACTAATGCGCTTTCTACCATAATATCATTTTTATTGTTATCTAATAATTATCATCCACGAATCTGCACGAATTGTCACGAAAAAAAACTCCTAACTCCTAATTAACTGCGTTCCGACATATTCGCTTTTCTGTTCATCAGTCTTTCCAGACATAGTAGGACGGAAAAAGAAAATCCTCAACACTAGAAAAAGAATAACGACTTTAAGAATTATCAGCAGCCACAGAGATTTACCCCATGTCATATTCTTAAAGCCGTCAGCGTAAAAGTTATAAATAGATAGGATTATCTTTTTCATAATACTAATATAAAAAAGTCAACTTTGAAACTTAAAACAATATTCATGAATCAAAGTTCAATATTCTGAGTTCTTCGTTCAATGTTCAGTATTATAATACTCGTTCCATTGTTTAAGAACTTCTTGCCAGTCTTCCACTTCGCCATTGGCGATAGCTTCTGCCTGATTGAGAGTCTCTTCGTATTGTTTTTTCTCCGCATAGCGCAGTTTCATCGCCTCTATAGTAGCCTCGTCAAGGATATGGATTCTACGACGGCGTACGCATTCGTCGAGGTCGAGCGGACCGAAAGGCTTTCCTTGTTCGTTGAAATCAGAAATGTTGAAATTAAATACAGTGCGTAAAGTATGACGCACCATCTTCTGACCGCCGCGGTTGCCTGCCACCTTACGGTTCAAGAGTTTACGAATTATATCTATCTCGCGTTGTGAAAATTTATTTCTGCCCATAATTTATTCAGTTAGGAGTTAGGAATTATTTTGAATGCAAAGATAAGAAAAGGCTAAAGACAAAAGGCTAAAGGCGAAAGTTTTTTATCGCAAAGGAAAGTTCAACAGCCAAAAGCCTTAGTTAAAAATCAAACATTAACCACCTTCACCACGATTCCTTTTTGTTTTCCTTTTTTTATCGTGTCTAAAGTGCCTCTTGAAGAAGGTGTTACGAAGGCGAGGACATAATCCGCGTTTTGGACTATCAGCGTGTTTCGCTGGAGAGGCGCACCTCTGCCGTAGCGGTCGTAGTCGGGAAGAAACTCCATCAGAGGAATCTTGTTGAGAGCGGCGTATTTTCTTGCAAGAGTGTCGGCACCCTTCGCTCCGCCCGACACAATCAAATCAATTTTTTTCGTTTTCTGAATCTTCGCAACCTCAGCACAAAGAAGTTCATAGTTCTCAAACTCACGAGAACCAACAATAGCTAATCTCATAATATTATATTTTAAAATTTATTTGCATTTGAAAGAACCGCTGCAAAGATCCGAAGAGCTTCTGCAAAATTATGGCAGATGTTATTTTTATAGCTTATGCCACTTTTTTGCAGAAAGAATTTATATCTTTGCGATAATATGGCAAAGAATTATTTCAAATCATACATCTGGCTATTGGAGACACTCCAAAGCCGCGGACCACAGACCTTAAAGGAAATTAAGGACTTGTGGATGAGAAGTGCTATCAATGAAGACGGCAAGGAACTCGCAAACCGCACATTCGCAAATCATGTTGCATCAATTGCCGACATATTCGGAATCGACATCGTATGCGACAGAAAAACCAACAGATATTATATCGAGAATATAGATGATGTCGGAGGGAAAAGCATAAGAGAATGGATGTTAGACGCATTATGTCTCAACAGCTTGCTCAACGAGAGCGCATCTTTACGCGACAGAGTCATCTTTGAAAACGTGCCGTCAAATCGAAGATTCCTCGCTGACATCATTCAGGCGATACGCGACAATTACAAGCTTGAGATTCGTTACAAAAGTTATAGAAAAACCGAAGAAGAAACCTTTATCATTGAGCCATATTTCCTGAAAGAATTCAAACGACGCTGGTATCTCTACGGACATAAAGGAGACGCCGACGGACCACACATGATGGCATTGGACCGAATGATTGATGTCGACATCATACCCGAAGAATTTATTATGCCAAAGGAATTTATGGCTGACGATTATTTCAGAGGCATATACGGCGCGAGAGTCTATCCCAACATGAAAAGAGAGATGGTGAAGCTGAAAGTTTACGGAACACAAGTACAATATTTCCGTTCGTTGCCATTGCACAGCAGTCAGAAAGAAGTTGAAAAAAATGATAAATACAGCGTTTTCACATATTTCATCACACCCGACTACGACTTCAAACAAGACGTGCTTTCGTTCGGAGACAAAGTCGAGGTTTTGGAACCGAAGAAGTTGAGGGAAGAGATGAGAGGGATAATTAGGTCATTAACTACTAGATATAAATGATTAATACTTTGATATATGAGAAAATTAAGTAAAAAGTTCTTGAAGGCATTAAGTGAAGGCGAACTAAAGAATTTGCTTGACTATATACGTAATGATAAGGAGTTGGATATACAAATAAGAAACAACTACATAAATATATATTATAAAGGTGGTAATATCTTAAAAATAAACTCACCTAAAAGCTTTGATTTTGATAAAATGTATTTCAATGACTATCATGAATTGAATAGTACAAAAGCAAAAAATAATCCAAAATTGATGAGAGAATATAAGAAACAACAAGAAGAACTTTTGTCTTGGGTTCCTTCAAATCCTAAAGAATACTTTGAACAAGCTAAAAAAGTAATGGATAAATGGGATAACGCTCTGAAAGATGTTATAAGACACGATGAAAGGAAAGAGCAACATCTAATTGCATGTAAAAATAGGAACAGTAAAGAATATGCAGTGTTGGACATAGAATATTCTGTTAGTCGCAAATCAAAATTTTCATATGATGGTAAATTAGACAAAGTCGTCCCTAGATTTGATATTATTGCCATTCATGACAGCAAACTAGTTGTAATTGAATTAAAAAAAGGTCTTGGAGCTATCAATGGAGATTCTGGAATAGAACAACATAAAGATTGTTTCGAACATACGATAGGCAGAGATAATGAACTTCGTTTTGTAAAGGAAATGCAAGAACTACTTGAGCAAAAACAAGAGTTAGGTTTGTTAGAATCATTGAAGATAAATAACGAAAAACCTATCTTTGTTTTTGCTTTTGCAGACAAAAAAGAGGAAAGCGAATTTGATCAATTCAAGAAGATATGTAATCAAAAAGGATACACATGGGATTTAATTTATGTGAATAGCAATCATCAATTTGAGAAGAGATGAGAAAAGATTTTTACTATGAAGAACGTAGGCACCAAATAAAGTGTATGCAAAATTACAAGCATACATTATTTGGCGATTCTAAATGTCTTCAAAATAACAATACAAAATTTGACTATATTCTGCATCCTCAAGATAGCATCAAAAACTTATACCATAAGATTCAAGAAGATGCAATCAAATATTTTAATCAATATGATATTACCTGGTGGCAATCTGGTAAAGATACAACAAATTCTCCCACAGGTCACTTAGTGTCATCGCAGATTCATTGTCTGAACCATTTGTTTGCTCTTCGGACAGACAAGGAAGCTGTAAAACTGATAATAGAAAAAGCAACTGGAATGCAGTTCGATGAGGTTTTACCATCTCTCATAGATAATGACGAACATTCATATATATCATTTGAATTCGCTTTAGACAATGATAAACTACTTGGCGAAGATGACAAAGGTTGGAAAAGAGGAACACTATGTACTTCTATCGACGTAATGATTATGGCTCGAAAAGGAGAAAACAAATGGTTAATACCAATTGAATGGAAATATACAGAGACGTATTCTGAAACAGATTTGACAAACAAAAAGCGCATAGAACGTTATGCTCATCTTATAGAAAATTCAGCACGTTTAAAAATGCCTGACAATAATAGAATAGAACACTCCATATATTTCAGAGAACCATATTACGAACTAATGCGACAAACTTTGTTATGCGAAAAATTAATTAGAACAGGCTACGCTAATGATTTTTTCCATATCAATATCATTCCTTCAGAACATACAGAATTACGTAAAGCAGTAGAGACTGAGTTTATCCCGATGCTTAATGACGAAACCAAGTTCAAGATTATTGATCCGGAAGATCTTCTCGCTCCGATAAAAGAGAATAATTTATATCCTGAGTTAATTGATTATCTCGAAAAACGTTACTGGTAATTTAACTAATATGATTATCAAACATAACAACAAAAACATCTTCGTCTTTTCCGACACTCATGGCAAGCATCGTGACGTGATAGTGCCGGAAGAAGCTGATATTGTCATCTGCGCTGGCGACGCCGTGGAAGACGACCTCAAAGGCGACGAATACGACGATTTCATTGATTGGTTTTCGGGTTTATCTGCTAAAAAGAAAATCTTCATCCCTGGCAATCACGAACTTTCCTTTGCGATTGATAAATCCGAAAATATTGTAAAAGCGATGAAGGGAAAAGACATCTCCGTCATGCAGAATTCAATAATGGATTGCGACGGAGTAACTATATGTTCCATCGGCGGTGACGTATCAATTGCCGACGCTGACATCCCAACTGACATCGACATACTCGTGACGCATTATCCGCCTTACGGCATTCTAGACGAAGAATTAGGAAGTCCGGAAATCTTGAATTTCGTCATGAAATCAAAACCAGCTTATCATCTTTTCGGACATATCCACGCCACCGCAGGAGAAGAACTTCAATTCGGAGAAACGCTGTGCAGAAATATAGGAATTTGTAAATAAACCCTTATGGACAAACTGACGAAAGAACAAAGGCATCGTTGCATGGCAGCGATAAAAGGAAAGAACACCAAACCAGAGCTGCTGGTAAGGAAGTTCCTGTTCAGCCGTGGCTTTCGTTACAGGCTGAACCACCCTCGACTTCCAGGACATCCCGACATCGTTTTAAGAAAATACAAAACCGTCATCTTCGTGAACGGATGCTTCTGGCACGGACACGAAGGATGCCGTTATTACGTCATACCGAAAAGCAATGTCGAATATTGGAAAACGAAGATAGAGCGCAACAGGACAAGAGACGTAGAGACACAGATGAAACTCGCTGCGATGGGATGGCATTTCATCAACATTTGGGAATGCCAACTGAAACCTAATGTTCGCCAACATACTTTGGAGTTGTTGGTCAACACGCTCAACTACATATATCTTCAAGACCAGAGGCTAAAGCCATATGAGATTCCAGAAGAAGACTATCAGATGGCAGCGGAAGAGATGGAAGAGTATGGTGAGGGAACATTTTAAATTCATTCTTTGAAAAACACTCTTATTTCTCATAAATTCTTAGTACTTTTGTCATGAGAACAAACAACAAAAACTAAGAGTTATGTTACAAGAAAAAGCGCGTATCGTAAAATCGCACGACATCAACATTGATGCAGATTACACAAATTGGATTACAGAAGTAAAACATCGTTATCGCTCATCTCAGGTAAAGGCAGCGGTAAAGGTAAATGCGGAAAAACTTTTGTTCAATTGGCAGCTTGGCAGAGACTTGGTACAGAAGAAAGCAGAAGAGCGTTGGGGATCAGGAGTAGTAGAACAAGTAAGCCTCGATTTGAAACGAGAGTTTCCCAATGCGGAAGGGTTTTCAGTTAGAAACCTGTGGTATATGAAACAATGGTATTCATTTTATACCCAAGGAGACACTCAAATTCTGCAACGACTTGGTGCAGAATTACAAAACCTTAAAAATCAGCATGAAACAAAACTGCACCAACTTGGTGCAGAAATTACCGATGAAAAACTTTACCATGTTGGCAAAGAATTTCCACTGCCATTTGCACTCATTCCATGGCGGCATCATGTAGAAATAATCACCAAATGCAAATCTATAGATGAGGCATTATTCTATGTTGGAAAAACGATAGAACAAGGATTGAGTCGTGATGCTCTTATCAATTGTATCAAAGCAAATCTTTACAAGCATCAAGGCAAGATTGTCAACAACTTTACAGAACATCTGCCTGATTTGCAAAGCAAACTCGTTCAAGAAGTACTGAAAGAAAATTATGATTTCGGTTTCGCTACTGTAAATCATGAAATATATGATGAAGCGGAATTAGAAGAGTCTCTTACAAAAAACGTAACTGACTTATTGTTGGAAATGGGAACTGGCTTTGCTTTTCTTGGACGACAAAAAGAAATTATTGTCGGAGGACGTTCACGCAAGATAGACCTTTTATTTTACCATATCCGTCTTCGTTGTTACGTCGTATGCGAACTTAAAGCCAAACCTTTCGAACCAGAATTTGCAGGAAAATTAAACTATTATGTCAATGCTGTTGATGAACTGATGAAATCAGATGACGACAACCCAACCATCGGACTGCTCGTTTGTTCCGATATGGACAACATTGATGTCCAATGGTCATTCAAAGGCATCTCTACGCCTATGGGAGTCGCGACATATAACAATATACGAATCAAAGACGCATTGCCAAGTCAAGAACAGTTGGCTGATAGAGTACGACTTCTGCAAAAGGAATTACAAGAAACCAAACGGCTGATGAAGAAATAATGTTTTCACTGACAAATTGACGAAAGAACAGCGGCGGCGGTGCAAAAGAAGAGGAATATGGGGAGAGGGGAAAGAATATATAACCAATTGACTTAAATTAAAATATTAATTATTTTTGCGATAATGATTAAAATCGTAAAATCTAATCAAGAACATTAAAAGTTATGATAACATTCAAAGAATATCGAAAACAAACTAAAATGACATCTAAGTTTCTATTGAAAGTTTGTGGTGTAATATT
>JAZKYV010000009.1:0-10594 GCA_045612345.1 Bacteroidales bacterium
TTGAAATTTCGTATTCACCGGAGTAACCTCCACAAATAATTGCAATCTTTCTCATAATATTATTTCGATAAAAAAATTAAAATCGTTATCTTTGTCGCACCAAAATTAGTAAAAACGTCGTTATTGTTAAACATTAAAAATAAAAATAAATGAAGGCCTTCAATTTTTTAACCAAAAGGGCATTTTATATAAATTTATTAATCGCTATTGCATTAGTAGTCATAATAATAGAAGTAGCGTTCTTATCATTGAAAGGATATACTCGTCATGGAGAGGAGATAGTGGTGCCAGATTTTGTAGGACTTAACTGTGATTCTATTCTTGAACAATGCAAGGATGACTTCAATTTCGTTATGTTAGATAGCGTATATACTAAAAACTTGCCAGAAGGCTCGATATATCAACAAGATCCATTGCCTAATTCTAATGTTAAAAAAGGACGTAACTTGTATTATGTCAAGGTGTCTGAAGCTCCAGAAAAAGTAGTGATGCCTAATTTGAAGAACTTGTCATTACGTCAGGCGATGGTTGCACTTAGAGCTAATGGCTTGAAAGTTAGTGAACTTGAGTTTGTTGATCACTTTGCTAGAAATGCTATTGTTGAACAGGAATTCAAAGGCGAAGTGATAGAACCAGGAACAGAATTGGTAAAAGGCAGCTCTATAAAGCTTAAAGTTGGTTACGGAAGAGATGACGTGAGAACACATTTGCCAAACTTATTGACAGCTAGAAAGTCTAATGTAAAAAATCTTTTGCATGAGGCATCTCTTAATATCGGAAGAGAATATCATATGGATGAAGATGAAGACGGAAAATATAGAGTCTACAAAATGAAACCTGTCTATGATATCGAGACTCTCGTGAAACTCGGTTCTACAGTCGATGTGTGGTATCGCTCTGAAACCAATTTCGACTTCGACTCATTCGAAAAAGAATTGAAGAATAAAGAGTCTATGATAGCTCAGATGAAGAAGAAAAAACTTCCAGAGCACACAATTAAATACGTCACAGATAGTTTTGATTATATACTGAAAAATCGTCGCTTCTTGTATGACTCGATAAGTCGTGAATATGACATGAATATCGCTTATACAAAAGATTTCTTCAGATATGTATATCTGGAAGATACTATTGATATCGACTCTGTTTACAGAGAAGCTATCAGCAGAAAAGAATTGATTGAAAGTGAAAAAGCCAAGAATAAGAAATAGTATGAAAAGTAGAATCTTAATAATATTACTCTTTATAGGATTACATTGTTCTGCGCAGGAATATCTTAGCGGTTTCTCGCATGAATCAAAAGCAGCAAGGGAAAGACAAGATGTCAGAGGTGGAAACGCTTCTGTAGAACTCCCTTTCTTTGATGATTTTACAGAAAACAGCGTATATACAGATGCTGCTAAATGGCAAAATAATAACGTGCTTGTAAACTCGGGATTTCCTTTGTTCCCAACAAACTACAATGCTGCTACATTGGATATCTTGGATAGAACAGGAAAAGTCTATTCTCATGCAATCAGCTCTCCTTTTATTGCAGACTCTTTGATGTCTAATCCTATAAGTCTTAAAGACCTTACACCTGCAGATTCTGTTTATCTTAGCTTCTATTATCAGCCACAAGGTAATGGCGATGCTCCAGAAGAGACAGATTCTCTGGTACTTATGTTTGGATATAAATCAGATACTACATTGGTATGGAATCATATCTGGAGTACTGAAGGAATGACATTGGATTCTTTCTTGATTGCTAACGACGGCAATTATTTCAAACAGGTGATGATACCAGTCGTTGATGAGAAGTATTTTGGAAATGATATAGTCATACTTTTCTACAATTACGGAAGCGTTACTTCTACAATGTATCTTAATGATAGAAGTAACGTTGACAACTGGAATATCGACTTCGTTTATCTTGACAAGAATCGTACATCTGAAGATACGACATTCCCATTGGTGACATTCTCAGAAAAGGCTCCATCACTTTTGAAACGTTATCAGTCAATGCCTTATAGACAATATGTTAGCAATCCTACAGTGGCGATGGCTTCAGATTATGAGATGTATATCTCCAACTTGGATTCAGTAAACGCAAAGACACAGTATTCTTTTCATGTTGAAAATATAGTATCAGGCTGGACTTTCAATTACAATAGCAAATGGTGCAACCTTTCACCTTTTGCAAAGAATGGATTCCAGAATTGCGAAGGCGACAACTCAACACAGGCTTGTCCTCGTCTTAAGAATTTCCTCTTTGATATGGATGAGAAAGTTGACACAGCTTTATATCAGATAACTCACATTATCAGTGTTGACGACTCAGTCTCAAAGGCAAAAGGCGATACTTTGTACGGAATGCAGGAATTTAGAAATTACTATGCTTACGATGATGGAACTCCAGAAAGAGGCTACGGCGTAGTGCCAGGCGATTCTTATTTCGCATCGCAGTTCAGCATTTCTGTGCCAGATACTTTGTGCGGCGTCTATATGCTTTTCAACAGAACACACAAAGATGCCAACTATGACTTCTTCGATATCGTTGTCTGGAATAACAATAACGGCAAGCCAGGTAATGAGATATATCGTTTGAAGAATCAAAGACCAGAATGGGATGACGAAGAAATCTATAAATTCGCTTATTATCCTTTTGACAAGATATTGAAAGTAAACGGAACAATCTACGTCGGAATAATGCAACACGATAAGGAAAGCATAAATATTGGTTTCGATGCGTCTAACGACAACAGCCAATATAATTTCTTTGACGTAGGTTATGGATGGGAAAATAGCAGCATGCAAGGTTCGTTGATGATACGCCCTGCACTTGGCGGTGATTACGATGTTCAGGTAGAAGACCCTCAGAATTTACGACTCAGACTGTTCCCTAATCCATCGAAAGATGTGATAAATATAGGTGATTTAGATGTTGATACATGTAGAGAGATAATGATATTCGATATGACAGGCCGTTTGATGAAACATTTTACTCATGAACTTAGTTTAGACGTCAACGACTTGCCAACAGGTCTTTATATGATGCGTGTGGTATCTGACAGTAAGGTTTATACAGAAAAATTTATGATTTCTAGATGATTATGGCAGAAAGATTTGAGGATATAAAAGAAGAAGAAAAGAAACAGGACTTTATCGGAAAATACCAAGACGATGAGTCTGAAGAAAGCACTGAGCTTTATGAGCATTTCCGTATAGTAGCAGATCCAGGACAGTCGCTGGTGCGAATCGATAAGTTTCTGCAGAACCGTATGGAGAACGTGTCTCGTAACAGAATACAGAATGCAGCAAAGGCAGGAAGTATTCTCGTGAATGGCGTTTCCGTAAAGCAAAACTATAAGGTGAAACCTAATGACGTCGTTACGATAGTCCTTTCATTTCCTCCTCGCGAAATCGTCATCACTCCTGAAAATATTCCTTTGGACATTGTATATGAAGACGATGACGTTATTATCATCAACAAGCAAGCTGGTCTCGTCGTACATCCAGGTCATGGTAATTTCGACGGAACGTTGTTGAACGCTCTCGCATATCATTTTAAAAATACAAACCAGAAGGTAGAGAACGGCTTCGGTTATCTCGTACATCGTATCGACAAAGACACAACAGGTCTGATGATTATCGCCAAGAACGAGACGGCACAGACTGTTTTGGCAAAACAATTCTTTGAACACAGCATAACACGTCGTTATCAGGCTCTCGTCTGGGGTGACTTCACAGATGAAGAAGGAACCATTGAAGGTCATATCGGTCGCAGCACAAAAGACAGAGTCGCGATGGCTGTCTATCCAGACGGCTCACAAGGTAAGTCGGCCGTGACACATTATAAAGTATTGGAACATTTCAATTACGTCACTTTGGTTGAATGTCGTCTTGAGACAGGAAGAACACACCAGATTCGTGTGCATTTCCAACATATCGGACATCCTTTGTTCAACGATTATCTCTATGGCGGCGACACTATTATAAAAGGTACTACATTCTCTAAATACCGTCAGTTTATAGAAAACTGTTTCAGAGAAATTCCGCGTCACTGCTTGCATGCCAAAATCTTAGGTTTCGTGCATCCAACAACAGGCAAGGAAATGTATTTCGATTCAGAACTTCCAAGCGACATGGTTTCAGTCTTGGACAAATGGCGTAATTATATAAACTCTAGAAATTTAGAACTCTAAAATTCTAGAATTCTAAAGTTCTAAAATTCTACTTAATATGATAATCGTAACTGGAGCAGCGGGTTTTATCGGCAGCATTGTCGCTGGCGAACTTAATCAAAAAGGATATAACGATTTGATTCTTGTCGATGATTTCTCAAAGAAAGAAAAAGAAAGAAACTATATCGATTTGAAATATAAAACCTTGGTCGACAGAAATGTCTTCTTTGATTGGTTTAAGGAAAATCATGAAGAAGTGACTTTCGTCGTACATCTCGGAGCTCGCACCGATACTACAGAATTCGATTGGAATGTATTCTTAAAATTGAATGTCGATTATACCGAGACGATGTTTGCTTTATGTGCAGAATATCAGATTCCTCTTGTTTATGCTTCTTCTGCTGCTACCTACGGTAACGGCGAATTAGGTTATGACGACAGCCATGAAGTCGTGGAAAAATTGCAGCCACTCAATCCATACGGACGTTCCAAGAATGAAGTGGACAAGTGGATCTTGAAACAGGAAAAACAACCTCCATTCTGGGCAGGCTTGAAGTTCTTCAACGTCTATGGACCTAATGAATATCATAAGGGAAGAATGGCATCTGTCATTTTCCATTCTTTCAACCAGATAAACGCTACAGGAAAGGTGAAACTCTTCCGTTCACATCGTCCAGATTTTGCTGACGGACAACAATTAAGAGATTTCATATATGTGAAAGATATTGCGAGAGTAATCGCTTTTATGATAGACAACAAGACAACAAGACAACAAGACAACAAGATAATTTTCAATTCTCAATTTTCAACTTTCAATTCGTTAAAAAGTGGTTTATACAATCTCGGAACAGGCAAGGCTCGTAGTTTCTACGACTTGGCGGCTAACACTTTCAAGGCGATGGGAAGGGACGTCGATATCGAGTTTATAGACATTCCTGAAGATATCAGAGACAAATATCAATACTTCACAGAAGCCAATATGACAAAGTTGAGAGAAGCTGGATATGACAAAGAATTCACATCTTTAGAAGACGGAGTAATGGATTATGTGAGGAATTATTTGATGAATTAACCCAAAAAATCTTTGGCTTGTATTACCTTGATGCCTCCATCATTAATCATAGATGATAGTGCGTCCATTGTTATTATATATTTGGGATAGTTGTCCTTAATCAATTTCAAATTGCCAAATTCTCTTTCGTATGTTTCATCGTTAGAGATCCGTAATGCAACTTGATAATATATAGTTTCATCTCCTCGTCGTGCAACGAAGTCGATTTCTTTCCCGTCTAATTGTCCGACATATACATCAAAACCTTCTTGTTTTAATTTAAGATATACAGCATTTTCCAAAACTTTTTCAATATCAACAAGACGTTTGTCTCTGCATAGATAATTCCTCAAACCAAGGTCTTCAAAATAAAATTTGTCTTGCTGCTCAAATAGTTTTTTGCCTTTGATGTCGTAACGTTTTACTTTATCTATCATATATGTAGCGCAAAGTATGTCCATATATTCAGCTATGGTATTAGAAGAAACAGCGTTATCTTTTCCTTTTAGATATTTTGCAATGCTGTTGGCAGAGAATAACTTCCCATTGTTGTCTGCAATAAAATGAGCTAGATTATCGACTAAATTAACATTTCTAATCTGTTTCCTTGTAACTATATCTTTTACGAAAATAGTATCATAAATGCTACCTAAATAGTCTGTTTTGCTACGAATGTCGTCTGGTGATATGTTGCTTAAAAATGGAAGTCCGCCCCAATATAAATATGACAATAAAGAATCTTCAGATGATTGTAGTGAATTGAATTGTAAGTATTCAGAATAATTTAGACTATGTATATGAATTCTAATATATCGTCCTGCGAATACGGAAGCGATATCGCTGGAGAGCATCATGGCATTTGAACCTGTTACGATAATATCAACGCCGTCTTGTTTAATCCAATATCTTAATGTTTTTTCAAATTCATTAATTTCTTGAATTTCGTCAATTAATATGTAGTTGCGTTTGCTATTAGAGATATGTTTCTTTATCCAAATGTTTAAATGTTCAAAGTTGGTTATTGATGCATTGTCTGGATCTTCCATGTCAAGATACATCATATTGCCGCTATTATGAAGTAACTCTCTAAGGCATTCTAATATACAACTCTTTCCAGCTCTTCTATGGCCAGTAAGAACAATAACTTCATTTTTACCTAATAAATCAATGATTCTTTTAGTATAACCCTCTCTGTTAATTCTCTTCATAACTAAAACTTTTTGCAAAAGTACAAAATATTTTAAATATATAGAGAATTTTTATTTGAAATATAGTGGTCAGCAATGTACAATTAACAATTGACAATAAACCTTAAACTTTAAACTAAAGCATATCCAAGGTCTGTTGTCCGTTGACTTCTCTACACTCTACACTAACTTTGCATTCCTTTGCGTCTTTGCGAGAAACCTTTAAATGAATTCTAGAACTTTAGAATCTCAAAACCTCAGAATCTCTTTTAGCCGCCACGGGAGTGACGTCTCTACACTCTGTGTCTTTGTGTCTTTGCGACTCGTTGACTAGTTGTCTCGTTGTCTTGTTGACCTCAATTCCTAACTTCTAATTCCTAATTAAAAAAAGTTTCATAGACTTATTGACTTATATACTTATTGTCTTATCTTTGCATCCATAATCAAACAAAGAATGTCAAGCGTTATTTTAAATAGAGTAGAAGAGCGGATAAGCAAATATTGCTTATGTAACGAGTTGGCATACAATGTAATTACCCCCCCCATTGGCTAAAACCTTTGGTTGATAACAGACAACTGACAACAAACAACAGTCTTCGGGCTTGGATATTGTTGTTGAAAAAGTCGTATTCTAAATTTAATTCACAAGAATCTTATTTAAAAAATTTTACGAAGCGTGTTCTCATGCTTTGCAATGGCATATTGTGCAATTGAAAATTAACCCTTAAAATATTTATATCATGAAAAAACTATCATTATTTTTAGTAGCGCTTACTATGATGTTAGTATCTTGTAAGCCAGAGATTGAGATGCCGACAGTTGTTATCAAATCTGTCGGAGGAGTTACAGAAACCACTGCTAAAGTTGTTGGCCAGGTTACAGCTGACGGTGGCGCTGAAGTTACCGAACGCGGCGTATGCTGGAACACAAACGGTACTCCTACAATTTTGGATTTCAGAGTAAAAGATGCCGAAGGTGGACTCGGAATGTTTACTTTGAATCTCAGCAACTTAGAGCCTCATACAACTTATTATGTAAGAGCTTATGCTACGAATGAAGCAGGAACAAGTTATGGAGAAGATAAAAGCTTCACTACTGAAGAAATAGCAGTACCAGAGGACCCAGAAACTCCAGGTGATGACCCAGAAAAACCTCAACACAACGGCCATGAATACGTTGACCTCGGATTACCATCTGGATTAAAATGGGCTACCTGCAATGTAGGAGCAGATTCACCATTAGAATACGGCGACTATTTCGCATGGGGCGAGACTACGACAAAGGAAACATACGATGCAGAAAATTGTCCTACCTACGAACTTAGTATTTCAGAGTTGCAATCACAAGGCTATGTAGATGAAGAAGGCAATCTCATGCCACAATACGACGCTGCCACAGCTAACTGGGGCGGAGAATGGAGGATGCCGACAGAGGCAGAACTAGAAGAACTGAAGGATAACTGCAGTTGGATGTGGACCTATCTGCACGGTGTTCCAGGCTATAAAGTCATAGGTCCTAACGGCAAAAGTATCTTCCTCCCTGCTGCGGGGGATCGTTACAAATCATCGCTCGAGGATATTGGTGAAGATGGCATGTATTGGAGTTCTACTTCTCGCAATTACTATGGTTACAAAAGCATGTATCTCGACTTCGATAATGATGAGATTTACGTGGAGAATGGTGAAAACCGCTTCTCTGGTCGATCAGTGCGTCCAGTAGTAGAATAAAAATGTGTAGGGACGTGGTTAATCGCGTCCTTACATTGATTTATTTCCGTCGGGCATTTAAAAATCCCGACGGTTGTTTTGTGGAGACGTCATTCCCGTGGCGTCTCTTGTTTTTTTAGAACTCTAGAACTTTAGAATATTAGAACCTCAGAAAACCTTTGCGTTCCTTTGCGTCTTTGCGAGAGATGATTATATGAATCTCAGAAACTCAGAATCTCTTTTAGACGCCACAGGAGTGACGTCTCTACACTCTGTGTCTTTGTGTCTTTGCGACTCGTTGACTAGTTGTCTTGTTGTCTTGTTGACCTAAAAAGCTCAACAGCCTTGGTTCAACGACTCTCTTTCTTCTCCAACTCCTTATCTAATTCCAACAAGAATTTCTTTGTCTTTTCCAATGTCATCAGGACTGTGGTCTTTCTTTCAAGTTGGTCGAAGTCTTTCTTGAGTGCGTCTTTGGCACCTTGTAAGGTGTAACCCTGGACCTTCACGAGTTGGTAAATCATGCGGAGATAACGAAGGTCGCGTTGGGTGAACATACGGTTGCCTTTGGTACTTTTGCGTGGTCTTAAGACTGAGAACTCGCTTTCCCAATAACGTATGAGGGAGGCATTCACGTTGAACATCTCTGCTACTTCACCGATGCGGTAATATAGTTTCTCGTATTTCTCTTCGCTCATAATCAGTCCATGGTTTGTGAAGGTTGCTGCGACAACTCAAGGATTTTGTCGTATTCTTCAGGTGTTATATCGTTATAAAAGAAATTGATCGGGTTGATGGCCTTGTTATTTTTTATGACTTCGTAATGAAGGTGAGGAGCTGTCGATTTGCCGGTGTTACCCATCTTGCCAATTTCCTGGCCTCTTTTCACTTTGTCGCCTTTCTTTACAGAGAAAGAATGAAGGTGAGCGTAACGTGTCTTGTAGCCATATCCGTGGTCGACGATGATGTTGTTGCCGTAGCCGCTCTTGTTTTTCTCCACTTTCGATACAACGCCGTCGCCTGTTGCGTAGATACCTGTTCCTACAGGGCCACTGAAGTCGATGCCGCCATGGAATTTCGTTACCTTATAGAACGGGTCGGTACGATGTCCGTAATGTGATGATATTCTGTAGATGTCGGTTCCTTTCACAGGCATGATGGCAGGTATGCAGCTGAGCATCTCTGACTTGTTCTTAGCCATGTCATATATCTCGTCAAAAGATTTCGACTGAACATATAATTGGCTGGAGAGAACATCAATGCGTTTTGCAGTGTTGACAACCATCTCTGAGTTGACGTAACCATCTAATGCAAGATAACGGTTGGAACCGCCGTAACCGGCTTTTCTTACTGATGATGGAATAGGTTCGGCTTCAAAAATCATTCGGTAAATATTGTCGTCGCGGTCCTCTAATTCTGCTAACAACAAGTCGAGATTGTCGATCTTGTCGTTCATTATTTCATACTGTAATTTAAGATATTCTATCTCACGGCTCTGCATTCTTTCAGTAGGAGAACCGAAGAAATTCTGTATCAGAAGCACAATGACGAAAGCACTGACACTGGTAGATAACAAATATAAGACAACGCTCCAGAATCTCTTCTTTCTCGAAGTCTTATATTCTTCATATTCAAGTGTCTGTGGGTTAAAGATATATTTCTTTCTTGCCATTGTCTAAAAATTGAAATTAAATGAAAAATATTCCATCAATTCTGCAAAAATAATATTTTTTTGAACTAAATTTGCAAAAAGTTTTTTGAATAAATTTAAACACATTATTTATATATGAAAGCAAGTGAAATTCGCAGCAGTTTCTTGAATTTTTTTGAATCAAAACAACATCTCGTAGTAGCTTCAGCTCCTATCGTTGTTAAGAATGACCCTACATTGATGTTTACCAATGCAGGTATGAACCAGTTTAAAGACGTTTTCTTGGGCAATGCTCAATATAAGTCAAACAGAGTCGCCGATATCCAAAAATGTCTCCGCGTATCAGGAAAACACAACGACCTTGAAGAAGTAGGTCGCGACACTTATCACCACACTATGTTCGAGATGATGGGTAACTGGTCATTCGGCGATTATTTCAAGAAAGAAGCTATCGCTTGGGCTTGGGAATTCCTCACAGAAGTATTGAAAATAGACAAGAATAAATTATATGTCACTGTTTTCGGCGGTGACGAAAAAGATAACTTGCAAGCTGACAACGAAGCTTTTGAATTCTGGAAAGAACATATCGATGAGTCAAGAATCATCTACGGAAGCAAGAAAGACAACTTCTGGGAAATGGGCGACCAAGGTCCTTGCGGTCCATGTTCAGAAATCCACATCGACATCCGTGACGAAGAACAACGCAAGCTCGTCGACGGTAAAGAACTCGTCAACAAAGACAATCCAGAAGTCATTGAAATATGGAACCTCGTTTTCATGCAGTTCAACCGTATGGCTAACGGCAGCCTCGTGAACCTCGCAGCAAAACACATCGA
>JAZKYV010000010.1:0-7135 GCA_045612345.1 Bacteroidales bacterium
ACTGGCAATGCGTTAGCGTCTGGCACACCACCTGTGCGTACTGATACGTAGCCACCTGATTGGATAAGTCTGTCCAAAGCTGAGCGGTCAACCATCAAGTCCTTGATGATTGGGAAAGCTTCAGAGCGCCATGGTTCGATAGTGATAGTCTCGCCATTTTTGAACTTACGCATGTGAAGTTGGCATGTTGTGGTGTTTTTGTATTTTCCGTGAGGGTGACCGTTGATATACAAACCGCAAGCACCGCAGATACCTTCGCGGCAGTCGTGGTCGAATGTAACAGGGTCTTCACCTTGCAATACGAGTCTTTCGTTCAAGATGTCGAGCATCTCTAAGAATGAAGCTTCTTCAGGGATATTGTCAACGTTATATTCTACGAAACGACCTTTATCTAAATTATTTTTCTGTCTCCAGATTTTTAACTTCAAATTCAACATAATGCAAAATTATTTATAGTTTCTTTGTTTAACCTCGACATTTTCGAACTTAAGTGGTTCTTTATACAATACAGGTTCTGCGTCAGGACCTTGGTATTCGTAAGCTGCTACGAAGCTGTATTCTGCGTCGTTACGCATAGCTTCGCCGTCAGGAGTTTGGAATTCTTCACGGAAGTGACCGCCGCATGATTCGTTACGCATGAGAGCGTCGCGTGCCATGAGTTCGCCCATTTCCAAGAAGTCAGCTACTCTAAGAGCCTTTTCAAGTTCGTTGTTCATACCTGATGTAGCAGGAACTTTAACGTCTTGCCAGAACTCTTTACGTAATGCCTTGATTTCTTCGATAGCTTCTTTCAAACCTTGTTCGTTACGAGCCATACCGACTTTGTTCCACATGATGAGGCCTAAGCGGCGGTGGATAGAGTCGACGGTTTGTTTACCGTTGATAGCCATAAGACGGTTGATTTTCTCGCGGATTTGTTTTTCAGCTTCCATGAATTCTGGAGCGTCTGGGTTGAAGCGAGGAACACCGATTTGGTCTGAGAGGTAATTTTGCATTGTGTAAGGCAAGATGAAATAACCATCTGAAAGACCTTGCATCAAAGCTGAAGCGCCGAGACGGATTGCACCGTGGTCTGAGAAGTTAGCTTCACCAGCTGCGTACAAACCAGGGATTGTTGTTTGTAATTCATAGTCAACCCAGAGACCACCCATTGTGTAGTGAACAGCAGGATAGATCATCATTGGAGTTTCGTATGGATTATCGTCTGTGATACGTTCGTACATTTCGAAGAGGTTACCATATTTTTCTTCAACGACTTTCTGACCTAAGCGGCCGATAGCTTCTTTGAAGTCGAGGTAAACAGCGAGACCTGTGTTGTTAACGCCGAAGCCAGCATCGCATCTTTCTTTAGCTGCGCGAGAAGCAACGTCACGAGGAACGAGGTTACCGAAAGCTGGGTATCTTCTTTCGAGATAGTAGTCGCGGTTTTCTTCTGGAATATCTTTAGCTTTGATTTCACCTTTAGCCAAGCGTTTTGCATCTTTCTCATCTTTAGGAACCCAGATACGACCGTCGTTACGGAGACTTTCACTCATAAGAGTAAGTTTTGATTGGTAGTCACCGTGAACTGGGATACATGTTGGGTGGATTTGAGTGAAGCAAGGGTTAGCCATCATAGCGCCTTTCTTGTAAGCTTGCCATTCAGCTGAGCCGTTTGATGACATAGCGTTTGTTGAAAGGAAGAATACACGACCATAACCGCCTGAAGCGATAACGACAGCGTGAGCTGCGTAGCGTTCGAGTTCACCTGTTACGAGGTTACGCATGATGACACCGCGAGCACGACCGTCAACGAGGACAACGTCCATCATTTCGCGACGAGCATACATCTTAACAGTACCTTTTTCAACTTCTTTTGACAATGCGCCATAAGCACCGAGGAGCAATTGTTGTCCGGTTTGACCGCGTGCATAGAATGTTCGGGATACTTGAGCACCACCGAATGAACGGTTAGCTAATAATCCGCCGTATTCGCGTGCGAAAGGAACGCCTTGAGCAACGCATTGGTCGATGATATTGTTACTTAATTCAGCGAGACGATAGACGTTAGCTCCACGAGCACGGTAGTCACCGCCTTTGATTGTATCGTAGAAAAGACGATATACGCTGTCACCATCGTTAGGATAGTTCTTAGCAGCGTTGATACCACCTTGAGCAGCGATACTGTGAGCACGACGTGGACTGTCTTGAATGCAGAACACTTTTACGTTGAAGCCCATTTCACCGAATGATGCAGCAGCTGAAGCACCAGCCAAACCTGTACCGATAACGATGATGTCTAATTTTCTTTTGTTAGCAGGGTTCACCAAGTTTTGGTGAGCTTTATAATTTGTCCATTTTTCTGCCAATGGACCTGCAGGTATCTTAGAATTTAATTCTTTCATAATATTATCCTATTAACCAACAATTAACCAATAATATAAAACTACAACAGCAAACATGAGAACGATGAGAGCAGCAATGATTTTGCCGATGACTTCGATTCTGTTTTGCCATACGTGGTTATTCCAACCGATAGATTGCATAACACTTGCTACGCCGTGTGCGAGGTGGAACCATAAGAATGCCAACCATACTAAGTAGATGATTGAATAAACTGGGCATGAGAATGTGTTGATGATGTAGTGAACACCGTCTGTAACATTAGCAAGCTTAGCTTCTTCAACATGAATACCTAATTTGTGCAATACTTCAGGGAGCTGCATGTTTGCCCAGAAGTTGAATAAGTGTAAACCTAAGCCGATAAGAACGATAGCACCGATAACGAGCATGTTCTTTGAAGCCCATGATACGCCTTCTTGTCTGTCGACTACTGCATAGCGTTGTTTACCGCGAGCTCTGTAGTTTTGTAATGATAAAACGAAAGCATAGATAAGGTGGAACACCATAAGTAATGCCAAACCTGCTGTAGCTACTAAAGCATACCAGTTAGCACCGAGGAATTCGCAAATCTTGTTGTAGCCTTCTGGCTTGATGATTGCGACAATGTTCATTGAAGCATGGAACAAGAGGAAGAATACTAATGCGCCTCCAGTAACAGCCATGATCAATTTCTTTGTAATTGATGAAAGACCTTTGTTTGCCATAATATTTATAATGTTTAAGATTTTTTAAATTAAAGCATGAAACCTGCTTTTCCAACAAAAATAAGTGTCACAAAACCTAATATGAGACCTACAACGCCCATGATGATACCTGTAATCTGCATATCTTTTGTGCTGACAAGACCAGTACTGTAAGCGATAGCATTTGGAGGTGTACTGATAGGCAATATCATACCGAGTGATGATGCCAATGTTACGCACATCAAGAGTGTGAATGCGCCACCGAGTGGTTCAAGAGCTTCACCCATACCGATTGCTACAGCTGTCATAACTGGAATCAATAAGTTTGCTGTTGCAGTATGTGAAATGATGTTTGCGCAGATCCAGCAGATAACACTTGCGCCTACGACAACCAACAATGGTGACCATGAAGCAAATGGAACAGCTGCCACTACATCATTTGCGATATTTGTATCTTTAAGAGCTACGCCTAATGCGAAACCACCTGATACTAACCATAAAACATCCCAGTCAATATTTTTAACATCGTTCTTTGTCAAGATGCCTGTTATTGCGAATACTGCTACAGGTATCATTGCAACGACGTTAGTATCCAAACCTAATGGTTTGCCGAATATCCATAAGAATATTGTTGCAAATATTGTGATGTATGATATAACAAGTTGAGAACCGCCCTTTGTTTCACCTTCAATTTTCAGTTCTATAGTCTTTTGTTTGAATGGGAATAATAACAATAAAACTACCCATGCAATAACAAGAAGTATTAATGTATAAGGTAACATTACCATGAGCCAATCCATGAAAGAAACATCCATTCCGAGGTTGTCTCTCAAATAACCTAAAGCGATGGCGTTAGGAGGTGTTCCGATTGGTGTTGCGATACCACCGACGTTAGCGCCGATTGGAATAGCCATTGCCAATGCTATCTTACCTTTGCCATCAGCTGGCATCTGGCGAAGAACTGGTGCCATGAATGTCAACATCATCGCTGCTGTTGCAGTGTTGCTGATGAACATAGAGAAGATACCAGTAATGAGGAGGATACCTAATAATACAAATTCTGATTTCTTACCGAATAAAGAAAGCATGACTTTTGCGAGCTGAACATCGATACCCATTTTTGATGCTACAATAGCGATAACGAAACCGCCAATGAAAAGCATAATAACTGGGTTAGCGAAAGCTGCCATAATGCTCTTGTAAGAAACAAGATTACCTATGTTTTCAATACGAACAGGAGCTGTATCGCCTGATACGAAGAAGCTCTCGTTGATGAAACATGACAATGAACTGTTAGAACATGTTAATAAAAGGAGAACAACAATTAACATTGATGTTGTCCATGAAGGGATAGCTTCTGTAATCCATAATATCAAAGCCAAACCGAAGATGGCGATGACACGATGTTCTACTACAGAAATGTCAGGCAATCCCATTACTGATGTTGGCAAAAGCCATAACACCAAGAATACTATTGCTGACAATGCTATCTTAAAGATTTTTTTCTTGTCGAGTGATGTACTCATTTTGTTTGTTTTTTTAGATTTATTTATTCCGTTTATTTATCTCCGCGTATCTCACGTATTTTCTCGCATCTTATTGTTTCATAAGTACGTGTAATTCGTGAGATGCGTGGAGATTTAAAAACATTATCCGCCGAAGTCGTCGAATGAAATCATTTCTTTTGGAACGCCGAGGCTGTCGAGCATCTTCAAGACAGCTGCAGTCATCATTGGAGGTCCGCAGAGATAGTATTCGATTTCTTCTGGTTCGCTATGATTCTTAAGATAGTTTTCTAACAATACTTCGTGGATATTGCCTACATAACCTGTCCAGTTGTCTTCTGGAAGCGGTGCTGACAAAGCAATGTTGAACTTGAAGTTTGGATTTTCTTCTTCGATCTTTCTGAAATCATCGATATAGAAGAGTTCGCGTAATGAACGGCCGCCGTACCAGTACGAAACTTTTCTGTCGGTGTGTTTTGTAAGGAATAAATCTAAGATGTGTGAACGCATTGGAGCCATACCTGCACCACCGCCGATGAAGATGATTTCACGTTTAGTGTCTTTGATATGGAACTCACCGTAAGGACCACTGATAGTGACCTTGTCACCTGGTTTCAATGAATAGATGTATGATGAACAAACACCTGGATTTACTTTCATGAAGCCGCCATTGACTCTGTCGAATGGAGGTGTTGCGATACGAACGTTGAGCATGATGATGTTGTCTTCAGCTGGGTAACTAGCCATAGAATAAGCTCTGAACTGTGGTTCAGGGTTATGCATAACTAAGTCGAACATACCGAATTTTTCCCAGTCTGCTCTGTATTCTTCGTCAACGTCGATATCTTTATAATTTACGTCAATAGCAGGAACGTCGATTTGGATGTAACCGCCTGATAAGAACTTGAGGTGTTCACCTTCTGGAAGTTTAACGACGAATTCCTTGATGAATGTAGCGACGTTTCTGTTGCTTACGACTTCACATTCCCACTTCTTGATACCGAAGATTTGTGGGTTGATGTTGATCTTCATGTCTTCGCGGACTTTAACTTGGCAACCGAGTCTCCAGTGATCTTGTTGTTCTTTTCTGCTGAAGAAACCTGTTTCTGTTGGGAGGATTGTACCGCCGCCTTCGAGAACTTGGCAACGACACATACCGCAGCTACCGCCACCGCCACATGCTGATGGCAAGAAGATTTGTTCGTTAGCTAAAGTAGCAAGCAATGAGTTGCCTGGTTCTACTTCAATTTCTTTTTCATCATTGATATTGATCTTAACTTTACCCTGTGGAGCAAGTTTCTTTCTAACAAAAACTAATACTGTTACAGGAATCAAGACAACAACTAAGAATACAGCGATGCTAATTAAAACGATTGATGTAATACTCATTTCTTTTCTTTTTTAAACTGTAACAATAATATTAGAATGTAATACCGAGGAATGACATGAAGGCGATACCCATCAAACCTGTGATGATGAATGCTATACCTGTACCTTGCAATGACTTAGGAACATGAGAATATCTGATTTTTTCTCTGATAGCTGCAATACCTACGATAGCGAGTAACCAGCCTAAGCCAGAACCTAAACCGTAAGAAAGTGACTGACCTACTGAGCTGAAGTCTCTTTCTTGCATGAAGAGACAGCCACCCATGATAGCGCAGTTAACAGCGATAAGAGGCAAGAAGATACCTAATGATGAATACAATGCAGGTGAGAATTTCTCTATCACCATTTCAAGGATTTGAACTACAGAAGCGATGATAGCGATGAAAAGGATGAATGTCAAGAAGTCTAAGTTGACATTTTCAAATATAGGGCTTATCCATGATAATGCGCCTGCTGACAAAACATATTTATCTAACAAGAAGTTGATTGGCACTGTGATAGCGAGAACGAAAACGACTGCTACACCAAGGCCGAAAGATGTCTTAACGTTTTTAGACACTGCGAGATATGAGCACATTCCCAAGAAATATGCAAATATCATATTGTCGATAAATATCGAACGGATGAAAATACTTAATGATTCCATTATTTCTTATCCTCCTCTGGTTTTTGTAGCCACATGATAATACCGACAATGATCAATGCCATTGGAGGGAGAATCATAAGACCGTTGTTCATATATCCGAAATCGTAAAGTCCTTCAGGGATGACTTGGAAACCGAGCAATGTTCCTGAACCGAAGAGTTCGCGGAAGAAAGCAACGATAACTAAGATGATACCATAACCGAGACCGTTGCCAATACCATCGAGCAATGATTCCCATGGACCGTTTGCCATAGCGAAAGCTTCGAGACGACCCATAACGATACAGTTGGTGATGATAAGACCGACGAATACTGAAAGCTGCTTGCTTACATCATAAACGAAAGCCTTTAAGAATTGGTCAACGAGGATAACTAAAGTTGCAATAACTATAAGTTGTACGATGATACGTATCTTTGAAGGAATACCTTTTCTTAATAAAGAGATAACAAGGTTTGACAATGCGATAACCACTGTTACTGAAAGAGCCATTACCAATGCCGGTTTGAGCTTAGCTGTTACGGCGAGAGCAGA
>JAZKYV010000011.1:0-82011 GCA_045612345.1 Bacteroidales bacterium
GAGTAGAGATTCTAAGATACTGAGGTCTGTTGTCTATTGACCGTTGACTTATAAAAAAAGACGTCGCTTATAAATCTATAAACGACGTCTTCGTGTATCAGAGACTCTGTGTCTTAAAATCGTCGGAGTGGCCCGACTCGAACGGGCGACCGCTTGCACCCCATGCAAGAATGCTAGCCGACTGCACCACACCCCGAAATTAAGTTGAAAGTTGAAAACTGAAAATGGAAAATTAACTTTCAGTTTTCAACTTTCCATTTTCAATTATTTATGTCCGTAGCTTGAACCATCGAAGCAATGCATACAGATATCTTCTTTTGAAACGCCTATAGCATCGCGGATGATGTCGATTGTATTGAATTTTAATGAATCTACGCCAATGTGTTTACGTAACATCTCAACGAGATTTGCGTATTGTTTTGTTGTATGATCGCTGTAGTATTCCAAATTCTTGTAAGCATCACCTTCTAATTCCTTAATGCAACGGCGTGTGATCAATTCCATGTCGCTTTTTGAGTTAGAGAAGTTGATAAAAGGGCAACCATATAACAATGGAGGGCAGCTAATTCTGATGTGTACTTCCTTAGCACCGCATTCGTAGAGCATCTTGACGTTGTCGCGAAGCTGTGTTCCACGAACGATAGAGTCGTCGCAGAAAACGACTTTCTTGTCTTTTAACAATGAGGCGTTGGTGATGAGTTTCATCTTAGCGACGTGTTCTCTCTCTTCTTGTGTTACAGGCATGAAACTACGTGACCAAGTTGGAGTGTATTTTACCACGCTACGAACGTAAGGAATCTGTTTGCCGTTAGAATAACCGATAGCCATACCGATACCAGAGTCTGGAATAGGAGCTACGTAGTCAACTTCGACGTCGTCCATTTGTCCCATTGCGAAACCGCCATTATATCTCATATTTTCAACGAAGATATCGTCGTAAGCTGCAGCAGGGTAACCATAATAAATCCACATGAATGAACACATTTGGCATTTTTTATTTGGAGCCAATAATTGTGTGTAACCTTCTGGAGTGACTTTCACAATCTCGCCTGGACCAATCCATTTCTCTGTCTTATAATCCATATTGACGTAGCTGTGGCTTTCTGTTGCAAGAACAAAACCATCAGCGTCTTTGCCGATAACGATAGGAGTACGGCCGTAACGATCGCGGGCAGCGATAATGCCTTCCGGAGTAAGAATAAGCATTGAGCAAGAACCTTTGATTTTGTTGAAGACATTCTGGATGCCATCGACGAAATCTTTGCCTTGGGTGATGAGAAGTGCAACCAACTCAGTAGGGTTAGTGTCGCCGCCGCTTAATTCTGCAAAATGTTGCTTGTTTTCAAGACATTCATGTTCCAACTCTTTCAAGTTGTTGATTCTTGCAACTGTAACGATAGCAAAACGTCCCAAATGAGAGTTTACAATAATAGGTTGTGCGTCTGTATCACTGATGACACCGATACCCATATTGCCATGGAATTTTGCTAAGTCAGAATCGAATTTTGTTCTGAAATATGCACCTTCGATGTTGTGAATTGAACGATAAAACTTATTGTTGTCTACTGTTGCAAGACCTGCACGTTTTGTGCCAAGATGTGAATGATAGTCAGTACCATAGAAAAGATCTGAGATACATGTTCTCTTTGATACTACTCCGAAAAATCCGCCCATTATTGTTAAATTTTATTATGATTTAAATGAACAACAAAAATATATATTTTTTAAAAAAATACATACAGAAATTTCATGTTTTTTGTCGTATATTTGCAAAATAATAATTGAATCGTAAATTATTTATAATCAATAAAATTAGCTATGAAAAAGTATTTATTAGGTATTTTTATGCTTTTAGCTGTTTTTCAAATTCAGTTAAGAGCTGATGAAGGTATGTGGTTGCCTTATAACTTGAGCAATCAAAGCCTTTATGAGATGCAACAACTCGGTTGCCAACTTACAGCTGAACAGATTTTTAATCTCAATCAGCCAAGTGTTAAAGACGCAATCGTTCAATTTGCTAACGGCTGTACTGGCGAACTTATCTCTCCTAACGGATTGCTTCTCACAAACCATCACTGCGGACTTGGTTACGTTCAAGCTCTTGCATCTGTAGAACACGATTATCTCACAGATGGTTTCTGGGCTTTGGATATGAAAGAAGAACTCTCATGTGAAGGTCTTTATGTTTCATTCCTCGCTAATGTTGAAGACGTTACTGCTTTAGTCCTTGAAAACGTTACAACAAAAGAAACTCGCGAAGAAATTATAGAGAATAATATCAAGGCTTTAAAAGAAGAACGTAAAGGCGACAGAGACGTAAGAATTGAAATTATTCCATTCTACAATGGCAATCAATATATCATGTTTGAATATGATGTCTATCATGATGTTCGTCTTACAGCTTGCCCTCCATGGGGAATCGGTAAATATGGCGCTGACACTGACAACTGGACATGGCCTCGTCACAAAGGTGACTTCTGTATCTTCAGAGTATATACTTCTCCAGACGGCAAACCAGCTCGCTACAGCGAAGAAAATATCCCAATGCAGTCAAAACATTATTTGCCTATCAACATTAAAGGCGTTGAACAAGGTGATTACGCTATGATCATGGGTTATCCTGGCAGCACAGACCGTTATTCAACAAGCCGTACAATCAGCAACATCATCAATGAACAAGGTCCAGCTATCATCGACTGTCGTACAACAAAATTGAACGAATATCGCAAGCACATGGATGCTGACCAAGAAGTATTTATCAAATATGCTTCAAAACAAGCTAGCGTTTCTAACTACTGGAAATATTATATCGGTCAAGTTAAACAGTTACAACGTAACCGCGTTTATGACAGACGTTTCGCTCAAGAAGAAGAATTCAGAGCTTGGGTTAACGCTGATGAAAATCGCGTTGTAGAATATGGTTCAATCTTCGAAGATGTTGACGCTAAATGGGATGTCATGGACGACATCAATAAGCCAATGACTTATCTCCGTGAAGCTGGATGGAATGGCGGCGAAGCTATTTCTTTCTCACGCAGATTCAAAGGCATCAACGATATGTTGAACAACAAAGCTTCTAAAGAAGATGTTGCTAAAACAGCTGAAGCATTAAGCGCAACAGTTCAACCTTTCTTCAAAGATTATGACATGGCTTTGGATAAAGACGTTACAATCGCTTTGTTAAACCTTATGTATAAAGACATCGACAGATATGTTCCTTCAATGATTACAGAAATCGGTCTTAAGAACAATGGCGATTTCACAGCATGGGTTAATGAAGCTTTTGAAAAATCTATCTTCGTAAGCCAAGAAAGAGTTGAAAAATGGCTCGCTAAACCTAAGAAATTAGACAAGGATCCTATCTATGCTTTAACAATGAACATCGTTGAGGTTTATAATAATGTAGTTATTCCTTTGTATTTAGAAGCTTCTGTTTCTGGTGACGAAGCAGAACGTCTCTACATAAAAGGTTTGATGGAAATGCAGACAGAACGTAACTTCTACCCAGATGCTAACTTCACAATGCGTCTTACTTACGGTAGCGTAGAACCTTACAAAGGCGCTGATGCTGTCAACTATAACTACGTTACAACAATGGACGGCGTGATGGCAAAATATAAACCAAACAACTGGGAATTCGACATTCCTCAAGATGTTAGAGATTTATATGAAGCAAGAGACTATGGCCGTTATGCAAATGAAAACGGCGATTTGATCGTAAACTTCATCACCACAAACGACATCACCGGCGGTAACTCAGGCAGTCCTGTCATCAATGGCAATGGCGAACTCATCGGCCTCGCTTTCGACGGCAACTGGGAAGCTATGAGCGGCGACCTCTCATTCGAACAAAAGGTACAACGTACAATCTGTATGGATGCTCGTTACCTCTTATGGTGTATCGAGAAAGTCGGTAAGGCTCATAATCTCATCAATGAGTTGACAATTATTGAATAAACTAAGGCTATTGGCCATTGGCTTTTGGCTATTGAACTGAAGTAGAGGCGTATCACAATTCGCAGAATTTGTGCGTCTCACTCTTTACATAACATTTAGCATGAAAAACAAAAATCGTCCCTGACATTTCAGAGACGATTTTCTTTTATGTGGTTCAAAAGCCTTAGTCCTATTATCATGCATTTTCCATAAGGAATCTTTCAACTTCCATACCAGCTGTTGCGCCTGAACCTGCAGCGATGATAGCTTGACGGAACAATCTGTCTTGGCAGTCGCCAGCAGCGAAGATACCAGGAACGCTTGTTGCTGTTGATTTAGGTTTTGTGATGATGTAACCAGCTTCGTCCATTTCTAATTTATCTCTGAAGATAGCTGTGTTAGGTGTGTTGCCGATTGCTTCGAAGAAACCGTCGATGTTGAGAGTGCGTTCTTCGTTTGTTACGCTATTGACGACAACTGCGCCTTGTAATGTTGCCATGAAGCCTTCTGATTCGCCGAATAATTCTTTTGTCTGTGTGTTCCAAAGGACTTCGATGTTAGGAGTGTTGAGAACTCTGTGTTGCATAGCTTTAGAAGCGCGGAGAACGTCACGACGAACGATCAAATAAACTTTGTTGCAGAGGTGTGAGAGGTATGTAGCGTCTTCACAAGCTGTGTCACCGCCGCCAACAACAGCAACGTCTTTGCCTTTGAAGAAGAAACCGTCGCATGTAGCGCATGCTGAAACGCCGCCGCCTTTGAATTGGTCTTCACCTTTAACGCCTAACCAGCGTGCTGAAGCGCCTGTAGCAACAACGATAGTGTCTGCTAACAATTCATCGCCCATGTCTGATTTTACTCTGAAAGGACGTGATGTTGTGTCGACTTCAATGATAGAACCCATGCGGAATTCAACGCCGAAACGTTCAGCTTGTTGACGGATGTCTTGCATCATTTGACCGCCGTGTACGCCTTGTGGGTAGCCAGGGAAGTTTTCGATTTCTGTTGTCTGCATCAATTGACCGCCTGTGATAGGACCTTCGTAGATGACAGTTTTGAGGTCAGCGCGACATGTATAAATTGCTGTTGTGTATCCTGCAGGGCCTGAGCCGAGGATAAGACATTGTACTCTTTCTAAGTTTTCCATTGTTTTATATTTTTTATGTTAAAATTTTTCTTTTTGCAAAAATAAACTTTTTAGTGAAGCTTTATATTAATAAAGTAAAATTTATTTTTGGAACACTGAACTCAGAACACTGAACTCAGAACACTGACACTGACTGTTGACACTGACGTTTTAATTCCTCAATTCCTCAATTCCTTTGTCCTTAGCCCTTAGCCTTTTGTCATTAGTCTTTTTTTGGGCGTTCCGGCTATCGCCGTCGGGCTTTCCGCTCTATCTTTTTCCGCTGCGCTCCAAAAGGATGCCGCTCCAATCCCTAACGCAACGCGACGAATTGAAAGTTGAAAGTTGAAAATGGAAAATTAATTTTCAGTTTTCAGTTTTCAACTTTCAATTCCTTATTTTATTACCACCCTTTTTGAAATTATATCAACTCCATTGTTTATAGAGATGAAATATGTTCCTTTTGGAAGGAAATTCAAATCTAGTGTTCCATCAGAGAAGTTATTGTCTGAAAATAATTTTACGCCAAGGATATTATAAACTGAGATGTTATATTCTTGTTCCAATCCTGAAGTGATTCTTGCAATGCCGTCTGATGGATTAGGAGAAATTGACAAATTGAATTTCTCTTTAGACGGAATTTCGGTTATATCGGTAATAGATTCAAAATTGATGAATAAATCATCGATGTAAATATCTCTGCTCCAAGATAATATTTCTCCTTCGCCGCTGCTTTCGTATCGTATTCTCGCCTGGACGTAATCGTATCCAATATAATCATTTAATGAAACTAAAACCTCTTTCCATTCTTGTCCTGTTTTGGATATAATCGCTAATTTATGCCAAGTCTTTCTGTCGGTAGAGACTTCTACATATGCATTGCCGTTGTAAGGTGACCATGTTACAGAATTTGTATTTATTATTTTCAATCCAAGGGTGACGTTTTCAATGCTGTCAGGGATTGAAAAACATTGGAATTCTATAATTTGCAAGATGTTGTCATGTGTGTAAGTCTCGGATTTCAAACAGTTTTCTGATTCGTAATTGCTAAGTCTCCAATTGTTGTTGTTTAAGAATAGTCCTTCTAATGTATCGCCTTCAAAGTCGTAGTAGACTGGAAGTTGAAGTTCTTGTCTCGTAAAAACAGAATCTTGATTTGAAGCAGGACTTTCTTTTCCGTCGGCATGAATTCCTTTCACATAATAACGATGCCATTCGTTGTCGATGAAATCTTTGTCAACGAAAGAATTTTCTGTTGTTTCTGTTAAAAGTTCATCGTCTTTGAAAAGTCGGTAAGATTTTGTTTCAGATGCTTCGTTCCAACTTAGGAATGTCTTGCCATCTTTTATGACAGCGCTGAAATCTTGAGGTGCTAGCCATCCGTCAGCGAGTTCTGCGGTAGCTGCTATTGTGGCTTTCACGAAGCCTTGTGCCAATGCGAAGCAGTTCACTCCAGCGCCGATGGTGTCAGTTGGCTTGTGATAATGTATGTTTTCATCTTGGTATTCAGTGTCGCCGATATATAATGCTGGATATTCATAGATGTTGAAAGGCATGTGGTCGCCGCCGTAGGAATCTATCACTTCTGTGAAATAATATGTCGGCATCTCAGGAATATAAAGGTTAGCTACATGTTGATAATAATCGAACAGCTGTTTCGAGATATAAGAATATCCGGAATACATAGTGACGTCGCCGTATTCTGGACCAGGCCAGAAGCCAAGCATATCGAGGTTGAAGACGCCGAGGATGTTCATGTTCTCACGAGCGCATTTGTGTACGAAAGGATAACTGCCGACCATCCACCTTTCCTCACCATTGAAAGGTATATATAGTATAGTGCGCTTAAATTCATATTGGCTCAAGATGCGGGCGCATTCCAGTACGCCAGCAGTTCCAGAAGCGTTGTCATCAGCGCCAGGACCGTCAGGGTGGTCGTAGTGCGACGAGATAATTATGTACTCGTCAGGAAACTCCGTTCCGAGTTGCACGGCTATGATGTTGCCTGCTTCAAGAGTGTCGGTTCCGCCGATAGTCGCGGTGTGATTGTGGATATAAGTCTCCAATCCTATTTCTTCAAATCTGTCTAAGAGATAATTTTGAGTCAAGAGAGCTTCAGGTTTTCTTGCATCGCGGATGTATTGCTGCATCCAGTCGATGGTGTTGTATAAATTGACGGTATCCACCTGACTGAGCATTTCCACGATGGCAGGGTTGGTTTCTGTCACAGACGGATAAGTCTGGTTACGGTTGCCTTTATTGTCGATAAGAACCTGAGATTGTATTGTGTTAAATCCTAGTAATAAAGCGATTACAAGAAATAGATGTCTTTTCATAACGAAGTGAGATTATACATTACAAAGATAGAATTTTTTTATTAAAAAATCTGTTGTCCATTGTCAGTTGTCTATTGACTTTTTATATCTTTGTGAGATGCTTAGAATTATATATAATCTCAGCATCTCAGTAACTTAGTAACTAAATAACACAAAAATAATATGGCAAAAAACAGACTCATAGGCGATTATCCAGTTATCGGAATTCGTCCAACCATCGACGGCCGTCGTGGTGCTCTTAAAGTACGTGAATCTCTTGAAGATCAAACAATGAATATGGCAAAAGCTGCCGCTAAGCTCTTTGAAGAAAACTTGAAATACTCTAACGGCGAACCTGTTAAAGTCGTCATCGCTGACACTACAATAGGTCGCGTGGCTGAAGCCGCTGCTTGTGCTGACAAATTCAGAAAAGAAGGCGTCGATATCACATTGACAGTGACTCCTTGCTGGTGCTACGGCGCTGAGACAATGGACATGGATCCAATGACAATAAAAGGTGTTTGGGGATTCAACGGAACGGAACGTCCAGGTGCTGTTTACCTCGCTTCAGTTCTCGCAACACACGCACAGAAAGGTTTGCCAGCATTCGGCATCTATGGTCATGACGTACAAAACGCTGACGATACCTCAATCCCTGCTGACGTACAAGAGAAACTCTTACGCTTCGCTCGCGCTGCTGTAGCTGCTGCTTCAATGCGTGGCAAGTCATACCTCCAAATCGGTTCTATCTGCATGGGTATCGGCGGTTCTATCATCGACCCTAACTTCATAGAAGAATATCTCGGAATGCGCGTTGAGTCTGTCGACGAAGTGGAAATCATCCGCCGCATGACTAACGAGATCTACGATAAAAACGAATACGAAAAAGCTCTCGCTTGGACCAAAGCTAAATGTATCGAAGGTCTCGACAAAAACCCAGATTATCTCAAGAAGACAGCTGCTGAGAAAGAAGAGATGTGGGAATTCGTCGTTAAGATGATGGTTATCATCAAAGACATGATGAACGGTAACCCTAACCTCCCAGAAGGCTGCGAAGAAGAAATGGTAGGTCATAATGCTATCGCTGCTGGCTTCCAAGGTCAACGTCAATGGACCGACTTCTATCCAAACGGCGACTTCGCTGAGTCAATGCTTAACTCTTCATTCGACTGGAACGGCGCTCGCGAGCCTTATATCCTCGCAACAGAAAACGACGTTCTCAACGGCATCGGCATGTTATTCATGAAACTGTTGACAAACCGTCCACAGATGTTCGCTGACGTTCGTACTTACTGGAGCCCTGATGCAGTTAAAGGCGCAACAGGTTACGACCTCGAAGGCGTTGCACAACAATCAGGCGGTATCATCCACCTCATCAACTCAGGAGCTTGCTGCGTCGACGCTTCAGGCGTTTGTAAAGATGAAAACGGCAACAACGTAATGAAACAATGGTGGGATGTCACAGAAGCTGATCAAGACGCAATGATGAACGCCACAGAATGGTGTTCTGCTGACTACGGCTACTTCCGTGGTGGCGGTTACTCATCACGCTTCGAGACAAAAGCAGAGATGCCTGTCACAATGATTCGTCTCAACCTCGTCAAAGGCCTCGGACCATGCATCCAGATCGCTGAAGGCTGGACAGTCAACCTCCCAGAAAAAGTGTCAGATACACTCTGGAAACGTACCGACTACACATGGCCATGCACATGGTTCGCTCCACGCACAACAGGCAAAGGCGCTTTCACATCAGCTTACGAAGTGATGAACAACTGGGGCGCTAACCACGGTGCTATCAGCTACGGCCACATCGGCGCTGACCTCATCACATTATGTTCAATGTTACGCATCCCTGTATCAATGCACAACGTGCCAGAAGAAAAGATCTTCCGTCCTTCAGTATGGAACGCTTTCGGCATGGATAAAGAAGGCCAAGACTTCAGAGCTTGCGCTAACTTCGGACCAATGTATAAATAATTGAAAGTTGAAATCTGAAAATTGAAAATAATGTAGAGACGTATCAATGTAAACAAAAAAATAAAAACACATTGATGCGTCTCAATTTAATAATTAAGGACTGTTGACTGTAGTCTGTAGTCCGTTGACATTAAAAATCATGAGTATCATAGACGAAAAACATTATACAGAATTCTTGAAACAAGCACATCGTTATGGTGATGCTAAGTTGACATTATGTAGCAGCGGTAACCTCTCATGGCGTATCGACGAAAACACTGCTCTCGTTTCAGGAACAGGTTCATGGGTGCCAACATTAAAAGAAGAAAACATTTCTCTTTGCAATATCGAGACAGGCGAATTCCTTAACGGCGTGAAGCCTTCAATGGAAAGCACATTCCACCTCGGCATCATGCGTCAGCGTCCTGAAGTCAATGTGGTGTTCCACTTCCAGTCAGAATATGCTACAGCGATAGCTTGCATGAAAGAGAAACCAACAAACTTCAACGTCACAGCTGAGATTCCAATTCACGTTGGAAGAGAGATTCCGGTGATACCTTATTACAGACCAGGTTCTCCAGAATTAGCTAAGGCTGTTCTCGAAGCGATGAAAGACCACAACTCATGTCTCATGACAAACCACGGTCAGGTGGTATGCGGCAAGAACTTCGACGAGGTCTTTGAACGCGCTATGTTCTTCGAGATGGCATGCAGAATAATAGTACAGTCAGGTGGCAATTATTCTACATTGACACAAGAAGAGATTGAAGATTTAGACGTTTACGTTTTAGGAAAGAAAAAATAAGATGAAAAGATATATAGCAGCAGACTTCGGTGCTGGCAGCGGTCGTGTCATCGTAGGAACACCATCGGCAGAAGGAATACAACTGGAAGAGATCCATCGTTTTGAGAATAATCAGAAGATGATAGATGGACATCTGAGATGGGATTTCTACGCGCTTTTCAATGAGTTGAAGACAGGATTGAAAAAGGCTTTTGCCAAGTACGGCGACGAGATTGAAAGCATCGGTATCGACACCTGGGGCGTTGACTACGGGCTTCTGGATAAAGACGGAAAGCTTATCTCAACGCCAGTATGTTATCGCGATGACAGAACAAAAGGAATGTTAGAGTTAGCATTTCAAAAACTGCCAAAGGAAGAGTTCTTCCAACATGCTGCTAATCAGTTTATGGAGATTAACACAGCATTTCAGCTGTTGAGTGCCATTGTAGAGACGTCACACTGTGGCGTCTCAGAACTACAACAAGCCGAGAAACTGCTATTCATGCCTGATTTGTTTAACTATTTCTTGACAGGAAAATGTTGTAACGAATTCACCATATCTTCAACATCACAGCTTTTAAATTCTTTGACACATCAGTGGGATGATGTCATCTTCGACAGATTAGGATTGCCAAAACGCTTGATGCAGGAGATTGTCTATCCTGGCACTGTGATAGGACGTCTCACCGATGAGCTCGCCGAAGAAGTGGGCGGCAATGCCAATGTCGTCGCTGTCGGCTCGCACGACACCGCGAGTGCCGTCGCTTCCATAAGTGACGCTTCTGAAGACTGGGCGTTTATCAGCTCCGGCACATGGTCGCTCATGGGAACACCGACAAAAGAACCTATCATCTCACAAGAAGCTTTTGACGCAGCTTTCACCAATGAAGGCATGACAGACGGAAGAATACGTTTCCTTAAAAACATAACAGGACTCTGGCTCATACAACAGCTAGTGAAAGAATGGGAACAAGAAGGTTACAAATGCGACTATTCTGAGTTGGTAAAAGAAGCTGAGCAATCCACATTGTCGTCATATTTCGATGTTGATGATGCGAGTTTCATGAATCCGGAGAAGATGTCGGAAGCGATAGTCACATATCTTAAAGAAAAAAATGAGGATGTTCCTGTTACCAAAGGCGACTTCATGAGATGTATCTGTATCTCTTTGGCAAAGAAGTATGCTGAAATCAAGGCACAGATGGAATGCTGCACAAATAAAAAGATCAACAAGATTTACATCGTTGGCGGCGGTTCAAGAAACCAGCTGTTAAACCGACTCACCGCTGAATTCACAGGATGTGAAGTCATCAAAGGAGAAGTGGAGGCAACGGCGATGGGAAATGTTTTGGTTCAGTTAGGAGTTAGGAATTAGTAGCCGTAGCTCACAACTCACGGCTCATAGCAATATTAAATTATGACACAAAACTTACAATCGAAACTCGTTGAGAAGAAGTATCTCTTGACATTCATTTTGATCACTTCATTATTTGCCTTATGGGGTTTTGCTAACGACATCACCAACCCTATGGTGGCTGCGTTCCAGACCGTGATGGAGTTATCCGCCGCAAAGGCATCGCTTGTGCAATTCGCTTTCTATGGCGGCTATGCCACAATGGCGATACCAGCAGCTCTCTTCGCAAGACGCTACAGCTATAAGAAAGGCATCTTGTTGGGTCTCATACTCTACGCCATCGGAGCGTTTATGTTCATCCCAGCAGCTAACCGTCAGGAGTTCGGTTTCTTTTGCGTTTCTTTGTATGTCCTCACTTTCGGTCTCGCTTTCCTCGAAACAACAGCGAATCCTTATATTTTGTCATTAGGCAGCAAAGAGACTTCCACACGCCGTCTCAATCTCGCTCAGGCGTTCAACCCAATCGGTTCTCTCATGGGTATGTTCGTGGCTTCAAGAATAGTGCTCGCTAAACTTGAATCCGACACTGCAGCAGTACGCGAAGTGGGTTTCTCTAACCTCGATGAAATGACAAAGCTCTCAATACGCGAACACGACTTGGATATCATCAGAAATCCATACGTGGCTCTCGGCTGCGTGGTTATCTTGGTGTTCATTATCATTGCTCTCTTTGTTAAGAATCAGGATAATGAAACAAAAGAAAATGCTAATAGCAAAGGCACTTTAAAACGTCTTTTCTCCAATAAAGTATATCGTGAAGGCGTTGTGACACAATTATTCTATGTCGCAGCTCAGATTATGACATGGACTTTCATCATCCAATATGCTGACCGTCTCGGCATCGACAAGGCTACTGCGCAGCTTTATAACATCATCGCGATGGGTATGTTCTTGTGCGGCCGTTTCATCAGCACCTTCTTGATGAAATATGTCAACTCACGTAAGTTGTTAATGTTCTTCGCCATCGGCGCAATGCTCGCTTCAGCGGGAACGATATTAATTGATGGTATATTAGGTTTATACTGCTTGATGGCGATTTCAATCTTCATGTCGCTTATGTTCCCAACGATCTATGGCATCGCTTTGGAAAACGTCAGCCTCGAAGACAGCTCTCTCGGCGCAGCATTCTTGGTCATGGCTATCGTCGGCGGCGCTTTGATGCCACCGCTTCAAGGTATGATCATCGACTTAGGAACAGTGGGAAGCCTCCCAGCAGTGAACTTCTCATTCATACTCCCATTCATCTGCTTCGTGATGATATTTATCTACGGATTTAGAACAAGTCGTGCTAAATAAAATTCAGAAAATCAAAATCTCAGAAAAGTTGTAGAACATATAAATATGTTCAATGATATAATAAAATAGAGTCGAGAAATCGGCTCTATTTTCATTTTTGAGTTTCTGAGATTTTGAGTTTTTATTGTATTGAATCTGCTACAATCTCAGCGATGTCTTTTACCTTTATTGGTGCTAATCGTGCGAAGGTCTTTAGACATAAAGGACATGCTGTCACTATTTCTTCCGGGTGGTTTGTCATCAGGTCTTTGATGGAATTCTTGGTGATTTCATCACGCTCTTCTAATGTCATGGTGATGCTTCCGATGCTGCCTCCGCAACAGACCGCCATATCTCTGTCTGATAAGCCTTGCGTCAACAATCCGATATTATCGATTATATTACGAGGCTCATCGTAAATTTTAAATGCGCGTCCTAACTCACAAGGGTCGTGATATACATAACGTTTGTCGCTTCTGTCGATGTTGAGCTTGTCGTCTTCGATCAACTCATTGATATATTGTGTGTGATGTAATATCTCGATTCCGTCAAGATGATATTCTTCTTTGAATACCTTATAACAGATAGGACAGGAGAGCACCAATCTCTTCGCTCCCGATTCCTTTATTAACTCGGTATTCTTTTCTATCAGAGTTTTAGCTTCTTTTGTCTTGCCTGCCAGCATCATAGGACGTCCGCAGCAGATGCTTCCTTCTGCATCTAAGAATTCGTAGTTCTCTTTAGCCATCTCGAAGATCTTCTTCATCGAACGTGTGATCTTAGGTGTCAGATGCGACATGCAACCTGCGAAGTAGAGAGTTTTAGAACTTTGAACTTTGAACTCTGAACCTTGAACTGTTTCGGTCACTGAGCTTGTCGAAGTGCCGATGTTTTTGCCTTCGACAGGCTCAGGCACCAAAGTCTGTTGACTTTCAAGATAACCAAAATCCGATTTGATTTTATAATAGGTCTTATTCCTTTGCGCCATCTTGATGTTCAATGATTCGATTCCTAAAGGACAGACCTCGATGCATTTCCCGCACATCAGACATTTCTCGGTCATATTTTTGACGTCTCTTCTTCTTTTACCTTTTCTGATATTACGAATGAAATAAACCGCTGTGTTTTTGTAGTTGTCTTTCACTTCGCTCATAGGGCAGACGTCGATGCACAAGCCGCAGCTAGGACAGGAATATATCTCTGCCAAGGCGTAGCCCTTACGAGGTTCCGTGGTCTTAAGTCCAGCATTGCGGAGCAAGATGAGGAGCGCCTCTGCTGGTATGTGCATATATCGTGTGAAAGGAAGTACGAACATGAATATTGCCAAGTCGATGGAGTAGAGCCACCAGAAAACTAGGCTTAAGGTCTCGTTATAATGTCCGCCGAATAATAATTCAAAACCGAGATATTTTGTTAAAAATGAACCACCAGATATATTAGCCATCGAGGATTCTGCCAGGAAACGTAATGGGAAAATAGTCCATAACGACAATCGCACCAAGTCTTCTTTGATGCCGAATTTGGTTACACGTTTCAAGCCTACGTTCCTAGGCTTTTTCTTCTTGACGACAGCGATGACGATGCCGCTTATTATCATCAATAAAAAGAGATCCATCAAGAAACTGAATATATGTGCTTTGAGGCTTAAGTCTTCGATGGTGAAGTAACGGAAGAAAATCGGGAGATATAAGTTCGACATCAGTTTTGGCATGAAAGGAACATCCAATCCTCTTAAAGGTGAAAATGCGACACTTTCGAAGTGACCGACGATGATGATCATAAACCATCCTAAAGCGATGGACATGTGCATATAACCAAGGAGCGGTTTGCGTTTCCATATCTTTGTGTGGAAGAGACAGTCGTTGAAAAGGTCCTTGACATTCTTCCATGCCGACTTAGGCTTGACGAGCGAGCGTAAGAACTTGCGTCGGTCTTCCTTAGGAAGCTGGAAGATGATGCGTATCATGCCGATGATGCAGTACAGAAGCACGAATGTCATTCCGCATACGAAAGGCAATACGAATGGGTCGAATATTGGTCTCATATATTTTCGTTATAAATTCTTGTTATTGATAGTAATATGTTTCTAGTGTTGATGCCGCGGCTGCACACCATCATGCATTTGCCGCACATCATGCAGGTCTTGACTTTCTCTATGGCTTCTTTGTCTTTGCCACGTTGTAGCATCAATATAACCTTGCGGAAACTCATATCGGTGAATCGTCCTGCGCTACATGTCGCGGTGCATAATCCGCATGCCATGCAGGTCTTGATGTCGGGATTTAGAGCCTCCAACTTGTTGAATAATTTTAAGTCTACATCATCCATCTGGATGTGTGAACTCTTTGATATAGAAAAACCGAAATCAATCATAATTTTGAACTAAGAACTAAGAACTAAGAACCAAGAACCTTAAACCAAAGGTCTGTTGTCTGTAGTCTGTTGTCCGTTGACTTTTAAATAATTAAACACTTCCACTGCTGCCGAGCGTGCTTCTGCCAATGTCTCTGGCAATGTCTTTGGCGAAGTGCATGCTCCTGCTACGAAGACGCCCTTTTCTTTGGTGAGGTTCAAGCCTGAGAAGATGTCGCGTGTCTCGATGAAACCGTCGGCATCGCTTTTAATGTTGAGCAGATTCTGTAGTCTCTCAGTGCCTTCGGCTTTCTCCATGCCACACATCAAAACTAGTAAGTCGAGCGTTATCTTCATCGGTGTGCCGAGCAAGGTGTCTTCTGCCTTGATGACGAGTTTGCCTTCGATATTTTCTGACACCTCACAGACGCGGCCTCTCACGCATTTGATGTCGAAGTCTTTCTGTGCCTTGAGGTAAAGGTCTTCGTAGCCTTTGCCGAACATACGTAAGTCCATATAGAAACAATAGACGTCGGCATCAGGGAATTCGTCCTTTATCTCGCAGGCCTGCTTCAAAGCTGTGGCGCAGCATACCTTAGAACAATAAGTGTTGTTGACTTTCACGTCTCTCGATCCTACGCAATGTACGAAGCCGATGCGCTTTGGCTCGTTGATGCGTTCGTCATTGTGGGTCTTAAAATATTTTTCTAACTCGGCATTGGTGATGACATTGTTATATATGCCGTAGCCGTATTCTTGTTTCTTCTCAGCCTTGAAAAGATCGAAACCGGTACACATAACGATGGCTGATACTTTGTAAGTCTTGTTGTTAGAAAGTGTTACGTGAAATATATCGCCTTCTTTTTCTATATGGTTGATACGAGAGTTTAACTTTATCTCGATGTCTTTTGTCTGTTCTCTGAGTCTTTCGAGAAGGTCTTCGGCATTTTCACTTAAAGGGAAGAGCCTGTCCCATTGAGCGAGATGTCCGCCTATTTTGTCGCTTCTCTCGATGATGATAGGTGTAAGTCCGAGTTTCTTCAGCTGATATGCAGTCTCTAATCCTGCAGGGCCAGCTCCGATGATTAGTATATTGTGGTCTTTCATAGTTTTATATGTCAACAGACAACGGACAACGGACAACAGTCTGTGTCAGTGTCAATAGTCAATGTTTAAATTAATTTTATGTTAATAGGATTTATTGGTGTTCCTAAGTCTTTGTTGTTGGTGCCTTTATATTTGGCTTTAGGGTCGTATTCTATTCCCATCTTTTCCAATAAAGGCTCTATCGCTACCTGATGCATCTGCAGTCCTAGGTCCCAAGGGTTGTATCCCATGACGAGACCTGCCACTTCTTCATAGGTAAGTGCTGGTATGCCGTGGCCGTTTTTGCCGTATGTCTTGCCGGTCTGTTCCGCGATGACGTATTGCCAGCGGTCGAGGAAATAAGGGCAGCCAGGACAATTCGTGATTATCAAGTCGGGTTCGTATGGTTCCATCGACTCGAATTTCTTATATGTATTTGACAATGAATATCCTCTATTGGCTTGTATGAGATATTGACGGAATCCGAATCCGCAGCACTGACGGCGTTCTGGATAGTCGACGACTTCGCCGCCCCAGGCTTCTACCATTCCGACCAAGACGTGTGGATATTCTGCGCCGCCGAAGCCTTTGGAAGGGAACATCTTGGAATAATGACAGCCGATGTGTTCGACGACTTTAAGCGGTTTTCCTGTCTTGACGTTGACGAGTTTGTATTTCGCCTGCTTCGCAATCTCGTGACGAAATTTGTAAATGATGTCGCTGGCGTGAGCGAGATATTTTGGTTTGATGAGTTCTTTCTTACATGAATCCCAGAGATATTGGCGAATCTTGGCTTCCAACTCTGGAAACTCGTGCCATGTCTCTAAGGTCTCAGTGTAACATCCGAACGATGTGATACAGGAGCAGACGTAGTTTTCGTAGCCGCTCTCGTGCATAAGTGCAAACTGACGAGCTATGATAGTCATGGCTGTCTCTTGCGGGATGCTGTCGCTGTGATAAGCGATGCCTCCGCAAGTGGTGTGGTATGCGCTTTCGTAGAAGTCTTTGCCTAATTTATTTCTTGTGATGTCTAAGAATGTCACCTCAGAACCAGGGAAGAACGACTGACGGATGCAGCTTCTTACATAAAAATAATGATCGTCGGGAATATCTTTTTGATAATCAGCCCAGATTTTTTGTTTGCCTTCTACTATCATGATTATCCGTTGTTAAGATGTTTTTCGCTATTGTTGACTGTATAAACCTTTTTGAAGTAATCTTCGTCGCTGAGATTTTCCTTTTCCGCTTGACGATGAGCGTCGTTGATGACTTTGTTCATCAGATCTGTCGCGCCCGTCACGTCAAAGATTTTCTTGAGCTGGTCGAGGCTTTCTTGTGGAATCTTACGCAATCCGCCTGGTCCTTCGCCGTCGAGGTTGGAACCTATTCTCTGATGTAAATCGTCGAGATTTTCGTTAATCCATTTGCCTACAGTGCCGTATTCCTTATGTTCTTCGTAGCCGAAGTTGCGAGGATAGACACAGTAGCCATGATTTAAGATATTGCTGCATAAATCCTTGACCAAGACATATTGCTGACGGCCTTTCTCCGATTCCATATAATAGCCGGTTTGCATCGCTAGTTTGCGTAACGCCATGATGATAAGTCCTGGAGCGTTGCCGCGAGGGCAGCGTGTCACGCACGACATACACTCTCCGCAGTACCAGATGGTGTCGCTCTTTAACAAGGCTTCAAGTTCGTCTTCGTCTTTGCGCTGTACAATATTGACAATATTCTTTGGATTATATTTATAGAACTCCGCAGCGGGACAGACCGCAGTGCAGACTCCGCAGTTCATGCAGGCTTTAAGTCCTTCTTTTATACGATAGTCTTCTTGCAGTCTCTCGTAAAGATGTCCTTTATATAATGTATCAGAAGACATAGTTTTTTATTTAGTTTGTTTAAGTAAAATAATATATAGTAAAAACGTTTACTAATTTTTCATAAGTGCAAAAGTAATAAAAAAACATAAATAATGGAATAATGTTTTTTGGGGAAAATTTTAGGTGAACTAAGGCTATTGGACCAAGGTCTTTAGTCTTTTAACGACTTCGTCGCAATCAATTTCCATCATGCATTTGAAATGTCTTCTTGGACATTCCTTGAATCCTAACTTGCTGCATGGACGGCATTTGACGTCTTTACATTCGATGATATGACATTTTTCTTTCTCATTAGGAAGGTAAGGATACATGCCGAGTGCAGGTACGGTGTTGCCCCAGACAGAGACTATGTTTTTGTGAAATGCCGCTGCGATATGCATCAAACCGGTGTCGTTGGTCAAGACGGATTTCGCATTTTTTACAATAGACGCCGACTGCTCAAGATTTATCTTTCCGACTAAATTTAAGATGCTGAGATTCTGAGATGTGGACAAAGTCTGTTGTCCGTTGTCCGTTGTCCGTTGTCTTATTATTTCCTCCGCTCTTTCAACGTCGTCTGGTCCGCCGAGGAGTATGACCGGCTCGTTCAATTTCTTTATGACTTCGATGACTTTTACTGCAGGCAGTATCTTTGTCTTATATGTTCCTCCGATGACGAAGGCGTGATATCCTTCTTGGAAATTCTCTGGAAGTTCGCTTAAAGGATAATTATTTTTTTCTGAGATGAAGAAGTCAAGTCCTTGACAGTCATTTTTCACTCCTAATTTCTCAACGGCTTTGAAATATCTGTCGACGATATGAATATCTGGCATCAGATTGATTTTGAAAGTCGTGAGCAAGAATTTTTTGAAATTAAGTTTAGGGAAAGAGCTATGCGGACGATGTAAGGCGCGGCAAACTCTTAAACTTCGTTTATTTTTTTGTAAGTCAACGATATAATCGTAATTCTCTAGCTTTAGTTCTTCTATGTTTTTCTTTAAAGAATCATCGTATTCGTATACCTTATTAATATAAGGGTTCGTCTTATACAGTCCGCTGAACTTCTTTTTGGTAAGCGCATGGATCTCCACGTCGCTGATTTGATTCTTCAAGCAACGAATCACAGGTGTCGTCAACACTATGTCACCTATCGAACTGAAACGAATAACGAGGATTTTCATGATTGAACTTTGAACTTTTAAGACGTGTCAATGTGTGTTTATATTTTAGGTTACATTGACGCGTCTCTACATTATGAATTAATCTTAAGTTTTTCATCTCTGAAAATCAATTCGACTGTCTCTTCATAGATTTCCAGATTGTTTATTTTCTTGACCTTACGCCAGATGTTTTGTGGGTCTTCGAAGGAGTTCATCAGATAAGACCAGAGTTCTTTCATGCATCCTATTATCTTAGGACTTCCGCCGGCGTGACGTAATCTCTCAAGGTAAAGCGACACGATGAAATGATGCAGTTTTCTCTTTCTTTCTTCGTAGTCGAAGCTTGATCCTTTTATTTCGTCAGCGAGGAAAGGATTGGTCAACAAGCCTCTGCCGAGCATGAACATCGATACAGAAGGTAATTTCTCGCTGATGCGTTTGAAGTCTTCCACTGAGAAGATGTCGCCGTTATAAACCAAAGGGCGTTTTATCATCGGTGCAATCTCAGCGAATCTGTCGACATCGGCATTGCCTGTATATAGTTGCTTTCCTATTCTTGGGTGGATGATGATCTCGCTGAAAGGATAAGCGTTGAAACTGTCTATAAGTTCGTCTATCTCAGTGTCTTTGAAATAGCCGAGGCGACATTTGAGACTGAATTTTATCTCTATGTTGTTGAATACCTTATCAAATATCTCTCTCACCTTTTGAGGCTCTGCCATGAGACCGCAGCCTCTTGTCTTGTTGGCGACTCTTGGGAAAGGGCAGCCCATATTGAGGTTGATTTCCTTATATCCCATCGCCTGGCATTGGTTGGCGAAACGAATGATTTCGTCAGCGTCGTTGCCAAGTATCTGAGGCGTTAAAGTATTGACGTCGTTAAACTTGATGTCGATTTCCTCGCCCCTCAGGCTTCTGCTGTTATCTTTGTGTATCCCCGTGAAAAATGGAGTGTAAAACTTGTCGATTCCACTGAAATATTCCTTGAAAAGGTTGCGATAGACCGCATCGGTGATGCCTTGAAATGGCGCTAAACTTAAGGTAATCATTTCTTTCTTAAAATTGATGTTACAAAACTGAAACATAAAACCAGACATGCTACAAAAGTAGCAGCTCTGTAAAGATAATCTCCGTGACGCGAATAGAATGTCATGTCATCGTTGACATTCAGAGTGTTGCGTAAAGCTATAGGCTCCCAGTAGTTGCTGCATTCAACAACATCGCCTCTTTGGTTGATGAAGCCTGAGATGCCGGTGTTGGCTGAACGTGCTATGCCACGACGGTTTTCTATAGCTCTTAGCTTCGACATCTCGAAGTGTTGTCTGTGGCCTGGGGTGTCGCCCCACCATCCGTCGTTGGTGATGACAAATATGATGTTGGCTCCATTCTTGACGAAGTCGGTGACATAACCGCCAAAGACTGACTCGTAGCAAATCAATGGAGCGACTTGATATCTTCCGTGATCAAATACTGTCACCTTGTCTTCCGACTTCAATGTTCCTACCGTGCCTCCTAAGTCGATGGCGAGGTTTCTCAGAGGACGCATGAACCACCACGATGGCATCATCTCAACGCCAGGTGTCAGCTTCGACTTCTGATGTATTTGGATGTCGGAGGTGTCGTTGATAGACAGGGCTGTGTTATATGAATAATAATATTCGTCGGCATCGTAGAACTTACGTGCGGCGAAGTCGTTCTTGTCGTATGCCATTCCTAATGTGCTGGCGCCTACGATATATGAAACTTTGTTCTTTCTGCAGAAGAGCTTCGATTCATTTATAGATCTATAGAACTTGATCTTCTCTAACCAGATGTTCTCATGGATAGATGACTCTGGACTTACGACAAAACGTGTGTTCTCTGTTATCAATGGCTCTGCTACGTCGAAGTTGCGATTTAGGATCTCGGCAGCGCTAAGACGGAACTCTTCTTTGTAAGGGTCGATATTAGGTTGAGCGACAACAACTTCAACAGCTTCGCCTTTTTCTTCGTAAGAATGATACATTATCTTGCTTACGACTATAGGAATGAAAACTACAGCGAGGAAGAGGAAGAGTTGAGGAATTGAGGAATTGAGGGTATGAGGATTTTCGGTCACTGAGCTTGTCGAAGTGCCGAGGTTTTGGTCTTTGCCTTCGACAGACTCAGGCACCAATATCTGTTGTCTGTTGACTGTTGTCTGTAGACATTTATAAGCTAGTATATTAGCAAGTAAGACCCATATCGTTCCGCCTGCTGTTCCGGTGAATTCGTACCATTGCACCCAAGTGTGCTTGTGTGAGAATACATTTCCTATGTTAAGCCAAGGCCAGTTGAGCTGCCAGTTAAGATGCAGATATTCAAAGGCTAAGAAAAACAATATCAATAGGAAAAATCCACCTTTATTGTGAAATACTTTTGTTCTTGTGAAATGATAAAGCCAGAATGTCGTTGCCATGAAAGTGCTGTTCAGCAATATCATAGCGATGGAACCTGCTGGCGTGCTGTTCCAGACCCACCATGTGGTGAGTGAGTTCCAAACCAAAAATGTCAAAAAAGAAAGCAAGAAAATACGGTCTTTCTTGTTGACTGTTTGTTGACTGTTGTCTTGAAGAAATATCAACGGCACGAAAGCGATGAATATCAAAGCGGTGAAACCGTGAGTTGGCCATGATGCCGCAATCAAGAGACCGCTCAATAAAGCCAAAGAAATCTTGGTAATATTCTTCATTACTTTATCTTGAAATAGTTAAAGATTTTAAAGCTGTCGTCAAGGAATATCAGATGAGCATTACCGTTACGTTCAATCTGGTTGATGCTTTCTTCGAAGAGTTCTGATATTAAGTCGATATTGTTGTTTGTGATGAAAGGTGCGAAGTTTTTCAAGAAATTCTTCTCGTCTTCTGGCAATAATACGTTGTTTATCAATCCGCTGTTGATAAACAATGCATTATGGAACATATTGAGTCCATAAGAGAGGAATTCTTTCTGTTTCTCTCTGCCGAGAGGCTTGATGTCGTTAGCGATGAAGTCGATGAGTTCCGGCGCACTGAATTTGAAGCAGTAGCGCATCCATTTCTGGAAACAGCTGAAATAGATCTTTTCTTCATCAGGATTGTCTATGTTATTAGACGCAAGAATCCAGTTGCCGTCAGACAATACAGCGGCGTTGTGAGCGCTTTCTGCTCCGCAGTCGAATTTCTTTACGAGAGCGTCGCGTACTTCGTTGTATGTGAGTTTAGGAATCTTCATCAGGACGGTACGTGAACGTATAGTCATGAGAAGTTCTTCTTGGTTTTCAGAAATTAAGATGAATAAGGTTTTCTCTGGCGGTTCTTCTAAGAGTTTGAGTAGCTTATTGGCGGCTTGCACATTAAGTTTCTCTGCCATCCATATTATTGCTATTTTATATTCCGCTTCGTAGGCTTTGAGATTTAATTTTCTCATTATCGTAGCGGCGTCGCGTACGTTGATAGCGCCTTGTTTGTTCTCGACGTCGAGGGCGTTGTACCAGTTGGAGAGACTTGCGTAACAGTCGCATGACTCTAGGTATTCGCGCCATTCTGTTAGAAACAGATCAGACTCTGGGTCTTTCTTGACGGTCTTGTTTGTAGTGGAAGGGAATATGAAATGTAAGTCTGGATGTGCTAATGCGTTGAACTTCTTGCAAGAAGGACAAACTCCACAGCTGTCGTTTTCTCCTTTATTGGTACAGTTGATATATTGTGCATAGGCGATTGCCAATGCGAGTTTTCCTGTTCCTTCCGGACCCAAGAACAACTGCGCATGGGCAACACGATTTTCCTTTACACTCTGGATAAGCTTTTTCTTGATATCCTCGTGACCAATAATCTGAGAAAACAACATATTCAGTTAGGAGTTAGGAGTTAGCCTTCAATCCATTGTGTTACTTCTTCGAGTTGAAGAGCTGGAACATCCATTTTGTTTTTCTTACGGAGTCCGTTTAACTTCTCACGAAGAGCTGCTGGTTTCTCAGCTTTCAGCATATCTACTGCTGTATAACCTGCGTTGATGAGGACTTTAGCCCATACTTCAGGAACGCCGATAGCCATGAAGTCTTGTTCTGTAGCGACTTTCTTAACTTTTTCAGGACGCATTGTTGGGAAGAAGAGAACTTCTTGGATTGCGAGCTGACCTGTGAGTAACATTACGAGGCGGTCGATGCCGATACCCATACCTGAGGTTGGAGGCATACCGTATTCCATAGCGCGTAAGAAGTCTTGGTCGATGAACATAGCTTCGTTGTCGCCGCGTTCTGAGAGTTTCATTTGTTCTTCGAAACGAGCGCGTTGGTCGATAGGGTCGTTCAACTCTGTATAAGCGTTGGCGAGTTCCTTACCGTTAACCATCAACTCGAAACGTTCTGTGAGTTCTGGGTTTTCGCGGTGACGTTTACATAATGGTGACATCTCGACAGGGTAGTCTGTGATGAATGTAGGTTGGATGTAAGTGCCTTCGCATTTTGCGCCGAAGATTTCATCGATCAACTTGCCTTTACCCATTGTGTCGTCGATTTCGATATCGAGGTTTTTACATACTTCGCGGAGTTGTGCTTCGTCCATGCCTGTGATGTCGACACCTGTCTTTTCTTTGATAGAGTCGATCATAGAGATGCGTTTGAAAGGACGTTTGAAGCAGATTTCGTTGTCGCCGACTTTTACTGTGTCGGTGCCGAATACTTCAGTGACAACGCGTTCGATCATTCTTTCTGTGAAGTCCATCATCCAGATGTAGTCTTTGTAAGCTACATAGATTTCCATACATGTGAACTCTGGGTTGTGAGTGCGGTCCATACCTTCGTTGCGGAAGTTGCGTGAGAACTCATAAACGCCGTCGAAGCCACCAACGATGAGACGTTTGAGGTAGAGCTCGTTAGCGATACGCATGTACATTGGGATGTCGAGTGCGTTGTGGTGTGTGATGAAAGGACGTGCTGTTGCACCGCCAGGGATTGATTGCAAGATAGGAGTTTCAACTTCTAAGTAGCCGCTTTCGTTGAAGAAGTTACGCATTGAGTTGATGATCTTGGTACGAGCGATGAAGATGTTCTTCACATTTTCATTGACAACCAAGTCGACGTAACGCATACGATAGCGTTGTTCTGGATCGGTGAAAGCATCGTAGATGACGCCGTCTTTTTCCTTAACGATAGGAAGTGGACGTAATGACTTGCTGAGCACTGTCAATTCTTTTACGTGGATAGAAACTTCGCCGGCTTGTGTGCGGAAGACGAAACCTTTAACACCGATGAAGTCGCCGATGTCGAGGAGACGTTTGAAGACCACGTTATATAATGTCTTATCCTCGCCTGGGCATATCTCGTCGCGTTTGATGTAGATTTGTACGCGACCGTGAGCGTCTTGGAGTTCGCAGAACGATGCTGCACCCATGATACGACGGCTCATGATACGGCCGCCTATGCTGACGTTCTCGAATTTTGATAAGTCGTTGTCGTCGAATTCTTCAGCGATCTGTGCTGTGTTGACGTTGACTTCATAAGCTGCTTGTGGATAAGGATTGATACCTAACTTGTATAACTCATTCAATGAGTTCCTTCTTATTTGTTCTTGTTCGCTTAACATAATATGTTGATTTTCTTAATTTCTATAAAACTTGCAAATATAAGAAAAAGTCAACAGACTACGGACAACAGACAACAGATTTTTTAATTGAAAATTGAAAACTGAAAACTGAAAATTAATTTTCCATTTTCAACTTTCAACTTTCAATTTTTTATAAATTCTGATCGCCATAGGTATCGCTAACAAAAATGTCATGACGTCAGCCATGGCTTGTGTCATCTCAACGCCTTGTAAACCAAGGAATCTTGGAGCGATATATAATATAGGCAGGAAGAATATTCCTTGACGGCACATCGATAATATCGTGGCTGGCAATGTTTTTCTAATGGTCTGAAGCAGCATGTTCGTAGATGTGGATAATCCGATGAGAGGGAAGGCGATGCACTGCCATCTCAGCACTCTGCTTCCGATCTCGATGAGCACCTGGTCTTCGCTTCTGAAGAAACTGATGATGTGAGGTGCGAAGATATATCCTAATGTTCCAGAAATAAGCAAGAACAATGTCATTATGCTCATGGTAAAAGTATATGACTCTCTGACTCTTCCGTAGAGTTTAGCTCCGTAGTTGAAACCGCATATAGGCTGGAATCCTTGTCCGATGCCGAGCACTATGGAGAATGCGAACATCATGCATCTCGATACTATGGAGAATGCCGCTATGGTAGACGCTTCATTGCCTGCTGTGGAATATATCGCTGCCGAGTGATTGAGGCAGATGGTTGCTGTGCAGGCCAATGCTTGACGGCATAATGAAGGAAGTCCGCCGTCTAATATCTTTTTGTAATGTTCTAAGTTAGGAGAGAATTTTTTCAGTCTTATATGTACGTTGCCGCCTCTGAAGGTGCCGGCAAGCAGTATCGTCCAGCTGACCATCTGGCTTATGCAAGTCGCTAATGATGCGCCTGTTACATCCATCTTTAAGCCTAAGATGAAGATGGCGTCGAGTATGATGTTGAGCACAGCTCCCGACGTGATTCCTATCATGGCGTAGTTGGCGTTGCCTTGAAGTCGCAGCTGGCTGTTTAATGCCAAGGCCGACATCATGAAAGGCGTTCCTATAAGGATATAAAACAGGTAATCGTTTGACAATGATATGATGTCAGGTGTAGCGCCTATGGCTTTCGACAGAGGCGTCAGGAATATAAGTCCGAAGATACCTGCAATTGTGCCTAAGATGAATGGCGACAGAAAACCCGTCGCTGCCATTCTCTCGGCATCGGAGTATTTTTTCGCTCCTAATGCCTGCGAGATGAAGTTACCCGAACCATGGCCGAAGAAGAATCCGAAGGCGTTGATGAAAGTCATATACGCAAACGACACACCTACCGCTGCCGCTGCTTCAGTGCTGATATGTCCCACAAAAGCGGCGTCGATGATGTTGTATAACGAGGTGACCAGCATGCTGATGATTGTCGGTCCTGACATCTTGAGCACGAGCTTCTTGACAGGCGACTGCGTCATCAAGGCATAACGTTCGTCACGCTTGCGTTCGTCTTCTTCCGTATTATGAATTCTAGGGTATGCCACGATTTCTTATTTTTTAACTATAGGCATTTCTCTCATGATGAATGGCTTAGGTGAAATCGCCAAGACAGGCGCTATCTGGAAACGCTTGAAGTCGTTGCGATAGACCATCCTCAAGGCTTTGTTGACGACAGCTTCGTCGAAGCCTTGTGCGATGATTTCCTCGGCGCTATTTGCACATTCGATATGTTGGTATAAGATAGCATCCAAGACTGGATAGTCTGGAAGACTGTCGGTGTCTTGTTGGTTAGGACGCAGCTCTGCTGATGGCGGTTTGTTGATTGTGTGCCAAGGAATGATTTCTTTGTCACGGTTGATATATCTGCAGAGTTCGAATGCCTCTGTCTTATAGAGGTCGCCGATTACGGAGAGGCTTCCGCAGAGGTCGCCGTAGAGTGTGCCGTAGCCGACAGCAGCCTCGCTCTTGTTGCTGGTATTTAATAAGATGTTGCCGAATTTATTTGATATCGCCATGACGATGACGCCGCGGCATCTCGCCTGGAGGTTCTCTTCTGTGACGTCGAAAGGCAAGTCTTGGAAGATAGGTTTCAATGTCTCATCGAAAGCATCGAAGGTTGGTTTTATCGGCACGATATGATATTTGCATCCGAGGTTCTCTGCTGATGCTATGGCGTCGCTGACGGAGTGGTCTGTGGAGAACTGCGATGGCATCAAGATGCCTAAGACGTTTTCTGGTCCTAATGCTTTGGCTGCTAATGCTATCACGAGGGCTGAGTCGAGACCACCTGATAATCCGAGCACTGCCTTCTTGAAACCTTGTTTGTTGAAGAAGTCGCGGATGCCGAGGACGAGGGCGTCGTGTATGAGCTCCATCTTGGAAGGTATGACCTGATTGTCTTCTCTTTTCATGGAGATGAAAAGCTCGCAGTCGAATGTCGACACTTCTTCTTCAAAGAATGGCAGGCTCTTGATGACGTAGCCCATATATCCGAACACCATGGAACCGCCGTCATAGATGAGGTTGGCATTGCCGCCCACTTGGTTGACGTAGATCAATGGTATCTCGTGTTTCAGTGCTGTCATGCGGAGAATTTCTCTTCTCTTGGCAGCGCGCTGGTAGTCGAAGCGGTCGGCAGCGAGGTTGACGATGATCTCAGGCTTCTCTTCGAAGTCGTCGACGCGGTTCGTCATGAGGAACTCGTCTTCGCCGATATTGTAAAGGTCTTCGCCTATGGTGACGGCTACTTTCATGCAACCGAGCTGCAAGATATTGGTTTCATCGGATGGTTCGAAATATTCTGAACTTATATTTTTCTTCTTGAAAATCTGGCGTTTGCCATGGTGTAGGAAGACTGCTGCGTTGAAGAGCGGCTTGCCTTTTCCCGAAGTGTTTCTGACAGGAGCGCCTATTAACAAAGGAACGTTGTCGCAGCGTTCTGCAATCTCGTCGATGGCTTTCTCGCAGCGAGTGATGAAGTCGGAATAGGCTAATAAGTTATGTGGAGGAAATCCGCATAATGATAATTCTGGAAATACTACCAGCGATGAGCCTTTTGACTGTTGGGCAGCAGCGATGATCTTCTCCTTGTTGCCGTCAATGTCGCCGACGATTGGGTTTATCTGTGCTAATGTGATTTTCATTTTTCAAGAATTAAAATATGAAACCAATTTCTAAACATAAACTGTTCAGAGTTATATTATGTTTAAGGGAGTTGTGTTTTTTGTAGATGTTGGCAAAGTTGTCGTTGTACTTCACCGCTACTGTCACGCAACTCGATTTATATACGTTATATTCAACGCCTAATTTCAGTATCAAGCCATGACGAATCTTTCTGAGTTCGTCTTTGAATAGAGAACCGTCAGAATCCAGGCAGATGCCAAGTCCGTAGCCTATGTCGCTGAAGATTCTGAAATCGTTGAATTTCTCTGTTCTCATGGTGAGGCTTAAAGGTATTTCAAGATATTGGTTTTTGATTTTGCAATGCTGTGGCGCCATGACGGTATCGTTGGCTCCGAGATAGTCATATCCGCCTTTTTGGTTCATGATGTTGAATCCCGTTGAAAAACCATAGTTCTCGACAAAATAGAAATTGCCAATAAAACCCCAGTTGAAAGAAACATAGTTTTCGGTCTCAATGATGCCTTCCCATTTGGTGTTTGTCATATTGACGCTGGGGCTTACATTCAAGCCGAACTGAAATGGCTTATATTGAGCAAAGCCATTGATTGACAGTGTGATTGTTAGTATGATTAGGGATAATATTTTTTTCATTTCTAAAATAGATTTCAAAGTACGAAATTACAATTTTTTTTCTATTTTTGTTAAAATTTAAAATGGCAAACTATGAAAAAAGCGTTATTGTTGTTGGCAGTGCTGTTTGTTGCTATTACAGCCAATGCTCAGTTTGACTTCTGCATTGGTCCGAAAGTGGGTTACCAGACTTTAAAATTATCGACAGATAAACAAGTTATCAAATCGGAACTCAGTAGTAATAAGACATTTGGTGTGTTCGCTCGTGTTACGATAAAGAAGTTCTTTGTCCAGCCAGAGTTGTTGTATTACAAATCAGGAAAAGTGTTGAATGTGAATTTGTTTGGTGAAGATTTCGGCTTGTCGAATTTGAATCCAACGCCGACGCTCACTATCAATCAAAGCAATATGGCGTTGCCGGTGTTCTTTGGTTGGCAGTTCGTTAACATCCCTTTGATTAAGATGAGAGCTAACTTTGGTCCTGTCTTTTATTTTGCAGTGGGAGAGACAAAGTGTTCTACAACGCTCTTTGGCAATGAAACAAGCGTTGCGGTGGATTCGCCAGTAGAAGAAGTCACTGTTGGTGGCGCTGTCGGTCTCGGTATTGACTTATGGCGTTTCACTTTGGATGTCAATTATAGTTTGGGTCTCTCTGATGTTATTGACGATGAGCTTGAATTGCATGTCCCTGGTAATAAAGAAATACCTGTTAAAGTCAATGACGATACAAGGCAAAACATCTTCACTGTGACGTTGGGATTCAAGATTTTATAATTGACAAAAGACTAATGACAAAAGACTAAAGGGTTCTCTTTGGTCTTTTTTTTATTTTACCTATTTTATTTATACAATTATTTTCTTACTTTTGAGAGTTGAAAAACAAACTGCATTCAAAAGAAAATATATATATGAATAACAATAATATAGATCAAAGCCTCTTCATAAATAACAGAAAGAATTTCTCTGAGAAGCTTTCTAAAAACGCTATGGCTGTATTTTGTGCCAATGAGGAGATGCCTCGTAATGGCGATCAGTTTTATCCTTATCGTCAGCAGTCTGATTTCTTTTATCTGACAGGCATCGACCGCGATTGTGCTTATCTTATTTTGTATCCAGACCATCCTAATCCAGAGATGAGAGAGATACTCTTCGTGGAACCTTATAGCGAGAGCAAGGTAATCTGGCGTGGCGAGATGATTGACTCTAAGGAGGCTTCGAATATATCTGGCGTCGCTAATGTGATGTATTCCGATAGCTTTGACTCTGTGTTGAAAGACCTCGCTTTCTCATGCGAGACCATCTATCTCAACACTTTCGAATATCCTAGATATGAATGTAAGGTCGCTACTATACAGCAGCGCTTCCTCGATGAGATGAAGGCTAAATTCCCTCTGCATAAATTCGAACGCTCGGCACCTATATTAAATAAGCTGCGCATGATTAAGTCGCAGGAAGAAATCGAGGTGACACAAAAAGCCTGCGACATCACTGCAGAGGCTTTCCGCCGTTGCCTTAAGACCGTGAAACCTGGCCTTAATGAATATCAGGTACAAGCTGAGATTGAATACATATTCAAATATAATGGTGCGAACGGTCACGCTTATTATCCTATCGTCGCTGCCGGCAAGAACGCTTGCTGCCTTCATTACTCGGCAAACAACAGCATCTTGAAAGACGGCGACTTGATCCTCTTCGACATAGGCTGCGAATATAAAAACTACTCCTCCGACTTAAGCCGCACAATACCAATCAACGGCAAATTCACTCCACGACAAAAAGACTGCTATAACGCAGTGCTGCGCGTCATGAAAGAGATAACTAAATTATATAAGGTGGGAGGAACCATCGACGAGGTGAACAGAACCACATATAAGCTGATGGAACAAGAGATGATAAATCTCGGACTCTTCACCGCGGAAGATGTCGCAAATCAAGATCCAAGCGCTCCTCTGTATCGTAAATATCTCATGCACGGAATGGCACACCATATCGGCCTCGACGTCCATGATAGCGTTGATAAATACGAGCCTTTCAAGGCGGGCATGATACTCACCTGCGAACCTGGACTTTACATCAGAGAGGAAGGCATCGGCATCAGAATAGAAAACGACTTGCTCATAACAGAAGGCGAACCGATAAATCTCTTCGAAGGACTTCCTATTGAAGCGGAGGAAATTGAAGAGGCAATGAATAGTTAGGAGTTAGGAGTTGTGCGTCTTATAAATTGAAAATTGAAATTTGAAAACTGAAAATTAAAATAAAAAAATAATAATTTGTCAAGGACTATTGACTTTAAAAATTAAATGATATGAAAAAGACTTTATCAATTTTAGTTCTCATGATTTTCATGGGATTAGGTTTTGCAGCAAAGGCACAGAATCTTCAAGTGATGTATGACTTCGGCGGAGAACGTCAATACATTACAACTACATTTGAGATGTATAAGGCCGACAAATGGGGCGGCACTTTCTTCTTCGCAGATTTCTATCATAATGGAAAAAATCATCCTAACAATAACGGTATGATGGGAACATATATGGAAATCGAGAGAGCCTTGAATTTCTGGCAAGACAGCAAATTGAAAAATTTAAGCGCACATGTTGAATATGCTGGCGGTCTCGGCGTGGTTCCTCCTGCATTTGGTTATAACATTAACAATGCTTGGATGTTCGGCGCTGAATATTTCTTCCACTCAGAAGATTACAGAAACACTTTGACAGTCTATGCTTTGTATAAGACAATTGCTAAGACAGAACAAAGTGTTCCTTTGCAATTCTCTCTCGTTTGGGGAATGCAAGATATCTTCAACGTAAAAGGTTTGAGATTTAGCGGCTTCGCTGATTTCTGGTGGCAAGAAAATGTTTGGATTGACAATATATTGCCATATACAACACAATTTAGTTTCATCACAGAACCACAGATTTGGTATAACGTAGGACAATTCTTCAACTGTCCTAACTTCAACGTTGGCGGCGAAGTTGAAATGTCATACAACTTCAGCGGTTTGTCTGAAGGTAAGAGATTTTACGTCAATCCATGCTTTGGCGTTAAATGGGATTTTTGATGAATTGAAAATTGAAAGTTGAAAATTGAAAATTAATGTAGAGACGTGTCGACGACACCGATGAAATAGATAAGGTGTCGTTGATGCGTCTCTTTGTATTTAGGCAAAATTTTAACACTTTTTTCGATATAAAAAAGAAACCAAAAAGATAATTTTTCCAACAAAAATCATTATCTTTGTTGCAATGAAAAATGGCTATTGGCTGTTAGCTATTGGCTATTAGCTGTTGGTTTAAAAAAGATTAATAAATGTGGACAAAGACTGTTGACTGTTGTCCGTTGACGGTCGTCCTTAAAAAATAAATATTATGTTTTCAAAAGAAGTTTTCGCTGGCCGTCGTGCCGCTTTATTGAAATCAGGTCTCAAAGGTATAGCTTTCTTCCCATCTAATGACGAGGCTTCCCTTAACTATCCTGATAACACATATCGCTATCGCCAAGATAGCAATTTCGCTTATTTCTTCGGTCTCAACACTCCTGACTTGGTCGGTGTTGTCGACTTTGAATCAGGCGAAGAAATTCTCTTCGGTAGAGAAGTAACAATCGATGATATCATCTGGTGCGGTAACCTCCCTTCTCTTACAGAACAAGGCGAGATGATCGCTGTGAAACAGACTCGCGACATCAACGGTTTCGCTGAATATCTCCGCGACGCTGTCGCTAAAGGAAGACAAATCCACATGCTTCCTCCTTACCGCGGCGATATGAAAATCAAACTCAGCCGCTGGTTCAATACAGACATCGACAGTCTTTCTAAATATGTAAGCCAAGAGCTTATCGCTGAGGTCGTCAGACTTCGTGAGATAAAATCTGATGTCGAGATTGAAGATATGGAACAAGCAGCTGTCACTGCATATCATATGCATACAACAGCGATGAAGATGTGTAAGCCAGGTGTCGTTGAACAAGAAATCGCTGGTACAATAGAAGGCATCGCTAATGCTTACGGCTACGGCGTTTCATTCCCAGTGATCTTGAGCATGGATGGACAGACTCTCCATAATCACAACCATAACGGCATACTCCAAGAAGGCAGAATGATGGTCTGCGACTCTGGCGCTGAGACAAAGAACTACTATGCTTCAGACTTCACACGTACTATCCCTGTAGGCGGCAAGTTCAACTCACGCCAAAGTGATATATATAATATTGTGTTGAAATCTAATATGGCTGTCATCAACAACACACGTCCAGGCATCAGATATTTCGACATGCATACTTTGGCAGTTCGTACAATCATCGAAGGCTTGAATGAAGTAGGTTTGATGAAAGGCAATGTCGACGATGCTCTCGCTGTCGGCGCTCACTATCTCTTCATGCCTCACGGTTTGGGTCACGCTCTCGGTATGGACGTTCACGATATGGAAGGCCTCGGTGAAAATAACGTCGGCTACGATGCAGAGACACCACGTTCAACAAAAGAAGGCTTCAAAGGATTGCGTTTCGGTAAGGTCTTGAAACCAGGTATGGTCGTAACTGACGAGCCAGGTATCTACTTCATCCCAACATTGATAGACATCTGGAAGGCAGAAGGCAAACACAAAGAATTCATCAACTACGATAAGGTTGAGACATTCAAAGACTTCGGCGGTATCCGTATTGAAGATGACTTGTTGATCACAGAAGACGGCAACAGAGTCCTCGGTCGTCCGATACCAAAGACAGTGGCAGAGGTAGAAGCCTGCTGCGCTGAAGGAAGAGAATGGATCAGAATCCCTGGAATCATTTGAAAATTGAAAATTGAAAGTTGAAAATTATAAAAATAGGACGCGATTGCGTCCTATTTTTTTATATGATCATGCCGTGGCGTTTTTCATCTCCGATGGTGGTCTCTGGGCCGTGTCCGCAGTAGCATACCGTTTTGTCTGGGAGTTCGTATAATTTATACTTGATGCTCTCGACGATCTGGCTGTAGGAACCGCCTGGGAGGTCGGTGCGACCGATGCCGCGGAAGAACAAGGTATCGCCGGTGATGAGAAAATCCTGTTCTTCGCAGTAGAAACAGCAGCAACCTTTGGCGTGACCTGGAGTGTGTATCACTTCAAGTTCGTCGTCGCCGATTTTTATTATCTGATGTTCGTATAATTCTATGCTTGGGAATAAGGTCTTGTCCTTGTCGTAGTTCATTCCGAAGGAAGAAGCGTAGGCGTGAGCGTTCTTGAAATATTCGTCGCCGTCAGGGTGTGAAGCAAGCGGAATCTGGTATTTCTGAGCTGTCGCGTAGTTGCCTAAAATATGATCGAAATGAGCGTGGGTGTTTAGAATCATAATAGGCTTTAGCTGGTTCTTTTCTATGAAATCGAATAGGGTGTTGTCCTCTCTTAAATTGCAGTTTCCGGCATCGATGATGACGCAGTCTTTCGACTCGTTGTATACTACGTAAGTGTTAACGCAGATAGGATTAAAGCTGAAACATTTGATATTTAGCATAGTTATTTAGATTGAATTTTTTTTATACTTTTTAGAAAAAAATAAAAACAAAGTTAGAAAAAGTTTTAAATAATTTCAACAAAAGTTTGTTAGAAAAAAATAAAAAATCTTTGTCGATTTATTTGTGTATGACATATCTTTTTTATAATTTAGCAAACCCGAAAAACGGGCGGGGATTTTAATTTTATTTTATCTAATCTATTTAAAATCAATACTTAAGTATGAGTAAGAAGGTTAATAAAACACAAGATTTATTTTCTGTTATGGAATTTGAAACTAATTCTGTTGTTGAAGAATCTAACAAAGAGATTTTTGTAGATGTTGAGAAAAAATTAAATCCTGAAGTTGAAAAAAATAATAAAAAAATAGAAAACAATATAGACAAAATGGAAAACAAAGAGTATAAAATATATTCTGTAGAGGAAGTCAAAGAGGCTACCATAAAATACTTTGATGGCGACCAGCTGGCTGCCGATGTTTGGATGAACAAATACGCTTTAAAAGACAGCGATGGCAACATTTTCGAATTGACACCAGACGATATGCATCGTCGTATCGCATCTGAGATTGTCCGTATTGAAAAGAGATATCCAAACCCAATGTCAGAAGAGGAAGTGTTTGACGTTCTCAAGGACTTTAGATATATCGTTCCACAAGGCAGTCCTATGGCTGGTATTGGAAATAACTTCCAGATCTCTTCATTGTCGAATTGTTTCGTTATCGGTACTAATGGCAGCTCTGACTCATACGGCGCTATCATGAAGATCGACCAAGAACAGGTTCAGCTTATGAAACGTCGTGGCGGCGTTGGTCATGACCTCTCTCATATCCGTCCTGCTGGCAGCCCTGTAAAGAACTGCGCTCTTACTTCAACAGGCGTTGTTCCTTTCATGGAACGTTATTCTAACTCAACAAAAGAAGTCGCTCAAGACGGTCGTCGTGGCGCTTTGATGATGAGCATCAGCATCAATCACCCTGACTCAGAAAATTTCATCGACTCTAAGATGGAACAAGGCCGCATCACCAATGCTAACGTCTCTGTACGTATCAGCGACGACTTCATGAAAGCTGTCAAAGAAGGCAAGCCATTCGTACAAAAATATCCTGTAGATTCAGAAAATCCATTATATACTAAAGAGATTGACGCTAAGAAATTGTGGGATAAGATTATCCACAACGCATGGCAGTCAGCAGAACCAGGCGTGCTCTTCTGGGATACTATAACTCGTGAGTCTATCCCAGATTGTTATGCTGACCTCGGCTTCAAGACATTAAGTACAAACCCTTGCGGTGAGATTCCTTTGTGTGCTTATGACAGCTGCCGTCTTCTCGCGATGAACCTCTATAGCTATGTTGAACATCCTTTCACAGACAAGGCTCGTTTCAATGCTGAGCTCTTCGCTAAACATGTCGCTATAGCTCAAAGAATCATGGACGACATCATCGACCTCGAAATAGAAAAGATCGATGCTATCCTTGAAAAAGTATACTCAGACCCAGAAAGCGACGAAGTCAAGAGATGTGAAGTTGAACTCTGGAAAAACATCCGCAAGAAAGCTCTCCAAGGTCGTCGTACCGGTATCGGTATCACAGCAGAAGGCGATATGCTCGCAGCTCTCGGCAAACGTTACGCATCAGACGAAGCTATCGAATTCTCAACATCAGTACAGAAACTCCTCGCTTTAGAAGCATATAAGTCTTCAGTGAACCTCGCTAAAGAACGTGGCGCATTCGAAGTGTTCGACGCAAAACGCGAAGAGAACAATCCTTTCATCAACCGCCTCCGCGCAATGGATGAAAACTTCTACCAAGATATGGTAAAATACGGCCGTCGTAACATCGCTATGCTTACTATCGCTCCAACAGGAACAGTAAGTATCTGTACACAGACAACATCAGGTATCGAACCTGTATTCATGGTGTCTTACAAACGTCGTCGTAAAGTAAATCCTAACGATAAAAATGCAAAAGTGACATTCACCGACGGTGAAGGCAACTCATTTGAAGAATATAACGTATTCCATCCAAAATTCATCACATGGCTTGAAGTTAACGGCTATAACGTTGAAGAAGTGAAGGCATACGAAGATGAAAAATTACAAGAAATAATCGCTAAGTCACCTTACTATAAAGCTACAGCTAACGACATCGACTGGGTTAACAAGGTTAAGATGCAAGGCGAAATGCAGAAATGGGTCGACCACTCAATCAGTGTGACAGTTAACGTTCCTGCTGAGACAACAGAAGAACTCGTAAGCCAGATCTACCAGACAGCTTGGGAATGCGGCTGTAAAGGTATGACAATCTACCGCGACGGCTCACGCGCTGGCGTCCTCGTTTCAAATAAGAAAGAAGAAAAGAAAAATCCTGAAAACGACATCATCGAGACACATTCTCCAGTACGTCCTAAGACTCTCGAATGCGACGTTGTCCGTTTCCAAAACAACTATGAAAAATGGATCGCTTTCGTAGGTAAGATCAACAACAAACCTTACGAAATCTTCCTCGGTAAACAAGATGACTTCTATTTGCCTCCATTCGTTGAGACAGCATGGATCACAAAGAACAAAGGTGAAGAAGGCAGATCAAGATATGACTTGCAGTTCCAAGACAAACAAGGTTATAAAGTCACTATCGAAGGACTTTCACGTTCATTCAGCCCAGAATTCTGGAACTACGCTAAGTTGATCTCTGGTATCTTACGTCACGGCATGCCTATTTCAAATGTCGTTACCTTGATCCAAAACTTGAGCGTTGACGAAGATAACATCAATGCTTGGAAGAACGGTATCGCCCGCGCATTGAAACGTTATATCCCTGACGGAACGAAAGTTGATAAAGAAGTATGCCCAACCTGCGGTGACGCTCTCGTCTATGAAGACGGCTGCAAACATTGCAAGAACTGCGGCTATTCAAAATGCGGATGATATAAAAAGGACAGCTTTTTAGAAGCTGTCTTTTTTTTAAGAAAAAGTAGAGACGTTTTTAGTTAGGAGTGTAGAGACGTCACTCCTGTGGCGTCTTATAAATTGAAAATTGAAAATTGAAAATAATTCTGTTATAAAAAGTAGCGTCTCAAAAAAACAAATAAATATTCATATGAAGAAAATCGCTTTTTTAATCTGTGCTGTCTTTGCTTTCTTGTTGAAAGTGAATGCGCAAGAACCACAATTTGTTTCTACTGAAAAACAGAACAGAAACGTTATCATAGAGGAATTCACTGGAAGAAGTTGCGGATATTGTCCAGATGGCCATCTCGTAGCAAATAACATCGTAAAAAGCAATCCTGGAAGAGTATGGGCTATCAATATCCATAGCGGCGGTTATGCTACAACCACTTATCCTAATTTCATAACAGAAGACGGTGATATAATCCGTACAACACTCCACAACGGCGGTTATCCTTCTGGAGCAGTGAATCGTTCAACAGCAGAGTCTTTGAGTAGAAGCGAATGGGCTGTACATACAACATCACAGATGTCACAAGCTGCTGAATGTAATGTCGCAGGTCAGGTGGTGATTAACTCTAAAACTCGCGTTGCTACTATTGCGGTGGAGGTCTATTACACAGGAAACAGCCTCTATGATAAAAATTATCTCACCATTATGATGTTGCAAGACAATATAGTAGGTTCCCAAAGCGGTTCTTATTTGAATCCAAGCCAAGAGGTGAGCGGCGGCTATAACCACATGCACGTACTTCGTGATGTCATCACTCCTACATGGGGAGAGGAAATCGCACCAACGACATACGGCACATTGATCAAGAAGATATATTCATACCAAATCCCTGAAGTCATAGGCGACCCTAATGGCGTTACTGTCGATTTGGATAATATCACTTTCTTGGCATTAGTCACAGAGAAACAAGAAACTGCAAATACAGGAACAGCAACACGTCCTATACTTAACGTCAATGAGTTGATAATAACCGATGGTTACGATGTTGAAGCGACTGCTAAAGTAAACCCTGCAAATAGCGGTACAGTAACCGGCACAGGAACATATACTTATGGCGATTATGCTACACTTAAGGCTGTTCCAAACCAAGGCTTTAAATTCTTCAGCTGGACAAAAGACGGTGTTGTCGTTTCAAAATCTGATGAATATACTTTCGTTATAACAGAAGATACAGAGCATGTCGCTAATTTCGTTTCTGAAAACTCATATTATATAACAGCTTCTGTCAATCCAAAAGACGCTGGTTCTATTACAGGCGATGGTTCTTATCAAGGTCATGAAACAGCAACATTGGTGGCAATGCCAAGCGAAGGTTATAGATTCGTAAACTGGACAGAAAACGATGAAGTCGTTTCAACAGATGCTGAATATTCTTTTGAAGTGACATCAGACAGGAACTTGGTCGCTAACTTCACATTGTTGGATTATGATGTTGAAGTGGCTGTCAATACAGAAAACGCTGGCGTTGTTACTTTAGTCTTATGTGAAGAAGGTTTTGACGAAGGAACATTGCCACAAGGTTGGGACGCTTATACTGAAAATCAATTGAATCCATCAGATAAACCAAACGACTCACAAGGATGGAAAGTCGTTGAGTCATATTCTAATATCACTCCTAAAGACGGCAAATATTACGCAGCAAGCGTCAGCGAATGGTATTACGATGACGCAAGATTGTATCTTGTTACATCTAAGATGAAGGTGCCTTCAAACGGTGTGATGAGTTTCTGCTATGTCAACCCTAAGAAAACTAATAATTATGGCGAATGGTCTTCAAGATGTTTCCTCTATGTTTCTGACTCTCCTATAGGTCCTTGGACAGAGTTGTGGAGCACAGTGCAAAATAAGGTAAAATCTAGATGGACCGATGTTGAAGTCGATTTGGCAGAATATGCTGGCAAGGAAGTCTATTTCGCATTCGCTAACAAATACAACGGCTATGGCTCATGGACTGCTGTAGATAATGTTAAGATATTAGGCTCGACAGTCAGCGGTGTTGAAGCAACTAATGTCGGCAACTATTCTCATGGCGATGTCGTTACTTTGAAGGCGACAGCAAATGAAGGCTACAAATTCTTTGGCTGGATGGAAAATGGAGTACTCGTTTCAACAGATGCTGAATATACATTTACAATTACAGCTGATAGAAACTTGGTCGCTAGCTTCGCCTCAGAAAATGCATGTGTTGTAACAGCATCTGTAAATCTTGAAGAAGCAGGTGTCGTGACAGGTTCTGGCATTTATGAAAAAAATGAAACAGTGACATTGACAGCGATAGCAAATGAAGGTTATGAATTCGTAGGCTGGACAGAAAACGATGAAGTCGTTTCAGAAGAAGCAGAATATACATTCACAATTACCAGCGACAGAAACTTAGTCGCTAACTTCGAAAAGATTATCGTGAATTATAATGTGACTGCTGTCGTCAATATTGAAAATGCTGGTACAGTGACAGGCGCTGGCACTTATACAGAAAATGAAACAGTGACATTGACAGCAACAGCAAACGAAGGTTATAAATTCGTCAACTGGACAGAAAACGATGAAGTCGTTTCAGAAGAAGCAGAATATACATTCACAATTACCAGCGACAGAAACTTAGTTGCTAACTTCGTCTCAACAGAAGGTGTTGAAGAATTGGGTTCATCATTCAATATCTATCCAAATCCAGTAAGCGACAGATTGTATATTGAAACTGAAGCTGAGGTTAAGGAAGTTGTTGTTTATGATGCCTTCGGCAGACAACAGGCAACAGTCAACGGACAACAGTCATCATACATAGATGTTGCAAAATTGAATAGCGGAGTTTACTTCGTTGTGATAAAGACCAATGAAGGAACTATCGTTAAGAGATTTGTTAAGGAATAAAAACTCTGAGCTTCTGTCGTCCCTACGGGACTAGGATTGTCAATCAATCATTTTAAGCAGGGGTTCCGTGCTACGCACTCCACCGCCTGCCTAGAAACTATCGTCCCTAACGGGACTTATGTTTGTTACAAATTTTAAGAACAATGTCAAAAAAGACAGGTAACTTGGGCTGTTTTGTATGCCCGTTATCTGTCTTTTTTCGTTCAATCTCCAACCATTTTGGCAACATTACCCAAAGTTCAGAGTTCAAAGTTCAGAGTTCAAAGTTCAAAGTTCAAAGTCTTTAAAAATCATTTCACGAACTTCAGCGTGTATAAGATGCTTTCTTGTTGTCTTAATAAGTCTCTCTTGTCTTTGTTTGGATAATAGACCCAGCCTTCTGCAGTGATGATCTTTGAGTTTGTAGGGTCGACGATGCTGTATGACACGAATGGTCCAGCCATGAAGTCGCCGACGAGGTTCCATAAGCCGCGGGTCTCGACAGCATATCCTGCTGGGAACTTAGGCAAGGCCTTAGAAACAGGCTTTATGAATTCTTTGTCGGTTGTCATATATGTGCCGTCAAGAGGTCCGGAAATATATTTCTTTACTATGGAATCTCTTACCGCGATAATATTTTTTGGATTCAAGTCGGCGGTGTCTTTATAAGGTAATTCATAAATCAAGAAAGACATGTCTTTGTCATCGTGTCTTTGAAGCAGCCACATGAAGTTATCTCCATTGGCGCCGATGCCATATCCTTCAGGAATATTCATTGAGATGCCAAACTTGTTCTTCAATTGAGCAACGATTTTAGGGTCTGTTGAAGGACGGAAGAAGTCCTGGAAACGTTTTCTCTCGTTGTCGTCGAAGAGGAGTTTAAGTCCGTCTTTCTGAGTATCGAAAGTTCTGACCCATGACTCAGGAGATGCTGCTGTTATTCTTATGACGAACTGTGGCTCTGACAACCAGTTTCTCTGTGTTTCCACCAATGGATTCTTGATGTCTTTGTCGATTTTTGCGATGATGAGGTTACGATGTTTCTTGAACATATCGTTCAAAGCGTCGAGGTTGATGTGCGACACCTTGAAGTTCTTCTCAGGCTGTGGAAGTCCGTATTGTTCCACTTCGAAGAAGTCACGGACGGTCTGTCCCATCTGTCCGTTCCATTGCTCGTCATTCTGTGTCACCATGAGGATTTCGGAGGTGCCGCCTACAGAACGAGCCTTCTTTATTTCTTTTTCCTTGTCATCAACACATGAATATAATGATGTCAATGAGAATAATACCGCTACGATTAAACTGATTCTTTTCATATTAATATATTTTTTGAGACCATTCCTAACTCCTAATTCCTAATTATAAGCTTCTGTCCTATTTTCAATACAGCGTTTGAACTTAAACCATTGAGTTTTCTAATCTGTTCAACGCTGACGTCGTATTTCTTTGCTATATCCCAGAGGTTGTCGCCGGATTTTACAGTATGAACGACGCTTCCATTTGATGATGAACTGCTTGCTTTTTTTATCTTAAGTTGTTGTCCGACTTTAAGTACTGCGTTTGAAGAAAGATTGTTGAGCGTTCTGATCTGTTCCACGCTGACGCCGTCGAATTTCTTTGCTATATCCCAGAGGTTGTCGCCTGACTTAACGGTGTAGATGACATAACCGCCTCTTGTGGTGGTCTGAGGCTGTGCTGCCTTAGACTGAGTAGCAGGAGGGTAAACCTTCAATTTCTGTCCGACTTTCAATGATGTCGTTGTAAGATTGTTCCACTCTTTGAGGTTTGTTACTGTGCATTGATATTTCTTGGCGATGAGGCTGAGGTTCTCTCCCGACTTCACAGTGTGTATCTTCTGTTCTGTTGAGCGTTCAACAGGTTTGCTGTTGCCCGCTTGTGCCATAGGCGCTCCTGAGCTATAGACGATGAGTTTCTGTCCTGGATATATCGTGGTGTTCTTGAGCTTGTTCCATGCCTTCAGCTGGTTGACGCTGATGCGGTATTTGTTGGCGATGCTTCCGAGGCTCTCGCCGCTCTTCACGATATGGACGCTTCTGTCGCTCACCTTCTTCATCTCTTCCTCGAGTTTCGCTTTGTCGATGCCTTTCTTTGTCTTGAAGTTATATACCTCTTTCTCGTGTACCAAGAAGCTGTCGATATATTTTTCTGGCAGACGTAATGACATAGGTGTCTTTGGGTCGGCAGGGATGATATTGGCTTTATATTGAGGGTTGAAGAATTTGATGTCTTCCATCGGGATGCTGAGCATCTCATGAAGCTGGTCGAAGTGGAGAGGCTGGCGTATGGTGACGCTGTCTACGCCATCGGCCATGATGCCTGGGTCGGTAGGGTAGAGGTTATGTTCTTGTGAGTAGCTCATGACATAATTGACAGCGATGAATGCTGGCACGTATCCGCGTGTCTCCTTTGGGAGGAAAGGCCATATCGCCCAGTAGTTCTTCAAGCCGCCGGCACGACGTATCGCCTTGTTGACATTGCCGCCGCCTGAGTTGTAAGCAGCCAAGGCCAGGAACCAGTCGTCGTATTTGTTGTAAAGATCCAAGAGATGCTGGCATGCTGCCTCGGTGGCTTTCACCGGATCCATACGGTCGTCGACCAATGATGTCACATTTAACTTATATGTCTTTCCTGTGGCGTACATGAACTGCCAGAGGCCTTTGGCTCCTGCATGCGAACCTGCACGAGGGTTGAGCGCCGACTCAACCACAGCGAGGTATTTGATCTCCAAAGGGATGTCGTATTTGTCTAATGCCTGTTCGAACATTGGGAAATATATGTCGGCAAGACCGAGTATCCTACAGGTGTGGTCGCGTTTTCTTACGGCATAGACATCGATGAAACTCTTCACGTGGTTGTTGTAAACCAACTCGATGGTGGTCTGTCCCCTCAATTTTGCGATGCGTTCTGCGTAAACGCTGTCAGGGAATGTAGGGACGAAACCTTCTGCATAGTTGTAGATGTTCTCCGACTTGGAACTTGACTCGAGCTTGTGTTGTTCGAAATATGGTATGTCGCCGAGGTTCTCGATCATGCCCATCATGATGTCGGATTCTTCAACGATGGCCTCGCCGGAATTCTCTCTGTCGATGCGTTCTTGCAATGCCATCTCGATGCTGTCGATGACGGCTGTGTCCATCCTGTTTTCGAGAAGATTTTCTTCTTTGATGATATAGTCGTTTTCGATGTAGATGTCTTCTTCGTAGACGAAGGTCTCGTCATAGGTTTCTGTGCTTTCGTCGGCTGAGATGAACTCGCTTTCGTCTGTGTTTTCGGTGTCGTAGGAAACGGTTTCTTCGGCTGTAGGTTCTGCGTTTTCTTTGTTGAAAATCATCGAGGTGTATTCTTCGATGACTTTACAAGATGTCATTGATAATATGATAAATAAGGATGAAAATAATAAAAGTTTATGTCTGTGTCTTTTCATTTGCTTTAGATAAAAATGATGGATAATTATGCTTTGCAAAGATAACGTAATAATGGGAAAAATTCTTACTTTTGTGAAAATAAAAATCTATAAAAATGAATAAGAAAAATACCCTGATTTTATTGTTGATATTATTATTTGTTGGACTTAATGCATATTCGCAAGAGGATATTCCGTTATGGAGAAAGATGAAATATCTCTCGGAGGAAGAGATGTATATGACCGTTGACAACCGTGGTTTTGAAGAGACCGCTCCTCCTGCTGGCGAGGTGCGTTTTCCAGGGGAATATGAGCCTATGCAGGCTGTCATGATCGTCTATCCTTTGGGAATTCCATTGGAGCTGGTGCGCGAGATGGCGGAGGACTGTAAGGTTATCACTGTGGCTGAGACTTATAACCAAGAGTTTGCCGAGGCTGATTTTCAGGCCGCCGGCGTCAATATGGATAATGTTGAATTCTTGAATGCAAGCACCGATTCTTATTGGATTCGTGACTTCGGTCCTTGGTATATCTTCGACGGCAAGGAACCTGCTATCGTCGATAACAGATATAACCGCCCTCGTCCTAATGACGACGTGCTTCCTGCTCAGTTCGCGAAATATTGGAGCATACCGATGTATGGAATGAACGTAGTTCACACAGGAGGTAATATGATGCAGGACGGTTTCGGCGTTGGAGTGTCTGACGACATCGTCGTGACTGAGAGCGTGGAGAAGGGCATCACCGAGGAGCAGGTCTATGAGAGAATGAAGTCTTATCTCGGCATCGACCCTTATCATGTGACCATCGACCCGCAAGGCGATTATATAGCTCACGTCGACTGCTGGGGAAAATTCCTCGCTCCTGACAAGATTATGCTGGCTCGCGTTCCTGAGTCGAATCCTCGTTATCCTTACTATGAAGAAGTTGCGGATTATTTTGCAAAGACAAACTGCAGCTGGGGCTATCCTTATAAAGTCTATCGCGTTGACATCCCAGGCGGCAATGTCGTCTCTCCTTATACCAACAGCTTGATCCTTAATAAAAAAGTCCTTGTGCCTATGGGCAGCGATGCTGCTTATAGCGAAGCGGCTCTTGAACTCTATCGTAAGGCTATGCCAGGCTATGAAGTCATTGGCATTGAAAACAAAAGTTACTGGAGCGGCTGGCTTAACACCGACGCTCTTCACTGCAGGACACGCGGCGTCATGGACTTCGACATGCTTTATGTCGACCATCGTGATGTGCTGTTCGGTGAACAAGAATGGCAGGATTCGATGGCTGTGACAAGCAAGGTGATAGCATATAGCGGAGCTGATTTGAAACAAGATTCCTTGCTCGTTTATTACAGCATAGACGGCGGCGCATACCAGACAGCGACAATGACTCCAACAGGCAATGCTGATGAATATGTGGCTTATATCAAAGGCTATCAAAGAGGATCGAAGGTGGATTATTATGTGTTCGCTGCTGATGAGTCGGGACGTAACTGCCAGCAGCCTGTCTTCGGAAAGACAGAACCTCATACTTTCACTTTAGAAAATGGAGATGCTGTCGAGGAAAATTATGCCAATGACATAGAAATTTATCCTAACCCTGTAAATAACAAATTATATATCAAGACAGAACTGGATGTTGAAGAGATTATGGTTTATGACGTTTATGGAAGACAACAGTCAACAGACAACAGTCAACAGACTTTGGGTATAGATGTTTCCGGTTTGAATAGTGGAGTTTATGTGCTGAAGGTCATGACAGAAAACGGAGAGTTTGTAAGTCGTTTTGTGAAAAAATAAATATTAAAAAAAACTGCAGTCTGCCCACCGCAGACCTTGGTCTTTTTATTATATTTGCAAGTTATAATAAACTCTATATATATCTAATGTTTTATGAACGAAAACAATAATAAAAATAATAACAGACAAGGCTTTAAGAAGAAGTTTCATCCACATAAAAAATGGAATAACAATAAGAACCAAAACAAGAAAGAGGAAGCTATTCAAGAAGATATAAATATTCAAGAAGAAGAAATCGTTGAAGACGTTGAGTTCATTAATGAAAGCGAATTCGTTGAAGACGTTGAAAATAATGGTGTCGTTGAAGAGGTGGAAGTAAAGCAGGAAGGTTCTGAAGAAGTCGTCGTGGCAGCGAAGAAGGTTGTCAAGGATGTTGAAGACGACAAGGAAGATTTCAATAAACCTGAAGATAACGATGATTATTTCATCAAGATCGACTGGCCTCTTCATGACAATATGAAGAAAGAACTCACGCCAGATTTTCACAGAGGATGCCGTATCAAGGCAGAGGGTTATAGCGTTGGCAGCAATGTCTTGCGCCATAATCAATGTAAGTTGGACAGCTTCAACTGGTTGAAAGACTATCAAGAAGTTCCTTGCCAAGGTGAGCAGTTGGTCGCTGAGGTTCGTTTTAAAAATGACAGAAAAGATTTCTATAGCTACCCATCGGAGTTAGAACTCATTGAAGGTGAGTTGGTAGCTGTCGAGACAGCGATAGGTCACGACATTGGCATTGTATCTATGGTAGGCGCTTTGGTTGACAGACAAAGAAAACGTAAGGGCAGCACATGTCCGGTCGGCGAATTGAAGAAGATCTATCGTAGAGCTCGTATCGCTGACGTCGAGAAGTTCTTGGAGTCGACAAGATTAGAAGAGCGCACCTTGTATCGCAGCCGCGAGATTGCCTTGAACCTTAACCTTGACATGAAACTTAACGACATAGAATATCAAGGCGACAAGACCAAAGCGATATTCTATTACACAGCCGACGGCCGCGTCGACTTCAGAGAGCTCATCAAGAAATTGGCAGAGGAATTCCATATCAGAGTCGAGATGCGTCAGATCGGATTCCGTCAGGAGTCGGCAAAACTCGGCGGCATAGGATCATGCGGACGCGAGTTGTGCTGCAGCTCATGGATCACTAACTTCCAGTCGGTAACGACAAACGTCGCCAGGATTCAGCAGCTCTCTCCAAACCCACAGAAGCTCGCTGGACAATGTGGCAAACTGAAATGCTGCCTCAATTACGAATACGACACTTACGTAGATGCATTGAAGGCTTTCCCAGACACTCATATCGTCCTCAGAACAAAGAAAGGCGACGCTTCATATAGCAAGACTGACGTATTCAAGGGCTTGATGTGGTATTCTTACGTATTCGATAGAAATAACATGATGGCTATCCCAGCAGAGAAAGTCAAGGAAATCATCAGTATGAATAACAAAGGCAAGATGCCAGAACAGCTTGAAGATTACGCATTCATCAAAGAACAACGTAATACAGAATACGGCGAAGAAGGTCAAAATGTCGATTTAAGCAAACTCGAATAGTAACATGAAGTTCCTCAAGAAAATAGCTTTTGCCTTGTTGCTCGTGATGGCGATTTTCTCATGTGGCAATAAGAATGTCATCTTTGACGAAAGCGTGATAATACAAAACGCATCATGGGATAACCAGGAACTTCCATATTTCGACGTTAAAGTAGAAGATACTTTGTCTGCATATAACTTCTATCTGAATATCAGACATCTGGAGAATTATAGATATAGTAATTTCTATATGTTCCTGCACACTACATTCCCTAACGGAAGTCAGACTCACGACACTGTTGAGATCGTCTTGGCTTATCCTGACGGACGCTGGGTCGGCAGTGGCACAGGCAGCATGAGAAATAATAACATATTGTTGAACGATAATTTATATTTCCCTCTGAAGGGAAACTATCGCTTTGAGATAGAACAGGCAATGAGAGAACCAGTACTCGAAGGCGTGACTGACGTGGGAATATGTTTTGAGAAAAAATAAAGAAATGGCCGAGCTCAAGAAAGAAACTAAAACTAAAAAGAAAAATAAAAAGACTGAATCTGAAGAAAAGGGTATCCGTTGGTATCTTGTGGTTCTTTGGACTGTGTTCGTGATTGGCGTGGCATCTGTCTTCTGCTTGTTTTATGGCATCTATCATGAATGGTTTGGCGATATGCCTACATTCGAGGAACTGGAGAATCCATCAACAAACCTCGCTACTGAGATCATCTCTGCCGACGGCAAAGTGCTTGGAACATATTATATAGAAAACAGGTCTAACGTGAGTTACAGCGAGTTGTCTCCTTATCTCGTGGAGGCTCTTCTCGCTATCGAAGACGTCAGATTCTATGAGCATTCTGGTATCGACCAACGTGCTCTCTTGCGCGTGATCTTCGGATTGGCGACAGGCAACGACAAGGGCGGCGGCAGTACCTTGACACAACAGCTAGCCAAGAACCTCTTCCCTCGTGGAGAGAACCTCAGCGCTCCTCAGCTCGTGATACGTAAGTTCCAAGAGTGGGTGACAGCGACAAAACTGGAATACAACTATTCCAAAGATGAAATCATCGCTATGTATCTCAACACCGTTTTCTTCGGACATAATGCTTATGGCATCAAGAAAGCCTCTGAGACATTCTTCAATGTGGAACCAAAAGACTTGAATATAGAACAGGCTGCTCTTATGGCTGGCGTCGTCAATGCGCCTTCTCGTTTCAGCCCAATAAGAAATCCTGAGAGATCCTTGCAACGTAGAAACCTTGTTATCAGCCAGATGGCTACATACGGATTCATCACTCCAGAGGAACGCGACTCTATCTCACAGATTCCTATCGATATGTCGCAGTTCGGTGTCTTGGATCATAACACAGGACAGGCAACATACCTCAGAGAGCATCTCAGACTTACACTCAACGAGTGGTCTAAGACACGCACAAAACCTGATGGCACTCCTTATAACATCTACAAAGATGGTTTGAAGATATATACAACCATAGATTCAAGGATGCAGAAATATGCAGAAGAAGCTGTGAGAGAACATCTCGCCCTCGACTTGCAACCTGCTTTCAACAGACATTGGAAAGGTTATGATAACGCTCCTTTCTCCCTTGAAAAAGAAGAGGTTGAAAACTTGATGGAACTCTCTATGAAACGTTCAGAACGTTATCGTAAGATGAGAAACGCAGGTATCAAAATTGATTCTATCAGAGAAAACTTCAATACTCCTACAGAGATGACTGTCTTCTCTTGGGATGGTCCTATCGACACCGTCATGACTCCTATGGATTCAATGCGTTATTATAAGTCATTCTTACAATCATCATTGATGTCTGTTGAGTCGCGTACCGGCCATGTCAAGGCTTACGTTGGCGGCATCGACTATAAATACTTCAAATATGACCATGTAACGCAGGCTCGCCGCCAGGTCGGTTCTACATTCAAACCGTTCCTTTACACCTTGGCGATGCAGGAAGGTGAATACACTCCATGTACCAAGGTGCCTAACATCAGCTATAGCATAGAGATGCCAGACGGCAAGTTCTGGGAACCAAGAGACGCTGGCAAGACCATGTTCGGAGAGGAAGTGACATTGAAATGGGCTTTGGCACACTCTAACAACCGTATCTCTACATATCTCATGAAACGTTTCGGTCCAGACGCCGTTATCGAGATGGCTCGTAGAATGGGCGTCACCTCCGACATCCCAGCAGTGCCTTCTATATGCCTCGGCGTATGTGACATCTCCTTGTATGAGATGGTAGGCGCGATGAATACATTCGCAAATCAAGGCGTTTATGTCAAACCTATCTTCATCACCAAGATAGAAGACAAGAACGGCAACGTGATAGAATATTTCGATACTGAAGAAGTTGAGGCGATGGATAAAGTCACGGCTTATAAGATGATCGAACTGATGAAAGGCGTAGTCCAGAGCGGAACTGGCGTACGTCTCAAATATAAATACGGATTACGTAACCCTATCGCTGGCAAGACTGGAACGACACAGAACCAAAGCGATGGCTGGTTTATGGGTATCACACCAGACCTCACAACAGGTATCTGGACTGGCGCTGAAGACAGAGCGGTACACTTCCGTACTATAGGCCTCGGACAAGGTTCTAACATGGCGTTGCCAGTATGGGCTCTCTATATGCAGAAAGTCTATGCCGACAGCACATTGGATATCAGCAAGGGCGACTTCCAGAAACCACTCAGCGACGTGGCATTGGAATTCGACTGTGAGTTGTACGAACAAGAACAAAGTCAGAAAAACACGGCAGTCGCAGAGGAAGAAGAATTCTAGAACTCTAAAATTCTAGAATTCTAGAAAATAGTTATTAAATAATTATAAAGAAAAGTATAAAAATTCTAAAGTTCTAAAGTTCTAGAGTTTTAGGATTCTAAAAAATAAAGTTTATGGCATCAAATTTCGTAGATTATGTAAAAGTATTCTGCCGTTCAGGTAATGGCGGAGGAGGTTCAATGCACTTTCATCGTGCAAAGTATGTTCCTAAAGGCGGTCCAGATGGTGGCGATGGCGGTAAAGGTGGCGATGTTATAATGAGGGGTAATGCTCAGCTGTGGACATTATTGCATCTACGTTATACTAAACACTTATTTGCTGAAGACGGCGGTCATGGCGGCGATGCATTGCGCACCGGCGCTAACGGTAAAAACATATATGTCGATGTGCCTCTCGGAACAGTGGCTTACGACGCTGAGACAAGAGAACCACTCGGTGAGATAACAGAAGACAAACAAGAGATCGTCTTGATGAAAGGCGGTCGCGGCGGCAAAGGCAACGCTTTCTTCAAGACTGCTACAATGCAGGCTCCTAAGTTCGCTCAGCCAGGCGAGCCTTGCCAAGAAGGCTGGATAGTGATAGAGTTGAAACTCCTCGCTGACGTCGGTCTCGTAGGCTTCCCTAATGCTGGAAAATCAACATTGTTGTCAGTGGTATCTGCTGCAAAACCTGAGATTGCAGACTATCCTTTCACAACATTGACACCAAACCTCGGCATCGTGCCGTACTATGACATGAAATCATTTATCATGGCCGACATCCCTGGTATCATCGAAGGTGCTGCTGAAGGCAAAGGCCTCGGACTTCGTTTCTTGCGTCATATTGAACGTAACTCAATATTGCTCTTCATGGTGGCGGCAGACAGCGAAGACGTAAAAGGTACTTACGACATCTTGCTTAAGGAGTTGAAGAAATACAACCCAGAACTCCTCGATAAGAGAAGAATACTCGCGATAAGCAAAAACGACCTCATCGACGACCAACAAAGAAAAGATATCAAGAAACATCTTCCTAAGAAGATTCCTCATATCTTCATCAGTTCAGCCACAGGCGAAGGAATCAAAGAACTGAAAGATCTGATCTGGAATAGTATCAATGAGGAATAAGAAACAGATGTAGAGACGCGTCAACGTTACCTTGAAAATAAACACACGTTGACACGTCTTTTTTATGGTTCAAAGTTCAAAGTTCAAAGTTCAGAGTTCAAAGTTCAGAGTTCAATGTCAATAGCCAGAGTCATATTATTATTTGTAGCGATTGCTTTCAGTTCGCATCTCGTCGCACAAGATAGTAGAGACGTCACTCCTGTGGCGTCTCAAAATGCGGATATCGCCGCTGAGATATCTCAACTGAAACGTCGTCTGAAGGAAAACAATAAAGTCATCAAGACTATGCTCGACTATAGGTATAAAGGTGGCAGCGGCGCTTTTGAACGCGACTTTTTCGTTCATGTCGACTATAACAAAATATCAAGACAGAGCTGCACCTTGGGAACGACGATAATGATGTTTACTGTGCATTGTGACGGCAGTCTTGGTGAGTTCAATATCATAAATCCTCTTAACGACCATCTCAACTCGCAGCTGCAGAAGTTCTTCCTGATGACTAAGGGAAACTGGAACGAATGCCAGAACAGCGACTACGAATATTTCGAGATTCCTATAGTCTTTACTATCGAAGGACTTGAGACAGATGCTGTCGGCTTTATTACCAACTATGACGATGAGATTGGCTATCCTTGTAAGGGCGACAAATATTTCCGTGACGAGTTTGATAAATATAAGGATAAAAAACCTAAGAAGGCGATGAAGGCCTTGGATGAACTGATAAGAAGAAATCCTTATAACGACCTTTATATATACGAGAAAGACGCTCTTTTGGAGAGAATTGACAATTGAAATTCATAAACTCAAAAATTAAAAAACTCAGAAATAGAAGTTTTTCATTATGATCAATTTTGATACAGAATTATTCTTGTTCTTAAATGGACTTCATGCTGATTGGCTTGATCCTGTCATGACATTCATCTCAGGCAAACTGACATGGACTCCGTTTTATCTGATTCTGTTATATCTGGTCATAAAGAATTATAAGAAGCAGAGCGTATTGATTATATTAGGTATAATATTGTTGATAGTCTGTTCCGACCAGGTTTCTTCTGGTATCTTCAAACCGCTTTTTGAACGTCCTCGTCCATGTCATAACGAGGCGATAAAGGATTTGGTTTATCTTCCTGACGGACATTGTGGCGGATCTTACGGATTCATATCTTCTCATGCCTGCAATGTGTTTGCGTTAGCCGTCTTCATGACTAATATATTAAAAAGGTATTATCGCAAGATAGGCTGGGTGATGTTCGTATGGGCATCCTTGGTCGCTTACAGCAGAATATATATGGGCGTGCATTATCCAGGCGACGTCATTGTCGGAGCAGCAGTCGGTGCGATAATCGGATGGCTGATGTTTAAAGCGTATCGCTTATGGCGAATGACAAAGGGCTAAAGTTGATATTTACTTAGAGTCTCGGTGACTCGGTGACTATACAAAAAAAGACAGCCTTAAAGCTGTCTTTTTTTGTATCGGGTAGGGGATTCGAACCCCTGTTTCGACAGTGAGAGTGTCGTTACCTGACCGACTAGTAGAACCCGACTCCGCTGTGTTTTGCGGTGCAAAGATAATTATTTTTTATGTAAGTCATAATTTATTTTAACAATTTTATAATTTTGCCTTCATGAATTGGTTTAACACTATAATGGAAGATGGCAGGGTCAAGGTGTTTGATCCTATACGTAAGATCTACTGCGCTTTAACTCCTGAGGAAGAGGTGCGTCAGAAGATGCTTTATTATCTTGTGGAACAGAAGAAATATCCTTCAGGTCTTATCGCCGTGGAGTATTCCATAAAGGTCAACAACTTGCCAAAACGTTGTGACATAGTAGTCTTTAATAAAGCAGCAAAACCGATGATGATAGTGGAATGCAAGGCAGAGTCGGTGCCTATAACACAGAAAGTCCTCGACCAGGCAGTACGTTATTATTCCGGACTTAATGTTGAATATCTTTTGTTGACAAATGGAAAGACGATGTATTGCTATCGTATTGATATGGAAAATCAGAAGATAGAGTCTCTTAATGAACTCCCTAATTTATAAAGTCACCGAGACGCCAAGTATGCTCGGCGTCTCGGTGACTCGGTGTCTTATATCAGAACGACAAAATACTTTCTTTAATTATTTCTATCGCTGCGCGTAATTCTTCTTCGGTAATTACTAAAGGAGGTGCGAAGCGGATGATATGGCGGTGTGTTGGTTTTGCCAAGACGCCGTTTTCTTTCATCTTCATACAGACGTCCCATGCTTCTTTGCCGTCTTTAGGCTTGATGATGACGGCGTTGAGCAGACCTTTGCCTCGAACTAGTTCAATCATAGGACTGTCGATTTTCTTCATCTCTTCGCGGAAGATCTTGCCGAGATATTCGGCTCTTTCCATGAGGTTTTCGTCCTTGATGACTTGAAGAGCAGCCATACTTACCTTAGCAGCGATAGGGTTGCCTCCGAATGTCGAGCCGTGTTCTCCTGGCTTGATGTTCATCATGATGTAGTCGTCGGCCAAGACTGCTGATACAGGAACGACACCGCCGCTCAATGCCTTGCCTAAGATGAGGATGTCAGGACGTACGTCTTCGTGGTCGCAGGCTAACATCTTGCCTGTACGAGCGATACCACTTTGTACCTCGTCGGCCATGAACAAAACGTTGTATTTCTTACAGATGTCGTAACATTTCTTTAGATATCCTTCGTCTGGAACATAAACGCCAGCCTCGCCTTGGATTGGCTCTAACAAGAAACCAGCGATCTTATGTCCGTGTTCCGCCAAGACTTTTTCTAATGCGTCAGGGTCGTTGTAAGGGATTCGGATGAAACCTGGTGTCAAAGGACCGTAGTTGGCGTATGAGTCAGGGTCGTTGGACATTGTGATGATGGTGATGGTACGACCGTGGAAGTTGCCTTCACAGCAGACGATAGTGACTTCGTCATTAGGGATGCCTTTACATACTGTACCCCAGCGGCGTGCCAACTTAAGAGCGGTCTCGTCGGCCTCAGCGCCTGTGTTCATAGGAAGAACCTTGTCGTAGCCGAAATATTCTGTGATGTATTTCTCCCAGACACCGAGACTGTCGTTATAGAAAGCACGTGAACTTAAAGTGAGGTTCTGCGCCTGATCGCATAAAGCCTTGATGATGGCAGGATGGCAGTGCCCTTGGTTTACAGCTGAGTATGCTGATAAGAAATCGTAATATTCTTTACCTTCAACGTCCCATACCTTGGCGCCTTTGCCTTTTGCCAAAACTACAGGAAGTGGGTGATAATTGTGTGCACCGTATTTTGCTTCTAGCTCCATAGCTAGTTGAGAGGTCATTTTTTCTGTCATAATTTTCATGTTTTAATGTTAATATTATTTTTGAACTAAAGCTTTTGGCTTTTAGCTATTGAACTTTTAACCAGAGGCCAAAGGCTAACAGCTAACAGCCAAAGGCCCTAAAAGTTCCTCCAAAGGAAATAATTTTTTTTGAAAAAAACAAGATTTTTGGCGTATCTTTGTAGCAAAAGAAAAATTATGATTAAATCGATGACCGGCTATGGTAAAGCCGAACAAATATACCTCACAAAAAGAATCGTTGTTGAAGTCAAGACATTGAATTCTAAACAGTTGGATTTATCAGTAAAATTGCCTCAAGAAATACGTTCACAGGAATTGGAATATCGTAACATGGTGGCTAACACCTTGCAAAGAGGTAAGGTCGATGTCATGATTTCTATTACAGACACTAACGTAGAACAGAATACTCATATCGAGAAAGAAGTCATTGCTTCTTATCTTAAACAGGTAAAGGAAATCTCTGAAGAATATAACATCCCTCAATCTGCTGACTTGGCGATGCTTCTCTTCAAGATGCCTGGCATCTTCGTGACACCTGAACAGCAATATGATGAGGAGTTTTTTGAAAAGATCAAGGAGACTTTGCAAGCAGCTCTCGATATGACAGATAACTTCCGCAGAAACGAAGGCGAAGTCCTTAGACAAGACTTAATCAAGAGAAAAGACCTTATAATGCAATATCTTAATGAGGTAACTCCTTTTGAAACAAACCGTCACGAGAATATCAAAAACAAATTGATAAAGAATCTTACCGAACTTACTCAGTCTGGTAAATATGACGAAAATCGTTTGGAACAAGAGCTTATATTTTATCTTGAAAAGCTTGACATCACAGAAGAAAAGGTTCGTCTCGCAAAGCACTGCTCTTATTATGAAGAGACCATCGACGAAGAAGGCGCAGGCAAGAAACTTGGTTTCATCGCTCAGGAAATGGGCCGCGAAATCAACACCCTCGGTTCAAAGGCTAATGACGCCGACATCCAACGTCTCGTCGTTAAGATGAAAGATGAACTCGAAAAAATCAAAGAACAACTCTTCAACATCTTATAATATGAAGAAAAGAAAAATCGGTCTGTTCTTCGGCTCGTTCAACCCTGTCCATAACGGACATCTGATACTTGCCAACTATATCGTGGAATATACCGATTTGGATTCTATATGGTTCGTTGTCAGTCCTCAAAACCCGTTCAAGGACGAAAACTCATTGCTCCAGGATCATCATCGCCGCGATATGCTGGAGGCAGCTGTGAAAAACGACACGCGTTTTGAGGTCTGCGACATCGAATTCAATATGCCAAAACCATCATATACCATTGACACCCTTAGAAGATTGTCGGAACTGCATCCTGATGCCGATTTCTACCTGATATGCGGAATGGATAACCTCGCTTGTTTCGACAAATGGAAAGACTATCAATCCATCCTCGACAATTATAACATACTCGTCTATCCAAGAAAGAATTACGAAGGCGGCGCATTCGCAGAGCATAAGTCGGTACATATCATCAACGCTCCTGAGATTGAAATATCATCTACTTTCATCAGAAAGGCAGTGGCTGAAAATAAGGATGTACGTTACTTTATGCCTGAAGCATCGTATAAGTATATGATAGATAATAACTTCTATAAATAATATATTTTTTTGAAACTTTATTGACGAAAGCTTGTTTTCAGGATAAAATATAATGTCATGAAAACAACATATTCTCCAAGTCAAAGTCAAAAATTAGAGTCTCTGCTTTTTCTTACCGACGAGCCTGACGAACACCTATATATTAATATAGCGAATGCGATCGTGGCTTATGGCGAACAGGTATTGCCTTTTTTGAGGGAGAAATTGGAGAAGACGACCGACGGTTTTCATGCAAATAGATTGGAAAATCTTATCAGCACTATTGAGAAACATAGTCTTATGGATAAGCTGAACTCGTGGCACGACAAGCGAGAGTATGACCTCCTGGAACCTTATTTCTTATTGTCTAAATATATGTATCCAAAGGCTGATTGGACCGGTATCGGTTTTCAGATAATTATGATGATAGAACAGGTCGAGAAGGAGTTGAACTACAATCTCACGCCTCTTGAGCAGGTCAGGATTTTGAATCATATCATTTATGACATCAACAGGTTCAAGGGCGATAAAGTGGCTGTCGGCAATCAGGATTATTATTATGTCAACAAGCTTCTGGAGACACATATCGGCAATCCTTTTTCTTTAGGCATGTTGTATTGCATTGTGGCAGAACGTCTTAATCTTCCTATATATCCTGTTGTCTTGCCACATCATTTCGTATTGGCATATTGCAAAAAAACAAGACATTTCCCGCAGTTGGAAGATGTCTTGTTTTATATAAATCCATTTAATAATGGTATCGTCCTGACTAGAAGAGATATTAGGAATTATCTCAATCAGTTGAATATCAAGTCTGAGTTAAGATATTTTGAACCAACGAGAAATACGACGGTTATTAGAACTTTAAAATTCTAGAATTCTAGAGTTCTAGAGTTTTTCAAGGCATTCAGCGATGTTCTTTTCGATGCGTTTCAAGATATCGTCAGATTCGTCTGCTTTTTCGAATTTCTTGCCTGTGACTTTTTCGTAGAGTTCGATATAACGTTCAGAGATGCTGCTTACGATTTCAGGTGTCATTTCTGGAACTTGTTGCCCTTCTTGACCTTGGAAGCCGTTAGCCATCAACCATTCGCGTACGAATTCTTTTGAAAGTTGTTTCACTGGAAGACCTTTTTCGAAGCATTCTTCATATTGGTCAGCGATGAAATAACGTGATGAGTCTGGAGTATGGATTTCGTCCATGAGGTAGATCTGATCGCCGATCTTACCGAATTCGTATTTTGTATCAACGAGGATAAGTCCGTGTTTAGCAGCGATTTCTGTACCGCGTTGGAACAATTTGTATGTGATTTCCTCGATTTGTTTGTAGTCTTCTTCGCTGATGAGACCTTGGCGGATGATTTCTTCGCGTGAGATGTCTTCATCGTGACCTTCTTCAGCCTTTGTTGTAGGAGTGATGATAGGTTTTTCGAAGCGTTGATGTTCTTTCATTCCTTCTGGAATTTCTACGCCGCAGATTTCACGTTTGCCGCTTTTGTATGTACGCCAAGAGCTTCCTGTGAGGTAGCCGCGGATGATCATCTCTACTGGGAATGGTTTGCAGAGTCTGCCTACAGTAACCATTGGGTCTGGAGTAGCTATTTTCCAGTTAGGAACGATGTCTTTTGTCTCGTCCAAGAACAAAGCAGCGATTTGGTTCAAGACCTGGCCTTTGTAAGGAATGCCTTCTGGAAGGATAACGTCGAAAGCTGAGATACGGTCGCTAGCGACCATAACAAGATATTTATTGTCAATGAAATAAACGTCACGAACTTTGCCGTGATATACTTTAGTTTGACCTTTGAAATTGAATTCAGTTTTTGTTAAAGCGTTCATTTTTTATATCGTTTAAATTAATGATTATGCATTATGAATTATGAATTAAATTTAGCGTAAGCGTTGATGATGTCGGTGACGAGTTTATGTCGTACGACGTCTTTTTCGCTCAGGTGGATGAATTCGATGCCTTTGACGTCTTTCAGCACTTCCATCGCCTGTGGCAATCCTGAAGGCTGGTTCTTAGGCAAGTCGATTTGTGTTATGTCGCCTGTGATGACGAACTTGGCAGAGCGTCCCATACGAGTGAGGAACATCTTCAGCTGTGATGGTGTGGCGTTCTGTGCCTCGTCGAGGATCACGAAGGCGTTGTCGAGGGTGCGGCCGCGCATAAAAGCGAGAGGCGCTATCTCGATGATACCTTCTTCCATGAAAGCCTGAAGCTTGGCCTGTGGCAACATATCGCGCAAGCCATCATAGAGAGGCTGTAAATATGGATCGAGTTTTTCTTTTAAGTCGCCAGGAAGGAAACCGAGGTTCTCGCCGGCTTCGACGGCAGGACGTGTAAGGATGATACGACGTACTTCCTTGTTCTTCAATGCTCTGACTGCTAATGCCACAGCAGTGTAAGTCTTGCCAGTACCAGCAGGACCGATGGCGAAAATCATGTCTTTTTCTTCACATGCCTTCACCATAAGTTTTTGATTCGCAGTGATGGCCTTGATCTGTAATCCGTTACGACCATAAACCAAGACGTCGCTGTCGTGGAGATTCTTTATGAAATCAGACTCTCCTGCACATAACATAATGTCTTCTATAACCTTGGAACTGATGTTTCCGTAACGCTCCAGATGAAGTACCAGCAAATTGAAACGATTGATGAAATAATCGACCTCTTCGTCTTTGCCTATAATCTTTATCAAATCACCTCGAGCAATGATTTTTATCTTTGGGAATAATGACTTTATCATCGTAAGATGCTGATCATTAGCACCGTACAAGTCACTTGGGTTTACGTTTTCTATTTGAACAATTTGTTCTGACATTATGACTTATAATTGTTTTTAAAATATGTACAAATATAATATGAAACACGATAAGAATTGTAAAAATTGTTAATAAAATTTTTTTGTTAATATATTTTTACTTTTTCTAAAAACGTATCTTTGCAAATGAATTTTCGAAGTCATAAAGACGCAATGTCACAAAGACTGAAAGATGTCTTTGCGACTTTGTGACTCTGCGACTCTGAGACCTTTTAAAACCTTTTTTTATAACAATGGCTATTATAACATTAACAAGTGACTGGGGATTATCTGATTATTATGTCCCTGCAGTTAAGGGCGCTATTTTTTCAGCGTTGCCTGACGTTAATGTTGTAGACATATCTCATAACATCGAACCATTTGATGTAAGGTCAGCGGCTTTCATTGTTAAGAATTGTTATAAAAGCTTCCCTAAAGGAACGATTCATATTCTGGCTATCGACACTGAAGAGTCTGTCGACAATCCTCATGTCGTGGTGAAGGTGAACGACCATTATTTCGTTGGTACCGACAACTATATCTTCTCGCTTATCATCGATCAGGATCCGTATGAGGCTGTCATCATCGACGTCATGCAAGATACAGACTTCTTTACTTTCAGCACAAGAGACCGCTTCGTGAAAGTCGCCGTTATGTTATATAATAATGTGCCGATGTCGGAAATAGGAACTCCTTATACGCTTAAGGAAAGAATAGAGTTCAAACCGACTTACGACGGCAACTCTATACATGGATTGGTGAATTACATCGACTCATACGAAAATCTTGTCACCAACATCAGCAAGCCTTTGTTTGATATGGTGAGAGCAGGACGTAAGTTCACTATAAAATTATGTAGCGGCATCTATAAAATCAACACCATAAGAAGAAGCTATCAGGAAGTTCCAGAACCAGATATCCTTGCCTTGTTTGGAACACACGGTTTCTTGGAGATAGCACTCAACCACGGCAAAGCAGCCTCACTGCTCGGCGTCGAACGCGACTCGGCGGTTGATATATATTTTGAGTAAATTTACTTGTTAGAAATTCAAAATCTCAAAACCTCAAAATTTTAAAAATTCTGAGTTTCTGAGTTTCTGAGATTCTTAGTTTCAATTATTAATATAAATTAACTCTTTTTCTTAAAAAAATCGGCTTTTTTCATTTTTTTTGATTCAAGGGAGAAAATAATGCCTGAAACAAATATTAAGGCAATTTTTTCGTTGTATCTTTGCAAGAAAGAATTCTAAAACTTTAAAATTCTAGAGTTCTAAAATCAAGGTTATGAAAAAGGTATTTCTTATAGCATTAGCTTTTGTATTGTCGTCTTGTGTTAAGACAAAGACATATAAGGATAAGTTGCAGGTTCATCATGAGAATCTGGAACCTCAGGAGATTGTGGTTAAAAAATATAATGAGGCATTGTTTTCTATAGACACTGCCAATTTCGCTGAAGGTCTTAAGTCTATCAAAGACGACTATATGGTTTTCCTCGGCGGCGACCTCGACAATGCAGATGCTGTAGCTTATCTCAAGGCTTTTGCAGTCGACACTTTCTGTATAAGACTTAATGACTTGGTAGGTAAGAAATTCTCTGACGACAAGGCGTTGAAGAAAGAGATAAAATCCGTCTATCAAAGAATGAATTATTATTATCCAGGCTTTATGATTCCTGAGACATATTTCTATGTTTCTGGCGTCGATTATGAGATACCTGCCGTTATGATACAACCAGACGCTGTCTTGATAAGTCTGGATTATTATCTTGGCAATGAAGACGGAATCTATGATTATATAGGTATGCCTCGTTATCGTTCTTTACGATGCCAGCCGTCTTATATCACCCGCGACCTGGCGCAGGCTTTCTATGATAATATGTTTGCCAGACGTACTGCGAAGAAAGATGTCTTGTCGGAAATGATAAATGTAGGGAAGCAGTTGTATTTCATCGAAGCCATGAATCCGGCCTTGCCTGATTCTGTGTTGTTTGGCTATTCTTCCCAACAGATACAATGGGCGCAGCAATACGAAGCTGATGTCTGGGCAGCGATGGTTGGAAACGATATGTTATATGCCAATGATATGATGGCGTTTCGCAATTTCTTCGGCGACGCTCCTTTCACACAGGCGTTCTCACGAGAGTCAGCGCCACGTCTGGGTGAATTTATAGGCTTGCAGATAATCCGCTCATATATGACACATAATGATGTAAGCCTTCAAGAACTCTTGAAGAATAACGACTTGCAACAGATATTCCAAGACTCGCAGTATAAACCGTTTAAGAGTTAGGAGTTAGGAATTAGGAGTTAGGAGTTGATGAATTCTGATTAAAAACATTTTCGGTCGCTGAGCTTGTTGAAGCGCCGAGTTTGCCTTCGACAGGCTCAGGCACCCTTCCCGTTGACTGTTGTCCGTAGTCTGTTGACTTATTTAAAACCAAAACCAAAAAAACATGTTAGTGAAAACCTTTGGAAGTGCCTTGAATGGCATTGAAGCTATTACTGTAACTATCGAGGTTAATATCGATAGGGGAGTGCAGTTTTTTCTTGTCGGTCTGCCCGACAGCGCTGTCAAGGAGAGCCAGCAGAGGATTGAGTCGGCTCTCTGTAACAACGATTTGAAATATCCCAAGAAAAAGATTACCATCAATATGGCTCCGGCGGACATCCGGAAGGAGGGGTCTTCTTACGATCTTCCTATTGCCATAGCGATACTGGCGGCATCGGAGCAGGTCAGCGTGGAGCTGTTGGATAAATATGTCATCATGGGCGAGCTCTCTCTTGATGGCAGCCTCAATCCTATACGAGGCGTTCTGCCTATCGCCATTCGTGCCATACAGGATGGCTTTAAGGGGATAATACTCCCGATGGCAAACGCCAGAGAAGCGGCGGTGGTGGAGACGCTGGAGGTGTATGGCGTCAACAATATCATGGAGGTGATTTCTTTCCTCAACGGCGCATCGCGACTGCAACCTATAGAGATACCTAAATATGAAGAGGACAGCGATGATATGTATGCCTTCGACTTCTCCGATGTGAGAGGGCAGGAGAATATCAAAAGAGCTCTTGAGGTGTCGGCAGCTGGCTCACACAATGTCATCCTTATCGGCAGTCCTGGCAGCGGCAAGACGATGCTGGCGAAACGTATGCCGACCATCATGCCGCCTATGACATTGAAAGAAGCGCTGGAGACGACTAAGATACACTCCGTCGTTGGACTAGTGGGCGACGGACTCTCGCTCCTGAAAGCGCGTCCTTTCAGGAGTCCGCATCATACCACCTCGTACGTGGGACTGGTGGGCGGAGGTGCTTATCCTCAACCTGGAGAGATTTCTCTGGCGCACAATGGAGTGCTCTTCCTCGATGAACTTCCGGAATTTAAACGTAACGTCCTCGAGGTGCTGCGACAGCCTATGGAAGACAGACTCGTCACCATCGCAAGGGCGAAACAGACTATAGAATTCCCTGCCAACTTCATGCTGGTAGCGGCGATGAATCCATGTCCTTGCGGCTATTATAACCATCCTACACAGGAGTGTACGTGTCAGCCAGGGACGGTGGAGAAATATCTTAACAGGATATCGGGTCCTCTGCTCGACAGAATAGACCTTCATGTGGAGGTGGTGCCTGTGCCTTTTGAGGAGCTGGCGAAGAAGAACCTAGGAGAGAGGAGCAGCGAGGTGAGAGCGCGGGTGACACGAGCGCGTAAGATACAGACAGAACGTTTCGCCGACATACCTAACATACATTCTAATGCTCAGATGACATCACGGCTCATACAGAAATATTGTTCGCTTGATGAGCAATGCACCAAGCTGCTGAAAAATGCTATGGACAGACTGAACCTGTCAGCACGTGCATATGACAGAATACTCAAAGTGTCCAGGACAATAGCAGACCTCGCAGGATCGGAAGATATCAAGGAAGAACACCTCGCAGAGGCTATACAATACAGAAGCCTCGACAGAGAAACATGGGGAAAGTGAGAACTTAAAAAACTATTTTTATGAAAAACCTTAGTGCTTACAATTCTGATTTTATTTCCGATATAAAACAAATTATTGAACAAGTAAGAAAACAGACTTATGCATCCGTCAATACTATGATGCTTAAATCATATTGGTTGCTTGGAAAACGTATCGTTGAAGAAGAACAGGGAGGAGAATCTCGAGCTCAATATGGCAAATACTTGCTTAAAAATCTTGCGGAAGAACTAGTGCCGATATATGGCAACTCATATTCAGTTCGCAGACTACAGGATTATCGCCTGTTTTATTTGTATTTCAAAGATATAGAGATTTGGCACTCGCGAATGCCAAATCTCACTTGGACTCATTATCGAGAACTTCTAATGGTCAATGATGAAGAAGCACGAAACTGGTATATGACAGAAGCTAACAGAGAAATGTGGAGTGTTCGCACTTTGCATCGTAATATCTCATCACAATACCACAATCGATTACTACAATCACAAGCAAAAGATGTTGTTATTGATGAGCCAGAGAAAAACACTTTGTCAATATATGATGACAAGTTTGAATTTATAAAGAATCCTGTTGTCGCAGAATTTTTAGGATTAAGTCATAATACAAAATTTTCAGAAACAGAATTAGAAAGTGCAATCATCACTCATATACATAAGTTTATAATGGAATTAGGTAAAGGTTATGCTTTTGTCGCAAGACAGCAACATATCCGTACCGATATGGGTGATTTTTATATAGATCTTGTGTTCTATAATTATATTCTCAAATGTTTTATGCTGGTTGACTTAAAAACAGAACAAATAAGTCACCAGGATGTGGGACAAATGGATATGTATATAAGAATGTATGATGAATTAAAACGCTCTGATTCAGACAATCCTACCATAGGTCTCATTTTGTGTTCACGAACAAGTGAAGATATGGCTCGCTATTCTATGCTTAAAGACAACAATAGATTATTTCAAGCTAAGTATATGACTTTTCTTCCGACAAAAGAAGAATTGACAAATGAAATAGAACGTCAGAAAATGATTTTCAGATTGCAACAAGAGGACAAATTGTAAGTTTGTTTGTGTTTGTTTTAAAGGTAACGTTGACGCGTCTCTACTAAAAAAAGAACCCCAAAATCCTTTCGGATCCTGAGGTTCTTATTCAAAGGCTGTTGGCTGTTAGCTATTGGCTGTTGGCCATTAGCCATTAGCCATTAGCCTTTAGCCAAAAGCCAAAAGCCAAAAGCCAAAAGCCAACGGCTAAAAAAGTCATTTAGATTTTTTTCTCATACCGTAAGCTAATCCCATGCCGGCGAGGAGTAATAATCCTGAACCTACTGGTGCTGTTTGGTCTGTTGTGTAACCGTGACCGAGCAATGTTGGCATTGTGCCCCATCCAGTACCGTCACCGTATACATTTTCTTGTCTGTTTTGATCTTCGAAGCTGTTGTATGTGAAGAAACCGTCTTTTTGTGCATGAGCGTTAACAGCTGCGAATAATGCTATTGCTAATATTATCTTTTTCATATTTTTTTTCTATTTTTTAGTCAACGGACAACCGTCTGTTGTCTGCTGTCCGTTGACTGTTGTCTTATCAATAAATAACTACTTTTTGTGATTTAACGCCATTGCTGTTGATAACTCTTACAACGTATGCTGCATTGTTGAATTCGCTTACGTTGATTCTGTCGTTGCCATTAGCGTTTTCATTGCTGTAAACAACTCTGCCCATCATGTCGATGATTTGGATTGCGCCTTCAGCGTTGATGATGAGTTCTTCACCTGATTGGTAAACGAAGTTTGCTAAGAACTCTTCTGTTGCTGTCATGCTGTTGCTCAATCTTACGACGAAACGGTTCTTCATATCGTTGCTTGTTGCGATGAAGTTGTATTCGCCTTCAGCAATCATGTCTGTTTCAACGCCTGTCATACGGTCAACTAATGTAACAGTTTCAAATTCGCCGTTGATGTCGAAGCTGAGGCTGTAGCTGCCCATTTGTTTTGCAACGAATGTGAGCTCTACTTCATTAACATCGCTTTCGCAGTTGTAGATAGCATATTTATTGCCTTTGTTTTCAACATAGATGTTAGCGATTTCTTTGTTGAAGCCTTCTAACTTACGGAAACCTTCTTTGTCGTTAGCCATGTTGATGATGACGTTGTTGCTGCCTGTAGCGCCCTTAGCAACGATATTGATGTTTGCTGTTTCTTCAGCTGCGCCTCTTGCTTCAGAGTATGTCAATGCTGCTGTGGCTTCTGTTGCCATTACGAAGAAACCGTTACCTACTGGAATTTGACCTTTTATGAGATATAAATAGTCGTTACCTTCTGCATTTAATACAGCATAACCTGTTGCCAAACCTGTTGCTTTGAAGTTTTTAACATCCATAGCAAATGTGAATGGGTTGCCAAGGAGGTGGTAGTTAGCTGCATTCTTTTCTGCATTGTGTGAAACATTGAATGTATATGTCTGTGCTGCATTTAAGACACCGCTGAATGTAACATCTTTTTCATATTGAAGTGCTGCCAAGTATGCTGTACCTACTACGAATTTATCACCAAATACGAATGCTTCTTCACCTTCACCATATACATGTTTATGGTTACGCCATTTGTTGTTTTCACCATCATATTGGTAAAGATCATAGTCGCCTTCAACATCGTTATCTTCTGCTGGAACGAACTTGCTGAATTCTACGCCTTCTACTGGAGAAGCGATGAATTGCCATCCGTCAATGTTTGATTCATCCCATGATGTTGGAGGGGTAACAGTCATAACGAATTTACCATTGAGGTTTTGATTGCTTTGACGTAATTGACCACCATCGTTGATACATAAAGCGCCAGCTTGTGTATTGTTGTAAACATTGCCTGCTGTCAAAGAACCATTGATTGTCAAGCTACCGCCTTGTTCGATATTAACTGTTCCAGTTGTTACAGTTTCACTTGCTGCAATAGTTGCAGGAGCTAAAATATAAACTTTAGCTGTTGCTGAAGGAACACCGTCTCTCCAGTTAGCTGCTGTATTCCAATCACCTTCAACTTCGAAGACGTCATAGTCAATATTTTCTGCTGCTGACCAGTTGACTTTATCTTCAAATTTAGCAACACCGAATTGATAGTTGCCTTTGCCTAATGTAGCCCAATCTGAATATGTTAATTTAACAGATGTTGCATACTCATTATGTATACCAAAGTATTGTTGTCCTAAATCTTCAGTTTTATCACCGTTTTTAAGATATACATGGTAGTAACCTGGTTGTGCATCTTCCCAGTTGTTGTTTTCCAAATAAACGTCAACTGAATTGAATGTGACATTGTAGAGTGTTACATTAAATATTGCAGTTTGATCTGGTGTTAATATTACAGACAACTTATTATTTTCTCCGTTATGTTCGATTTTTAACTCGCCAGTATAAGTTTCATGGTAGTCTGCTTTAACTGTAACTTCATATATACCATTGTGGAATTGGAACTCTTTTACTTGTGTAATAACGCCATTTTGGTTTTGAGTTTCAAACATCTCACCATTTGAGTTAGTGTTGTATGTGTATGTATATTCTGTGGCATCAGCTATTTCGTTGCCGAATTCGTCTGTTTTTAATGTCAATGTAACTGTTGCGTCTGCGAGTCGTGTATAATAGTCGCTTGAATATACTATTCCGCTGAATTTACTTTTACCTGAAACTTTAACGTTGACAGCTTCTGACATTGATTTGCCTAATTCACCGAAATCTGCTTCAACATAGATGTTGTAACCTTCTTCCATGTTATATTGAAGTTTCATATCCGTGGCAAGGATAGCATGAGTGTATACAGTGCTATTTGTTGTTTTGATTATTTCAGCATCTTTATCATCACCTAGATTATCTAAATAAACATTGTAGCTTTGAGCTCCCACTAAATCCCAGTTGATATTAGTGCCGCCATATACACCTAATGAAGGGAAAATTTCAGATGGAACAGCTTCAACAGTGGTAATTGGCAATGTTGTTCCGAACCACCATATATCAGTACCTTTAACTTCTTTACCCATATCGTTTCTAACGTCAATTCTCCAGTAGTATTTTGTAGCAGCTGTTAAACCTTCTGTTTGATATGAACCTGTTGATTTAAGTGATACAATACCGCCAACTTCAGCTGTTTCTCTTGTCAACCATCCTGTTACCTCTTTTAAGTCGTTTACGTCTGTACCTAAGAACACTTTGTATGCTGTTGCATCACCATTAAAAGCCCATTCCAATGTTGGGTTATTTAATTTTGTTGTTTTGTTGCTTGGTGATGAATTTTGAGCAGCTGCCAATGCGCTTGATACGAATGAGTAAATTTCTACTTCTGGTACAAATACTTTATAAGGCTTATTCTCATCATCGTATTCATACACATGATTGTCATATATTTTATCATCTGCAAAGCTCTTGACTTCTACAGTCCAATAATATTCTACACCAGCATCAAGGTTTTGTGGTAAAGTGTAAGAACCTTTTCTATCTTTAGGTGCGCTTAACCAGCCTGATGTGTGTTCTGGCTTTGTAAGATAGGTGCAAACTACTTCTAGAGGATTGTCATCGGTTGTTGGTTTGCTTAACAATACTCTGTATTCAGTTGTACCTTTGCCGAATGTCCATGTGAGTTCGGTGTCGCTTGCTTCAGCATTGCTGATGTTTTCAACTCCTGGGATTTCGAATGAATAAACGTCACCTTTTGTTGTGCCAGCTGTATTTTTAACATTAACTTGCCAGTAGTATGTGCCAACTGCTAAGCCTGATGTTTGGTATGAGTCGCCCAATGCACTAGCAGTTGTCCAATTAACTTTTACATCAGTATTAGTATAAGTTTCATCTCTGAGATCTTCTCTAGTACCTAATAACAATTGATATTGAGTAGTGTTGTCACCGTAAGTCCATGAAAGTGTTGGATATCCGTCATAGCATACAGTTTCATTTGTTGGTGAACAGCTTTCCAACTCATCTGGTTTGGCTTCAATAGCTTTTGTTGTGAATGTGAATGTTTTACTGTATACTTCTTTAGATTCGATGCCACTAGAAATGTTTTTAGCTAATACTTTCCAATAATAAGTTGTTCCTGCCTCCAAATTGCTAAATTGTTCTGTTGTTACAGTTGTTACATTACTTTCTTTTGTAACCCAATTGTCAGCGCTACCTTTGATATATTGAACATTAGAAAAATCTTCAGATTTGCTCAATAAGATTTTATAGTTTGTTGTGTTTGTTGAAACAAATTGGAAATAAGGATTTAATACTTCTTCTGCTTCATCAAGTGGAGCATATTGATTATATATTGTTGAAAATTCTGGATCAGGAACCGTGGCATCGGCAGCTAATCCAAATGTGAACTGTGTGATTGGTATATAACCTACTCTGGATTTTCCACCTGGAGCAGAACTTGTTATGTTATAATAGTTATCAGGATTATTAACATATAATGTTCCTCCTGTTTGTGACTGGGTAATGAACATGATGGAACCTTCAGCAGGACTTTCTGTTTCTGCTTGAACACATACTAATATGTTTTTGCCACCTTCATATTTAAAAGGGTTATCTAATGTGATGGTTGTCCAACTACCTTTTTGAGTGAAATCCACTGTACCTTCAAAAACCTCTTCTGCCTCAGTCATTGTATACCAATTACCACTACTAGGGAAATTGTTAGTATCAGTATTTCTCATATATATTTTTAAATTAGAACTACAAGTATATGCAGTAGTATTACTTACCATATACGATATTTTTCTAATAGTTCCGCCTTCGGCCATGCCTATACTTGCAGATTTATAAAAAGTTTGTGAAAGCGAATAATTTTTATGTCCTGCGATAGGGAAATTAGCATTAGTTCTAGTGCCGGTTGTAGAACCAATAGTTACTACGGTTTCATCCTGTGCCAACAAAGAAGAACTAAATCCTCCGAAAAGGCACATCATTACTAAAAGTAAAAATTTTCTTTTCATGAAATTTGTTTTTAATTAAAAAATGTTTTATAAAATTTTATAAAAAAATGATAATCAATAAAATAAAAATATTTGTTTCCGTAAAGATATGGATACGGCAAACGTGCGCAAAGGTAGAATATTTTTTTAGAAAAAACCACAAAAAAATGCATTTTTTTAAAGCCTATATGCTCGGAACTCTCAGAACCTCAGATTTTTCTAGGAGTTGGGAGTTGGGAGTCTCTACAAAAAAAGACCCCAAAATCTTTTCAGATCCTGAGGTCCTTGGGTATGCTTGGACGATGTCTGTTGACTGTTGTCCGTTGACAGTTGTCTTATCAATAAATAACCACTTTTTGTGTTTTAACGCCATTGCCGTTGACAACTCTAACAACGTATGCTGCATTGTTGAATTCGCTTACGCTGATTCTGTTGCTGCCGTTTGAATGTTCTGCGCTGTAAACAACTCTACCCATCATGTCGACGATTTGTACTGAACCTTCGATTGAGAGGATGAGTTCTTCACCGCTTTGATATACAAACTGACTGTTGTCTGTTGTCCGTTGTCCGTTGTCAAATCTAACGACGAAGCGGTTCTTCATATCTTTGCTTGTTGCGATGAAACTGTATTCGCTTTCTTCAATCATGTCTGTTTCAACGCCTGTCATGCGGTCGACCAATGTGACAGTTTCAAATTCGCCCTTGATGTCGAAGCTGAGGCTGTAGCTGTCCATTTGTTTTGCAACGAATGTGACTTCTATTTCATTGACATCGCTGTCGCAGTTGTAGATGCCATATGCCTTGTCGTTTTCAACAACACAGACTGTAGCGATTTCATCGTTGAAGTTTTGCAACTTATCGAAGCCTTCAGCTTGACCATCGAAGTTGATGACAACGTTGTCTTGACCAGCTTTGCTTGTAGCAACGAGGTTGATGCTTGATGATTTTTCTCTTGAACTTCTTGCTGGGTATGACAATGATATTACATCTGTAGCATTTTGTGGTTCTTTAACTTTTACGAAGAAACCGTCACCAACAGGAATTGTTGTTGTATCTTGGTTTACACCAACGTATGTATAACCGCCTTCTGCATTAACGATAGCAACGCCTTCAATCAAATTGTTGTATGATGCCTTTGTCATATCCATATTGAATGTGAATGGGTTGCCAAGGAGGTAGAAGTTAGCGAGGTTTTGTGAAGAAGGATCGTTAGGATCGTTAGCTTCGTTGTATGTCAAACCTTCCCATGTGTAAGATGTAGCATTGTTGAATTCGCCGCTTAATGTAATGGTTTTACTTTCACTTTCGCGTGATGCCAAGTAACCGCGACCTTGTACAAATACTTTTTCGAAATCCTCGTTTATACCATCCTTTTCGTTTATCCATTCAAGTTGTTGTGTACCGTCATATTTGTAGAAGTCATAGTTGCCAGTTGTCCATGCTTCAACCTTTGCATCTGTGAATGGTGAAGCTATGAATTGCCAGCCGTCTTTGTTTGTTGTATTATTCCAGTTTGTTGGAGTAGCAATATTCATGTTAAATACACCGCTGAGTTTAGCGTTTCCTTGACGTAATTGACCGCCGTCATTGAGGCATACAGCATTTGCAGTTGCATTGTTATAAATAGCCTCAGCTGTCAAAGAACCGTTGATTGTCAAGCTGCCATCACTTTCGATATAGATTTCACCAGCTGTTATAGCTTCGTCTTCTGCAATTGTTGCAGCAGCACGAACGTGAATTTCATCGTTCACTCCTGGAAGTGTATTATAAGTCCAATTGTTTTTATCACTCCAGTTGCCATCTTTTACAAATACAGCGTAGTTTCTTTCTACTGTTGCTGACCAGTTGATTTGGTCTTCAGCTTTAGCAACGCCGAATTGATAGCTGCCTTTGCTTAAGTTTTCCCAGCCGTAGTATTTGAATCTAATAGATTCTACACCAAATGAGCTAAACCATGGATTTGGATTGTCTTGATTTGGAGTTAGTATTTTTTCAATATTGTCACCATTTTTAAGATATACAATATAGTGACCTGCTGGTGCAGTTTCCCATTCACTATTTTCCAAATAAATGTGAATAGAATTGAATGAAATGTCGTCTATTGATACTTCAAATACGTATGCAGGATCAGCTTTTAATATAACATATGGTATAACATCAGAATCTGATAAATTGGTAGTTTCACCTTGTTTGAAAACAACGTTATCTATAGTTTTAGTATCATAATATTTTCTTGAAACTTCAACTTTGTATATACCATTCAATACACTTTCGTTGCATTTGCCTTCTGCATTTGTTGTGAATGTATATTGCTTTCCGTTTCCTTCATAGACATTTCTAAATTCGTCTTCTAATTGTGTCAATGTGATTGTTGCACTATCAACGCCGAGATATGTGTTGAAGCTCTTCACTATTTTTGCATTCAATAAACCTGTACCAGTAACTTTAACGTTTACAGCTTCAGACATTGAAGTACCTAATTCATAAACTGCTTCAACATAGATGTCGTAACCAGTATTCATGTTGTATTGGAGTTTTTCTGTGATAGCTTCAATTGTGTATTCTGTTACTTCTGCAGAAAGAATTTCAGCATTTAATTTTTCTGTGCCGAGATATACGTTATAACCTTGAACACCTTCTAAAGCATTCCATGCGATTGTTGTTTCACCGTATGTCATGCTTGCTGAAGGAACGATTTGAGTTTGGTTAGCTGTTGCTACAGGAGCAGGCAATGTTGATACGAATGACCATGTCTCACCTTCATAAACATCTTCATTAGCGTCTTTTACGTCAACTCTCCAGTAGTATGTTGTTCTTTCGTTTAAATCTGCTGTTAGGAATGAACCGGTAGAAACCAAGCCTGTACCTTCTTCTTTTGGTGCTCTTTCACTCCATCCTTGAGCTTCTAAGTCGTTTGCGTCTGTGCCGAAGTAAACTTGATAATGTGTTGCGTTGCCGTTATAATCCCATGTCAATGTTGGGTCGGTTAAGTTAGCTTTGCCGTTAGTAGGATCTGTGTTTGTGACAGGCAATGTTTCGTTTGTTGTGAATGAGTAAACTGCTACATCTGCAGCGTTGTCGTCAAATGCTTGTCTTGCACCAAGGTTGTTTTTAACGTCAACAGCCCAGTAATATGTAGTGTTAGCTTCTAAACCAGAAAGTTTAAATTCCATTCTATTGTTTTCGCCTACAGCTGTCCAATCACATAGTCTTTCTAAACCCGCAAAAGATTTACCGAAGTAGAATCTGTACTCATCTGTACCTTCAGCGAAATCCCATACAATAGTATGGTCAGTAACACCTTCAGCTTCATCTTCTGGAGTAACTGGAGTTACGTTATCTGGAATATTAAGAACGAGTGTTAATTTCTTAGTAGTAGTCTCATTATAAGTTATTACAATTTCATCACTCTCATCTTCAGCTAATTTTTGTGTGTAATTTTCTTTTTCAACACTAATCTTGTATGTACCAATTAATGGTCTTTCGTTACCTTCTTTTGATGAGAGATATTGACCGTTTTCATCTGTTGTGAATGTATATGAAACATTGAGGTCTTCTGTATTTTCCCATTCGTCTTTTATTTGTGTCAATGTGATTGTAGCACCTGCAACATTTTTTTCAGTTGGAGTGGTGACGTCTTTTACAGTAACTGACAAATAACCGACACCAGTAACTGTAACGTTTATAGCTTCAGATCTTTTTGTAGTTGTTTCTTCGCCAGAAGTATAAACAGCTTCAACATAGATGTCGTAACCAGGATCCATGTTGTGTTGGAGTGTATTTGCAGCTATTGTATAAGAAGTCTCTTCAGCAGAAAGAATTTCAGCATTCAATTTTTCTGTGCCGAGATATACGTTATAACCTTGAACACCTTCTAAAGCATTCCATGCGATTGTTGTTTCTGATGTAGGGTCGATTTCAGTTGTAGGATTTTCAGTTTGTGAAACTGTAGGAACTCCAGGAGCTGGCAAATGTGATAAGAATGACCATGTAGCACCTTCATAAACATTTCCATTAGCGTCTTTTACGTCAACTCTCCAGTAGTATGTTGTGTTTGCTGTTAAGTTTAAGTTAGATGTTTGGAATGAACCGTTAGGAACCAAGCCTGTAGCTTCTGTTGCTCTTTCAATCCAACCTTGAGCTTCTAAGTTGTTTGCGCCTATGCCTAAGTAAACTTGATAATGTGTAGCCTTGCCGTTATATTTCCATTTCAATGTTGGGTTGTTGTCTAAGTTTGCTGCACCGTTAGTAGGATCTGTGTTTGTGACAGGCAATGTTTCGTTTGCTATGAATGAATAGATAGTAGCTTTTTCAGTACCATTTATAGTTCTTTCACCTACTGCATTCTGAACTTCAACAGTCCAATAGAATGTTTTACCTGCGGCGAAAAATGGCATTGCAAATGACATTTCTTCAATGCCGTTTGTGCTTGTCCACTTGTCTCCAGTTCCACCTTGGTTAGTTGAAAAATAAAACATTTCATCTTTATTTGTATCGGACATCATAAGCTTATAGTGTGTTGTATTAGGAGCAAATTTGAATGTCACGATGTTGCTTGTAACGCCTGTAGCACCGTCGGCTGGAGAAATTGGAGTTACGTTGTCTGGGAGACTTTGAACAGAGAATGTGTAAACTGTACCTTCAGTTGTACCTGCTGAGTTCCTTACATTGACTTGCCAAGTATGTTCGCCTGATGATAAGCCAGATGTTTGGTATTCACCTGTTGTAGCAGAACCTGGGTTTGTCCAGTCTTTTACTACTACACCGTCTATTAAGACTTGATATTCTTCTGTGTCAGCGCCGAATTCCCATGTGAATTTAGGGTTTACCAAATCTTGATGACCATCAGGATAAGCGTATTCTATTGCGCCTGGAGCTGAGAATTGTTTAGTTGTGAAGATATAAACAGAAGATTCTGTTGTAAGAGCATTATCTCCTTCACCGTTTCTTGCTATAACTTTCCAGTAATAAGTTGTATTTTGTTTAAGGTGACTTGTTTGGTAACTTACGGCATTGTCGGTCTTTTTAGTCCAGTCTTGTAAAATGCTGTACTCTCCGCTATTTGTACCAGAAGCTTCAGCCCTTAAGATTTTGTAGTGAGTTGTGCTGTTTCCTAATGTGAAGTCTAAACTAGGATTGAAAATATCTGTGTCTCCATTTTTTGGAGAGTTAAGTGTTGGAGCAGTTGGAGTTACATCACCGCTAGATGTGAAAGTGAATTGTACGAAAGGAACTGTTTTTGTTTGTGTACATGACGAATTTGCTGTTGTTGCATTATATGCTCCATTTGATCTTTTTTTGTGTAAAACTCTATATGCTTTACCAAGATCATTTGGATTACCATCTATTGGAAATTCATATATACAATCAAATGTGCTAAAATATGAGCTTCCACCTAATCCATTTGAATTTGAAATGAATGATCCTGTTGCATCATTAACACAAACCAAAACATTTTCTCCTGTATATTCAAAATTTGTTGTCAATTCAATTGTGGTCCATGCATCAGCTTGTGCAAATGTAACTTCACCTTCGAATACTACATCTGTATCTGCCATTGCCTTAGTGGTTTTACCACCTATACCAAAATTGTCTTCTGAAGTGTTTACCATGTAAATGGTAAGAGTACGTGTAAATGGATATGTTCCAGTTTCAGTTGTCTTGAATGCTATGCTTTCAATAGTACCTGATGACTTGCCGATTTCAGCAGCGGTATAATATTGCTGAGTAATAGCATATTCATAATTGTTATAAACCGGAACTTGATTACTTGTGGATGCTTCATATCCACCGACTGTACCATCGATAGTAACTACTTGCGCATTGAGTGTTCCGAATAAACCCAATACACATAAAATTGCGAAAAGTAAATTCTTTTTCATTTGTAAAATGTTATGAATATTAAAAGCTTTTAAATAAAATTTCAATTTTATAGAACTTTGAGCTTAGAACTTAGAACTTAGAACCCTCAACTCCTAACTCCTAACTGATAAGACGCTTCAATGTGTGTTTATTTTAAAGGAATCATTGAAACGTCTCTACACTCCTAACTCCTAACTCCACACTCCTAACTCCTAACTGATAAGACGCTTCAATGTGTGTTTATTTTAAAGGAATCATTGAAACGTCTCTACTAAAAAAAGAACCCCAAAATCCTTTCAAATCTTGAGGTTCTATTTCAAAGGCTGTTAGCTGTTAGCTGTTAGCTGTTGGCTGTTGGCTGTTAGCTGTTGGCCAAAATTATTTAGATTTTTTTCTAATTCCGTATGCTAATCCCATGCCGGCGAGGAGTAATAATCCTGAGCCTACTGGTGCGTCCATGTTGGTTCCGCTGCCGTGTCCAATCATTGCAGGCATGTCGTCCCAATCTGAAGTTCTGTTTTGTTCAACATTGTTGAATGTAAAGAACCCGTCACTTTGTGCATTAAGATTCATTAAGAATCCAAGTGTAAATACTGATAATACTATAAGTCTTTTCATATTTAAAATAAAACTTTTTTGTTTCTGCTTGATTCATAGACTTTAAATGTCTGATAAAGCATTTAAAAAAAACTTTGCAAAAATACAACTTTTTTTTCAATTGTAAGCTAATCAATTAGAAAAAAATTAAACTAAGGCTGTTGGCTTTTTGCTATTGGCTGTTGGCATTGGGGTTTTGGAGGTTTGAACTTTGAACCCTCAACTCCTAACTCCACACTCCTAACTCCTAACTAACAAGACGCTTCAATGTGTGTTTATTTTAAAGGAATCATTGAAACGTCTCTACACTCCTAACTCCACACTCCTAACTCCTAACTAACAAGACGCTTCAATGTGTGTTTGTTTTAAAGGAATCATTGAAACGTCTCTACATTCCTTCAATGTGTGTTTATTTTAAAGGAATCATTGAAAACGTCTCTACACTCCTAACTCCTAACTAACAAGACGCTTCAATGTGTGTTTATTTTAAAGGAATCATTGAAACGTCTCTACACTCCTAACTCCTAACTCCACACTCCACACTCCTAACTAACAAGACGCTTCAATGTGTGTTTATTTTAAAGGAATCATTGAAACGTCTCTACAAAAAAAGAACCCCAAAATCCTTTCAGATCCTGAGGTTCTATATCAAAGGCTGTTGGCCTTTAGCCAAAAAATCATTTAGATTTTTTTCTCATTCCGTATGCCAATCCCATGCCGGCGAGGAGTAATAATCCTGAGCCGAGTGGAGCATCCATGTCGTAGTCGAAACCGTGGCTGATCATTGATGGCATATCTCCCCATCCGTTTTCTTGTCTGTTTAGTTCTTCATAGCTGTTGTATGTAAAGAAACCATCACGTTGTGCATTGGCGTTAACAGCTGCGAATAATGCTATTGCTAATATTATCTTTTTCATATTTTTCCTTTTTATTTTGTCAACTGACAACAGTCAACATTCAACTGTCCTTGGGTATGCTTGGACGAAGTCTGTTGTCTGTTGTCCGTTGACTGTTATCTTATCAATAAATAACTACCTTTTGAGATTTAACACCTTCTTCGTTAACAACTCTTACAACGTATGCTGCATTGTTGAACTCAGCTACGCTGATTCTGTTGCTGCCGTTTGAATGTTCGTTGCTGTAAACGACTCTGCCTAACATGTCAACGATTTGTACTGTACCTTCGATTGAGAGGATAAGCTCTTCACCTGATTGGTATACAAACTGACTGTTGTCTGTTGTCTGTTGTCTGTTGACCAATCTAACAACAAAACGGTTTTGGCTGTCGTTGCTTGTAGCTGTGAAGTTGTATTCGTCTTCAAGGAGCATATTTGTTTCGATGCCTGTGAAGCGGTCTACCAATGTGACTGTTTCAAATTCACCGTTTACGTCTAAGCTGATGCTGTAGTGACCCATTTGTGAAGCTACGAATGAGAGTTCTACTTCAGCAACGTTTTCTTCTACGTTAGCGATACCGTAACGTTTGCCGTTATTAGCGACGAATACTGTAGCGATTTCATCGTTGAAGTTTTGTAATTTGTTGAAGCCTTCTTTTTGACCAGCGAAGTTGATGACAACGTTGTCTTTGCCAGCTTTGCTTGTAGCGATAACATTGATGCTGTTAGCATCTTGTCTTGAACCTCTTACGTTATGGTTGTAGTATAATGATGGGTTTTCTGCAATGGCTTGTACGAAGAAACCGTCACCTACATTGATTGTTCCAGTTGTGAGATAATCATAGCCGCCATCTCCGTTAACGACTGCATAACCTTCTACTAAACCTTTATCTTGAACCTTGTTCCAGTCCATGTTGAATGGGAATGGGTTGCCAAGGAGGTGGAAGTTAGCAAGTTCTTTTTCTGTACCTGCGTAGCTTACTTCATATTCGTGTCTTGTTGCATTGTTGAGTGTACCAACAAATTTAGCTGTTGTTGCTGCTTGGTATGAAGCGAGGTAGCCACGGCCGTTTACGAATTCTGTTTCGAAGAGATCTTTGTTTCCTGATCTTGTCTTGCCGTCTGTTAATTCTAAGTTATCAATTAAAATGTATGAGTTTTGAGTATTATTAATTTTATGACGAATTGCAATCCAGACTTCTTTGCCAGCATATTCAGCCAATGAAACTGTCATTTTAAGCCATTCGCCTTTGTATGCCTCGTTTACAGAATAAATCTGTTCAAAGCTATCAGCGCTTGCAGTTTCTGATTCTGATACCAATACTGTAATTTCTCCGCTTGTATAATTATAAGTAGCGCTTTGTATATAGAAACTTAATTTAGAACCTTCAACTATCATAACTCTTTCTGGAGATACAACATAATCATCAGGATTAATGTATTGAGGTTGCCATGTAGAAGAATTGTACCATATTGCATCACTGAACAAGCAACCTTTTTCATTATTATAACCGTTAGGAGCTCCGTAAGTAAAGTTATTACCTGTACCATCTTCAGTATGGCCCCATTTATAGCTATCGTTATTAGCGTTAATAGTTGTCCAGCCTTGCATACCATCGCTGAAGTTATAGAAGAAAGTATCACCTTCAAGTTGATGATCTTTATAGTTGATCCATTCAAGATCTTTTGTTCCGTCGTATTTATACAAGTCGAAGTCGTTGTTTTCACCGCTTGTTTCAAATGCTGATGTAGAAGCGTTCATTAAAGGTGATGAGATGAATTGCCAACCGTCTTTGTTGTTGCTGCCTTCGCCCCAGCCTTTTGTAGGATTTGCGATGTCCATATTGAATGTAGCTGCTACGTTTGCGTTTGGCTGTACTATTTGTGCGCCGTCTTCCATAACGAGAGCTTCTGCGTTTTTGTTGCTGATGCCGTTTGTTACGTTAAGAACAGCACCTGATTTAACTGTTAATGTTGCACCGCTTGCAATTCTTATTGAACCTACAGTGACATCTTCTGTGATTGTAGCATTACCTTTGATAGTAACTTTATCTTCTGTGTTAGGAACTGCACTCCAATTTGCTTTGTCATTCCAGTTGCCTTCGCCTGTGAATGCGATGCCGCCTTTTTCTATAGGAGCTGCCCAGTTGACTTTTGATTCTGATGTGGTAGAATTTGGCAAGACGACGTCATCGATGTATGAGTAACAATAGTTTATGTTAGAACTGAACTTGACATACACTTTCTTTCCAGAATAGTTGCTTAAATCTGCTTCTGCATTTTCATATGTATTGTAACCAGTGAATTTTTTATTATTTGTCCAAACTTGTTTCCATGTTCCATCTAAAGATTCTGCAACTGATACTGTTATTGTATTTGAATAACCTGAACCAGATGAACTATATGTACAATATTTAAATGTGACTTTTGGAGAAGCTATTCCTGTCAAATCAATCATAGGTGATATCAGGTTGCTTTGTGATGATGTAGATGTAAATACATACAAATATGCTGTTGCACCATTAAAGTTCCATGTGTATGTACCATTTTGTGTCCATCCTTCAGGGATTGAAGTAGTGCTGAATGTTTCTGTAACATTTTGTGTTTCTGCTACCATCGCGCTAACACCGTATTCATATTCTCCATTAGGAAGTGATGACCAGTTGTCTGAATATTGTTTTTCTGCAATTGTTTCTTGTGTAAGTTTTGTGACATTGCCTTCGCTGTCTCTTCTATATACATTGTATGATGTATAGTCTGCTTTCCAGCTTACGTTAGCATTGTCGCCATTTTCTTCAACATTGACTTCAAATTCTGCTACAGGATTTGATTCTAATGTGATGTTGAGTGTTAAAGCTGTATAATCTAAAACCAAAGTTTCTGTGGTTTTATCTTTATAGTCGAATTTTGAAGCTGTGAATGTGTATTCACCGACTAAAACGTTAAATGTATAAGTGCCGTCATTCTTTGTTGTGACAGGTCCGTAATTTTGAGCCTTGCCGAATTCGTCTGTACCTGTAGCAACAACTGTTGCGCCAGCGATTACGTTTGTACCATCTGTAACTTTACCGCTTACTGTGATATAATCTGTAACCTTAACAGTTTCAGTTTCTGACACCTCAGATTCATATTTCACACCATCTATTTCATATACTGCTGTAACATAAATTATATGGCCGTTTGATGAATAGTCCATATTGTCAATTTGATATGAAGACTCTGTTATGAGAGTATTGTTGTTATGAGCAATGCCTTCGCCTTGTCCGTTGAACTTGATATATACATTATAACCTTTTGCTGCCTTGATTTCATTCCAAGAAATAGTTACAGTGTTATTTTCAGGATAGATCTCATTGCTTGAAGCTGTTACGTTTTCAGGAATATCCAATGGAGTTACGAAAGACCATGTTGCGCCTTCTGTTTCACCTATGCTATTCTTAGCGACTACTTGCCAGTAGTATTTTGTATTGTTTGACAAACCTGTTGTTTTGTAAGATGTTGTTGAAACGCTACCCTTAAGGTCACTTTCTGTAAGAGTACTTGTTGTTCCTAAGTATACATCATAGTTTGAAGCGAATTCTGCGCTTTCCCATGTCAATTCTGGATTTGTCTGTTTTGCAATCTTGTTGTTTTCTGGAGCTGTGTAAGCGAATTCTGCTGGAGCTGGGAGAGAAGATGTTGAAAGGTTGAGAGTGAAGTCGCCTTCAGCAGCAGCAACGAGATAGTAAGTGCCAGCTGGATATTGGTTTTCTATCTGAGCGCCACGAGTTCTTGATTTTGCAGAACTGTCTGTGAGTTGAAGATTGTCGATAGAAAACATAAAATTCTTTTTTTCAAAAAAGAAACCAAAATGATATTTACCACCCGAATAGGCACTAAGTTCTATATTTATGTTCTCTTTATTTCCACAATTTCCCTCCTTTATTCTAATATCATCTGCATTTCCAAACACATCATCTTCTGAGACAAAGACAACATATTTTTCTGAACCACTATATTGATAATCATTAGCCCAAATATCAAAAGAAAATATAGAGTTATTGGTAACTAAATATTGTTCCTTTGTCATTATATATGCACCTTCTGTACTTGTGTATACATAACCATCCCAGTATTTCCAATTACTATACACAAAATCACTCAAATCTTCATCATTAAAATCATAGAAGAATGTTGTTGGAGCTGTTGAACCGCTTACTATACCGTTATAATTGTTATCTAAAGAAGGGCCGCGTTTAGAGCTTATGCTATCTGCTTTGTAGATGGCAACATTGCCGTTAGTTCCTGTTACGCTTGCTGTGATGACGCCCTCATTTTCCAATGTAAATTTATAAACAGCGTCACCGGCATTGCCCTCTTCTGCTTCGCCTGGGAGGATGTAGTCGTCGTACATTCCAGTTACATCTTCGGTATATCCGTTTTCTAATGAGATTTCTTTAGCGAGTTCCCAAACATCACCTTGAGCAGGAGTGTAAGCTGTTGCAGAGACGGCAACTGTTGCGCTTGCGCCTTCAGCAGCAATAGTGATAGTGCCTGTTTGTTCTCCACTAACATCAACAGTATTGTCGTAAGATACAGTAACAACGCCTGATTCATAATCTACTTCAAAGAAAGTGTTGTCGCATGTAACACTTGTGACAGTTGTATTTTTAGCAACAACATTGAAAGTTTCAGAAACTGGTTTTTCAGTCCAATAATTGCCCATTCTTACTGTGCCAAGAGCAATTTCTAAAACACTGGCTTCAATAGTTGGTTTAAAAACAGGTATAGTAAATGTATGCTTTCCACCATTATGCAAAGGATCTCCATAACTTGCAGTTTTGCTCCAAATCAAATCTCCACTACTCTCATATTTAACTTCGAATGAGTTTTCTGCTGGATAATTAGGACCTTTATATTCCATATTAACAACAGAACCTTCTGGAATTCCTAAAGTATAAGTGCCTTCTTTTCCTTCTAAAAGTGTAAGTTCTTTTGTTGTTGAACCATATTTTACTATCAATTTATTGCCATTCCATCCGTCTCCCCATGTGTCTTTTAGTGTAAAAACTATATTACATAGTTTTGGCATAGCCAATGTTGTTGCGCTTGCTTCATTTGAATGTCCAGATTCTTCAGAACCATTTACAGCTGTAACTGTATAGGTGTATGTTTTTTCACTATCCAAGCCATCAATTGTGCATGATGTTTCTGAAACTGTTTTTACGATATTTTCACCGTTATATACATTATATCTTTTTGCATTTTCAGCAGCATCCCATGTCAAAGCTATAGAACAATAGTCAATAGCTGTAGCTGTAAGGCTTGTAGGAGTGCTAGGGGTAACAGGAGTATCATCTCCACCCGCAACGAAAGTAAAACGGATTTGGTTGTTATTAGTAAAGAGGTAACTATAAGTTGCTATATCTTCTCCATTAATTTCCGTACCTGTTTGAGGATTTAATTGACGGCTACTATGGTTGCAATACAAAGTTCTGTTTGTTCCTGTTGGATAAATGTAAAACTTATCCCAATTTGAGGAATTAGGTTTTTCTCCTGTTATATCATGAACACTTAGAAGTATATTACTATTGCCATCATAAACAAAAGGTTCATCCAATTCTATTGTAATCCAAGCATTATCACCTGTTCCAAAATTAACAGATCCATAAAAAACAGGTTCTGAAGTTATTTTAACCCAATCAGTTTTTGTTTCAAACGATTCCTTTGTTGTATTTTCAATATAAACAACAAGATTTCTTGCATTGTTATTTCCTCTTTGTTTTCGAAATGATATATGTGTTATACTACCACTTATACCATCCAATTCATCTTTATAATAGATTTGTTGTGATGATGAATATGCATAAGATGCATAGTAGAAACTTACAGGCGTTCTCGAGTCATAAGTTGTACTTCCTTCACCAATTTCCACAGTTGTTGTTTCCTGTGCGTTAAGCACGTTCCATTTTACCCCCCCCAATAAGGTTAGGAGCAACATTGTTAAAAAGATAAATTTCTTTTTCATAAGTAATTTGTTTAATTAATACTAAGTTTTATTTTAATTGTTTTTTCTCTCTTTGCAAGTAAATACAAGTATTTTCAATATTTTTTGGTCTGTTGCCAAAATGCTGAAAATGCAGTCTGCAAAGATTGTTAATTTTTTTTAATAAAAAAAGAAAAAAAGCAAGAATTTTTCAACACTAAAATGCAGAGAGTCAGGGGAGTTAGGAGTTAGGAGTTAGGAGTGTGGAGTTAGGAGGTGAGGGTATGATGATTTGAGGGTTCAACAGCCAACAACCAACAGCCAATAGCCAACAGCCAACAGTCTTAGTATCTTAAAAAAGATTAACTTTTTTTCTCTTGACATTTGCTTTGGTGCATTGTATCTTTGCGAAGAGAATTTTAAATCAAACTTTTTTATGGAAACTTTTAATTTCAACATTATGCCGCATGATGGCATTTGCAAA
>JAZKYV010000012.1:0-3236 GCA_045612345.1 Bacteroidales bacterium
ACGTACGATACGTAGATATATTTCTTGCAAAAGTAAATAAAAATATGAGAGTCTATGTCGCAATGACAAGATTTAATAAAAATGTAACAATTAATTTTTCTTAAATATTTCTTTAACCAAACTCTCATTTTTTCGTAACAACTTTGAAACATCTTACAGATACTTTTGCGGCAGAATTAAGACGAAAAAAACTAACATTAAACAACTAAAATTTATCAAAATGAAAAAAAAGAATTTAATCGTAGCAGCAGTTTTAGCCTGCATCGGTATCAGTGCAAAAGCACAAGATGTTAAAATTGAAGAGCCTAAAGGAAAGGCTATCGTACAGACATTCGGCAATTTCAATGCAAACTTCGGAGCCGGCAATGACAGAGGTTTCGAACTAGAACGCACCTATTTAGGATACGAATACAAATTAGGCAATGGACTTTCCGTAAAAAGCGTAATGGACATCGGCAAGTCTGGTGACGTGTCCGACTTGCAGCGCATCGCATACATCAAGAACGCCATGTTATCTTGGAAGAAAGGAGACATGACATTGAACGGAGGTCTCATCTCGACAACGCAGTTCAACTTTCAGGAAAAATTCTGGGGATATCGTTACATCATGAAATCGTTCCAAGACCAATATAAGTTCGGAAGCAGCGCTGATTTGGGTTTGTCTGTAGCTTACAAATTCGCCGACTGGATTTCAGCAGACGCTATAGTAGTCAACGGTGAAGGTTACAAGAAAATACAGAAAGACAACGGATTGAACTACGGCTTAGGTGTAACGCTTACTCCAGCCAAAGGTTTCCAGATTCGTTTGTACGGCGGATTGAACGCAAGTGCAGAAGAAGGCAATGAAGACATCATCAATATGGCAGCATTCGCAGGTTATAAAAACGACAGATTCACTGTAGGCGCCGAATACAATTACATGATGAATGCTTCATATAAAACAGGCAGAGACCAAAACGGATATTCTTTGTTTGCTTCTATGAAAGTTGCCAACAACACTGAAGTTTATGCACGTTTCGACGACTTATACTCTAACAACGAATGGAATATCGCTAAAGACGAACAAGCAGCAATTCTCGGCGCTCAATTCAAATTAGGGAAATATGTAAAACTCGCTCCAAACTTCAGAATGGCGATGCCTAAAGCTGAAGGTTCCGACAACACATACGCAGCATATATCAACTTCTACTTCGGATTATAAAGAATATCAACATAAAAATTATCAACCAAAAATTATTTAAAATTTAAATTATGAAAAAAATCTTATTATCAATCGTAGCATTGACATTCGCCATAGCGATGACATCATGTGGCGACAACACAAACAAGAGCGCTCGTAAATCACAAGAGCTCTCCGGAGCTGGAGCGACATTTCCGCTTCCTTTCTACAACGTGGTTTTCGAACAATTTGCTGAAGTAAACGGCGACGCCGTAGCATACGGCGGCATCGGTTCTGGCGGAGGCGTACGTAACCTTCGCGACAAGATAGTCGACTTCGCCGGCAGCGACGCTTTCCTCTCCGAAAAAGAAATGGCTGATATGAATCCTGTCATCCACATCCCAACATGTATGGGTGCCGTAGTGTTAGCTTACAACCTCGAAGGCGTTGAAGAACTCAGACTCACAGGCGAAATAATAGCTGATATTTTCGCAGGAGAAATAAAGATGTGGAACGACGAACGCATCAAGAAACTCAACCCACAGGCATTGCTTCCTAACGAAGCCATCATACCTGTCTTCCGCTCAGACGGTTCTGGCACTACATTCGTCTTCACAGATTATCTCGCCAAAGCAAGTCCAATGTGGGCATCAAGATTCGGAGCTGGAAAGTCAGTCAACTTCCCTGTCGGTCAAGCAGCCAAAGGCAACCCTGGCGTAGCAGGCGTCATCAAACAGACAAAGAACTCTTTAGGTTATGTAGGCTCTGAATACGCTTTCGCTCAGAAGACACCTTATGCCAAGATACAAAACCGACAAGGAGAATTCGTTGCTCCATCATCTGCAAGCATATCCGCTGCGGCATCGGGCGAAATACCTAATGACACTCGTACTTCCATAACCGACTCCGATGCAAGAGGCGCTTATCCAATCTCAACATTCACCTGGATGATTATCTACAAAGAACAAAACTATTCAAACCGCAGCAAAGAACAAGCATCAGCAACACTCGATTTGATTCAGTACATCCTCTCTGACGAGGCACAGAAAATCACAGCTTATGTCCACTACGCCCCACTTCCAACAAAGGCAAAAGAGATAAGCCTTGCTAACTTAAAGACTGTCACTTACAACGGAGAAGCAATCTTACGATAATATATCATGAACGACAAGATATATAAAGCGATATTGTTTATAACAGCATTGATTATGCCGATAGTGTGCGGGGGCATCGTTTACGCCCTCGTCACCGACGCATACGACGCTTTCGAACACTTCGGTTTCTTCAAGTTCCTCACCTCATCAGAATGGAGTTATACCGAAGGCGACGAACGATATGGCGCGTTGCCTTTCATTACAGGAACTTTGATGACGACTTTATTAGCACTCATCTTTTGCATCCCGTTCTCATTGCCTGTCGCATTATTCGTAGGTGAGTATTTCAAAGGAACAAGAGTTGCAGAAATATTGAGCACCGTCACAGACCTTCTAGCCGGCATACCTTCCATAATATACGGACTCTGGGGATTCTACACCTTACGTCCAATCATCATGGCGCTCAACATATCGCCACAAGGTTCAGGCATCCTCACTGCATCTTTGGTCTTGGCAATCATGATTGTTCCGTACGCAGCATCACTCAGCGCTGAATTCATCAAGATGGTTCCCAACGACCTTAAGGAAGGAGCTTACAGTCTGGGGGCGACACGCGCTGAAGTTGTGCGTAAAATCATATTCCCCGTCGCTGGTTCAGGAATATTCTCTTCATATATTTTAGCAATAGGACGAGCATTAGGCGAAACAATGACGGTAACGATGCTCATTGGCAACACCAATAATATTCCAGAATCAATAACATCTACAGGCAACTCCATGGCGTCTATCATCGCAAACCAATTCGGCGAGGCCGACGGACTCAGGCTATCATCACTCATTGCGATAGGACTCATTCTCTTCCTGATAACAGCAGTGATAAATATGATTGGAAAAATGATTATCAAACATGCAAGAATATCTTAATTATGACAAATTTGAAAACAAAAAAAAGACTAGCACAAGACAAGGTCATGCAGCTAACG
>JAZKYV010000013.1:0-72865 GCA_045612345.1 Bacteroidales bacterium
TCCGTAGGAGCGAAAGAGACTCTGTCGTACCTACGGCACTTTGTGATTATCTTACCTTATTTTCTTTACAGGCATTCCGAGCTTTGCTCTACATACCTGCCTATAATCTGACGCCCTTACAGGGCTGTGATTCTGACATAATATAATAACTTTGATGAAAACGTTTTCATCAAAGTTATTATATTTATCTATGTACTAATGGGTTATATTGATTTTACCAACCATTTTTGGCAATTATACCTGAGCAGTGAGCTATGAGTTGTGAGCAGTTATGCCCAAAGCTCACAACTCATAGCTCATAGCAAAAAAATTAAAATTAGCTTTTATTCCAACCCTCCGCCAAGTGCGTGGTACAATGTTATTACGCTTTGTATCTCGATATATTTGTCGTTGGTCTCGGTGAGCTCTGCTTGTAAAAGATTCTTCTGTGCGGAAAGGACTTCGATGTAAGTGGCTTGTCCGTTTTTCATCAGAAGCTGTGTGTTGAAGACAGCGCCTTTCAGATACATGATCTGTAACTTGTCACTATCCAATCTCTTGCGTGCTGTCTGCCAAGCTATCAAGGCGTTGTTGGCCTCAGTACCTGCGTCTAACAATGTCTGCTTGAAGTTGAGCAGCGCTTCTTGTCGTTGCGACTCGCTGATCTTAAGTCTTGCCTTGTTCTTTCCTTGGTTGAAGATAGGCTGCACCAAAGAAGCTACGGCGTTGAAGATCCAGTCGCCTGGGTCGCCGCTGATTCCAGACCATCCAGCGTTGCCGCTTAAGGTGATGCTAGGGTAGAAGTAAGAACGCGCTACATTGGTGGCGTAATGTGCTTCTACCAACTTATATTCTGCTTGTCGCACGTCAGGACGGTTGATGAGACTCGACAGTGGAAGTCCCATTAACAATGTGTCTGGGAATATCTGCTGTGACAATTTATTGCGTTCGAATTCCTGTGGCACGAGACCTAAGAGTGCCGACAAGGAATTCTCTTGTTCTATGATCTGTTTCTTTAATGTCAGGATTGATGCCTCGACGTTTACTTTATTAGCCTTTGCTTGTAAGACAGCAGCCTCGTTTGTTTTACCTGCTCTCTTCAATGCTGATAATGTCCTGATGTTTTCTTCCCAAGTGTTGAGCGTTCTTTTGCTTATTTCAAGTTGTTCGTCGAGCATGAGAAGAGTGTAATAAGCGTCTGCTATCGTCGCGATGAGCTGTGTCTGAACGGCTTGCTGGTATGCCTCGGTGGCGGATAATGCAGCTTCGGCGCCTTTCTTGGTGTTCTGTAGTCTGCCGAAAGCGTCAATCTCCCAAGAAGCGTTAGGAGTGAGGCTGTAACTGCCGCTTGTACTAGCTTGTGCAGAAAATGAAACATTAGGATAAAATGCCAATTTTGATGTCTTTAATGTAGCTTCTGCTTGTTCCACTTTCAATCGTGCGATCTCTAAATTAGTGTTGTTCTTCAATCCTAATTCTATTAAGTCTTGAAGGAGAGTGTCGGCGAACAGCTCTCTCCAGGTGAGTGATGCTATTGATTCATAGTCGTCAGCAGTCGGGATTCTGTTGTATAGACTATCGACGAAAGTAATGTCAGGGCGCTCGTGGTGTTTATACAGAGCGCAGCTGTTCATCGTGACAAGCAATATTATTATAGGAATTAATATCTTCTTCATGATTATATATCTTTATTTCTTTTAGGCATTACTTTTTCTTCAATATTTCTAAAGATGATAAACAAGACTGGCACTACGAACAGAAGTGCTATTGTTCCGATGAGCATGCCGCCTACTGTTCCGACGCCGATGGAGATGTTGCCGTTTGCGCCTACGCCTGTGGCGAACATCAAAGGCAGCATACCGAATATCATAGTGAGTGATGTCATCAAGATAGCTCTCAATCTGGCCTTCGCTGCAGACATGGCAGCCATTGGTATCGACATACCTTCAGCTCTTCTTGCAGATGCGTATTCTGTGATCAAGATGGCGGTCTTTGCCAACAGACCGATGAGCATCAGAAGTCCGATTTGGAGGTAGATGTTATTTTCCAATCCGAACATATTGGCGAACAAGAAACTACCGGCGAGACCGAATGGTACTGACAAGATAACGACGATAGGGATGAAGATGCTTTCGTATAAAGCACAAAGTATCAAATAAATGAATACGATACATATCACGAATATTATCGCTGTTGAGTTGCTTGATGATGCTTCTTCTCTTGACATGCCGCCGAATTCATAACCGTAGCCAGATGGTAATAATTCATCTGCTACTTCTCTAACAGCTTGGATGGCTTCACCTGAAGAATATCCGTTGGCTGCTTGTCCGTTGATTTGTATTGAAGAGAAGAGGTTGAATCTGGAGATGGCTTGAGGACCGTAGACACGTGTCAAGGTGACGTATTGTCCTATTGGTGACATCTCGCCGTCTTTGTTGCGCACGAACATATTATTCAGAGATTCTGTGTCGAGACGGTATTCTGCCGATGCCTGAATCATTACACGGTAGAGTTTAGAGAAGCGGTTCATGTTAGAAGCGTAGCTTCCGCCTATATAACCAGCCATCACGTTGAGCACGTCGCCTGGAGATACGCCGTTGCGCTTACATCTAGCAGCGTCGACTTCCAAGAGATATTGTGGATATTTAGTGTCGAATGATGTTGTGGCTCTGCCTATTTCTGGACGTTCGTTGAGTGCGTTGATGACGTCGTTGGTTACTTTCTGCAAGTCTTCCAAAGTGCCGCCTTTCTGGTCTTGGACGTGGAGCTCGAAACCGCTACTAGCTCCATAGCCAGGAATCATACCGCGGGTGAAGACTATTATAGTAGCAGAAGTGATATCTGCTGTCGCTGCGTAAATGTCTTCCATTACGAAGTCGATATTGTCTGTTGTCTCGGTACGTTCATCCCAAGGCTTAAGACGGATGGTGAAACCGCCGCATGAAGGACCAACGCCGCTCATCATGCCGTAACCTGTTGTATAGGAATATGATTCAATCTGTGGAATCTCATCCAAACGAGAGGCGATGAGTTCCATGACGCGTACTGTCTCGCCTAAGTTGGTTCCTGGAGGTGTCTGGACGTCGACGTTGATAGAACCCATGTCTTCTTTTGGAACGAGACCAGTCTTGGTGTTTTCCAACATGTAGAAAAGTCCGCCGACAGCTGCGATGACGAGTATCACCGATAACCATTTGTTCTTGAACATAAATAGCACTCCGCCTTTATATCTGTTGATCAGGCCTTGGAAACCAGCGTCGAATGCGACATGGAAGCGTGTTGAGAACGACATGCTTCCGTCTTCTCTGATGACGTAAGGCTGCATCAATAATGCGCATAATGCTGGACTTAAGGTGATTGAGTTGAGGAGTGAGATACCTACGGCGACAGCCATGGTGAGACCGAATTGTGTGTAGAAGGTACCTGTCGTTCCACCCATGAAACATACAGGGATAAACACTGCCATAAAGACGAATGTAGTAGCGATCAAAGCATTAGAGATGCCTTGCATAGCATCGACTGTCGCTTTATATGGAGATTTGTATCCTGCGTCGAATTTGGCCTGTACCGCCTCGACCACAACGATGGCGTTGTCAACGACGGTTCCGATGACGAGAACCAAGGCGAATAATGTGATCATATTAAGACTGAATCCCGCAACCTTCAAGAATGCGAATGTTCCTACGAGAGAGACGATGATGGCGATGGCAGGGATGAAGGTAGAACGGAAACTCTGCAAGAAGATGTAAACGATCAAGATAACCAAGATGACGGCAAGGATGAGTGTCTCGATGACGTTGTCGATAGAAGCGTCGAGGAAGTCTTTGGTACTCATCAAGTCGATGATCTCGATGCCTTTTGGTAATGTCTTTCTGATCTCTTCGACTTCTTTGTCGATGGCGTCGATGATTTCGTTGGCGTTAGAACCTGAAGTCTGAGAAATCATCAATGTTGTGCCAGGATGTCCGTTTACCTTACCGATATAGTCGTAGCTTCTTGAGCCCAACTCTACGGTTCCGATATCTTTAAGTTTCAATAATGTACCGTCGTTATCGGCACGGATTATCATATTGGCGTAGTCTTCTTCTTTATCGTAGCGACCTCTGTATTTCAAAGTATAACGGAATGTGTTTTCAGAGTCAGCGCCGAGGGTGCCTGTAGCGGCTTCAAGGTTTTGTTCTGCCAATACCGCAGAGATGTCAGAAGGCACTAAAGAATATTTCGCCATCTTGGCTGGGTCGAGCCAGATACGAAGTGAGTAGTCGGCACCTCTTACGTCGACTTCACCGACGCCAGCGATACGTGATAGTCTTGGCTCGATATTGATCTTAAGGTAGTTGCTTAAGAATCTCTCGTCGAAGGAGTCGTCTGGACTATAGATGGCGAGAACCTTGATACGGCTTGTCTGTCTTTTCTTTACGCTGACGCCGCTGCGTGTTACCTCTGCAGGGAGCAGACCTTGTGCAGAAGCGATGCGGTTTTGCACGTTGACGGTCGCCATGTCTGCATTGGTGCCTTGACAGAAATAAATCTGTATGGTAGCAGAACCGTTGTTGTTTGCCGATGATGTCATATACATCATGTCTTCCACGCCGTTGATGGCTTCTTCCAAAGGCACTACGACGCTGTTTTGCACTGTCTCGGCATTAGCGCCTGCGTAGTTAGCAGAGACGCTTACTGTCGGAGGAGCGATTTCTGGATACTGCTCGATAGGAAGACCGACGAGGCAGATGAGTCCTAAGAGGACTATTATCACAGAGATGACACCTGCGAAAATAGGGCGGTTGATGAAAGTCTTGATATCCATTATTCGCCTCCTTCTTCTGATTCTGAGGTTTCGAGATTCTGAGATTCTAAGGTTTTAATAGTAGCGCCTTCGCGTACGAGACCTGCGCCTTCTGCGATGATGACGTCGCCGACTTCAAGTCCGCTTTCTACTATATAGTCAACGCCGTTGTTACGAGGCATCACGCTGATAGCAGCGGAATGGGCCTTGCCGTCGATGACTTTATAAACGAATACCTTTTCTTGTAACTCAAATGTCGCTGTCTGAGGGATGATGATGCAGTCTTCATGAGTTGTAGGGATGATGACAGTACCGCTGCCGCCGTCGCGTAAGAGACGCTCAGGATTTGGGAATACCGCACGGAAACTGACGGCGCCAGTGCTTGCGCTGATGGTGCCGCTCACAGCGTTGATCTTGCCTTTGTGCATGTATGTCTTGCCGTTGCTCATGACTAATTCAACAGCTGGCATGTCTTTGATAGCAGCCTTCAAAGAACCGTATTCCTGAATGAGGTCGAGCATCTGGTTTTCAGCCATTGAGAAATAAGCGAAGATCTTGCTGTCGTCAGAAACTGTTACCAAAGGCTGGCTGATGTTGCTGTTGACCAATGCGCCGACGCGGTATGGAATCATAGAGGCGACGCCGTTAACAGGTGACTTCACCATTGTATAAGAAAGGTTGGTGTATGCTTTGTTCATCTCGGCTTTTGCCAATGCCAATTTGGCTTCAGCTTCGGCTAAGTTGTTTTGCGCAGTCATCAATTCGAACTCTGAAACGACATCTTGTTCGAAGAGTTCCTTGCTGCTGTCAAGCACGAGCTGAGCGGTTGAGAGGTTTGCCTCGGCACTCATTACGTTAGCAGAAGCTATCTCGTAAGCAGCTTTATAAGGAGTCTGGTCGATGACGAAGAGGGTAGAGTCTTTACGTACGAAATCGCCTTCGTTGATGTAGATGTCGGTGATCATGCCGCTTACCTGAGGGCGAATCTCAACAGTCTGGCAACCGTTTATTGTAGCAGCGAAGCCGCTTTTTAAAACCTGATCGCTTTTTTCGACAGTGATGGTCTTGTAAATAGTTTCAGTACGCTTCTGAGGTACGACTTTCTCTTGGCATGATGTCAACGACAAACCGATGATACCTATAAAAAATAACTTTCTTAAATTGCTTAAGTTGCTCATATTCATATTTAAAATTATATATGTAAGATAACGGCAAATTTAAGATTTATTTTGCTATTATTTTGAAAAAATATTGGCGATTTTTATTGAAAGCTAACTTTCAATTTTCAATTTTCAATTTTCTTTTGGGCGTTCCGGCTACGCCGTCGGGCTTTCCGCTATATCTTTGCTCGCTTAGTTTTCATCTCGCTCAAAAAATTCCGTTGTCTGTTGTCCGTTGTCTGTTGTCACAAATTGCTCGCAAAGGATGCCGCTCCAATCCCTAACGCAAAGGGCGAATTTTAGAAACAAAGAGCTCTGGAAATTTAGAAGATGGAAGAACGTAATAAATTGATATCCTAAATATTGTATTTTAAAATATTTGTGTAATTTTGACAACCTCTAAAATAAATAAATGATATGTTTTTGGAAGTAGTAATAGGAGTGCCGGTTTGTTAATATGGATTTTAAGATTTTTGGAAATAAAGAAAACCCTGTTTTGATGCTCATTCCTGGACTGGGCGTTTCTTATGAGATTTTTATTCCTCTTATCAGTATTCTTGAAAAAGATTTTCACATCATCGCCGTTGAAGTCGATGGTTTCATTCTTGGTAAGCATTCTCGTTTTACTTCCATCGACGATCAGGCATCTCAAATTATAGATTATGTCAAGGCAAATCATAATGGCAGTCTTGATTGCGCTTACGGACTTTCCTTAGGCGGAAAGATATTGTCTCGTGTATTGGAACGTAATGAGATTATTATAGATCACTCTGTTATGGATGCAGCTCCTTTGCTGCCTTTGCCGAAATGGCTTGTCGGTCCATTACGTTATTATCAGTGCTTTAATGTTTGGACCTGCTATCATTGGACGAACTTCTGGCGATTTGTCTTTCATTCTCATTATTTTGACGTCTTGCTTGATGAGTGCCGAAAGGTGTATCCGTTTGGCGGCGGAAGAGCTGTGTTGGATGGATATAAATCAGTTTATACTAATAAGTTGCAAGAGATTCATGGTAGGGATATTCATTATTGGCATGGAACCAAAGAGGCTTTTGTTGCTCGACCTCAGGTGAAGCATCTGAAAAGTATTTGGAATGATGTGAATGTCGAGGTTTTCAAAGGTATGAATCACGGTCAGCTTTTGATAGATTGTCCTGATGAGATAGCGAAAAGAATTAGAGTGATGATAAAAATGATTTGTGATGAAAAATAATTTGCTTGTACAATCTTTAAAGAAATTCGTTGCTGGTTTTATCGCGATAGGATTGTTGCTGTTTTTGCCAGCTGGCACCTTGTATTATTGGAACGCATGGTTGTTTGTTGCAGTTCTATTTACCCCGATGTTGCTTTTAGGAGTCGTGATGTTGTTTCGTTCTCCGAAACTTCTTGAGAAACGTCTCGATGCTAAGGAGAAAGTCGATGAGCAGAAATGGGTCGTCGCTTTATCGGGAATAATGTTTTTGGCGGCCTTTGTTGTGGCAGGATTTAACTTCCGTTATTCTTGGCATTCATTGCCTGAATATTTGATATGGATAGGTGTGGGAGTTTTTCTTCTTTCATATCTGATGTATGCAGAAGTAATGAGAGAGAATGCTTTTCTTTCCAGAACGATAGAAATACAGGAAAATCAGAAAGTGATAGACACAGGATTGTATGGAATAGTACGTCATCCGATGTATTCAGCGACGCTTTTGATGTTTTTGTCGATACCATTGATTTTAGGGTCAATGATATCTTTTGTCATAATGTTGGCATATATTCCTATCATAGCAATCCGAATGAGAAGCGAGGAAAAAATCCTCGAAGAAGGACTGGAAGGTTATAAGGAATATAAACAAAGAGTAAGATACAAGGTGATACCTTTTTTGTGGTAGTTCTTTGTTAGAACCCCAAAAACTAAAAAACTCAAAACTTCAAAAAAATCTGAGGTTCTGAGTTTTTTAATTTCTGAGATTTTATTTCAATTTCCCTGATGAGCGTCTCTCAATAAATCATTGACGGTCTTGACAGGGTTGAATGTTGCAATTGGAACTTCAACGAAGATATTGATCCAGTCGGCCATGGCTCCGTTCCATAATCCTGGCAATTCCAAGGCTTTCAGTTCTTTGCCGTCTTTTGACTTCTTGGAAATAAATCCAGTGTTGACATCAACGAATTCGTTAAGGTTGAAAGAATTGCCTCTGAAGTCGTATGTCGCGCAGACTATATCGACAGGGTTGAAGTGTGTCGCAGATTTGAAGATGGCTTCTTGTTTTTCATCGTTATGGTTAATCTGTGATGATTCAACGATTTGTAATGACACCTCGTCGTTGCTGTTTCTTGTCCAGTAAGGACCGCCGCCAGGTTCGCCTTCGTTTTTTACCATACCGCAGATTCTCATAGGGCGGTTTAACTTGCCATAAAGAAAATCGATCTTTTCAATTTCGTTGTAAGTCTTGAAGAAATTAGGTATGTCGATCATAAGTTTTTCCTTTGCAAAGTTCTTGATTTCTTCGATTTCTTCTTCAGAAAGGAAACCTTCGTCTAACAATTCAAGGTATTCAAACTGTTGCTGTTGCAATCTGAAAAGATAACCGCCTAAGACCTTCTTATAATCGTATGTAGCATTCTTTAATTTGTCAGGAACGACATTGTCGATGTTCTTTATGAAGATGACTTCTTTGTATAAGTCGTTAAGATTCTGAATCAGAGCGCCGTGACCTCCAGGACGGAAGAGAAGGCTGCCGTCGGAATTACGGAATGGTTCGTTGTTCATATCAACGGCGATAGTGTCGGTTGAAGCTTTCTGTACGGAATATGAAATGTCGTAACGTACACCGAACATTCTCTCGTATTTAGGGATGAGCTCATCGACGGTCTTTTTGAAAATCTCCAGATGTTCTTCTGAAACGGTGAAGTGTAACTGTGCCACAACGCATTTCTTGGTTTCAACAGTGCTGTAATATGTGGCTTCAACTAAGTGTTCTTCAAGAGCATAGCGAGAAAATTCTTTGTATCTGTGGAACTTCAAAAGTGCCTTAGGCAATTTGCCGTATGCCAATCCGTTGCTTTCCAACAAAAACTCGGCTATTTCAACAAGTCTGTTTTCTTGTATCAAAGTCTCAATGTCTTTGCCTTGTTCCGCCATCTTTTCCTTTAGGTCTTCATAGAATGCGAACTCTTTGATACTTAAGAAGAGATTTTCTATTGAGTCGAATTTGATATTGTCTTTTTTAAGAAAATCTTCAGGAATTTCCTTGCCTTTGTATTCTTCTACGAAAGCATATACGTCTTTGAACATACGGCTGGCAGCTCCTGAAGCAGGGATGAATTTTATGATGTCGTAATATTGTTTGTCGTCATCAAACTGTTGTATCAACTCTTTAATCTCATTATCATCAAATTTGACGATGCCGTTGCCTATGGTTGCAGGGGCGATTAAATCGCTATATGGGAAGCCTGTCTTGAACTGATTTATTTGTTTCTCTACTTGCTGAACTGAAATGTTTAATCCTTTAAGTTGATTTGCGTCTTGTGCTGATAATGATAACATAAGCGTTGATTTTTAACCTTACAAAGATATAAATTAATATTCGTTTTGTAAAACATTTTCCAAAAAAAATGTTTATATTTGTAGCGAATAAAGGCTAAAGTTTAATGGCAAATATTTAAAGATATTAAGTTATTAACATAAAATATAGAATTATGATTAACAAAAAATTACAAGACGCTATCAATGCGCAGATAAACGCTGAATTATGGTCAGCATATCTTTATTTGTCAATGGCAACAAACTTCCATGAAATGGGTTTAGGCGGCATTGCTAACTGGTTTGAAGTTCAATTCAAAGAAGAACAAGATCACGCCATGATTTTCTATAACTACTTAGTATCTCGTGGCGGTCGCGTTGAACTCAAAGCTATCGACGCTGTAAAGACAAAATGGGAATCTCCATTGGAAGCTTTCGAAGACACATTAGAACACGAACAAAAAGTAACATCTTTAATCAACGATATCAATGCTTTGGCAGTTGAGTTGAAAGACTACGCAACACAAAACAGACTCGTTTGGTTCATCGACGAACAAGTTGAAGAAGAAGAGTCAGCACAAAAGATGATCGACAGCCTCCGTATGATTAAAGACAATCCATACGCTATCTATATGTTCGATAAAGAATTAGCAGCAAGAACATATACACAGGCATCACCACTTGCTACAGCAGCAGAATAAGAAACTCAGAAATTAAAATTTCAGAATCTAAAAATAAAAAGCGTCGTAGAAATACGACGCTTTTTGTTAATTGAAGGTCAATAGCCAATGGCCAATAGCCAACAGCCAATAGCCTTAGTTCAAAGACTCTTTCTCACAATTATCTTCTTCACTTCCAAACCGAGTGGTTCCAATGGGTAACATCTGTCGGCTTGGTCGAGTTTGAATGTCTGTTTGCCAGCTTTGAGGTTCATCTTGCCGACGTATGAAGTCTGAATCATTGGGTCGACGCCTGGCAATGTGTGTGCGATTACGTTATCGCCGCATTCGAAAGAATATCTCTTGTCTAAGTTTTCTGGGATGTAAACGATGAATACGTCGTAAGTGCCGTTTTCAGCGACTTCCATTTCCCATGAACGCCATGAGTCTGTCTGTGTGCTCATGTAACCTGTTCCGTCGATTTCTGCGTGTTTCAAACCATTTGCTTCTGTCAATTCGAAAGTGCCGTTTTCAGGTTTTACGACAGGTATTTCTTTATAAACTACTTGAATCTTATTCAAAGTGTCAGGATGTTGATTTAAGAAATCGCCAATTTTTGTTAACACTTCTTTTTCGTAAGGGATGACGTTGCCGTTGCCATCAGGACCGATGTTGAGCAAGAAGACACCGCCGTGTCTTACTGTGCTGAATAATCTGCCTAATTGAGCATCTACTTGTTTGTCGACTTCAGGACGGTTGATCCATGATTTGTAACCCCAAGTTCCATAGAGAGATGCAGGGTTGTCCCAGAAGATGTTTTCGTAACCAGCGACGTCACCGTTATCTGGTAATGTCATGTAATCGCCTTGGTTGTTCATGATTCTACCGTTGATGATACATTCAGGTTGTAATGATTTTACGGTTTCACGGAAACGTTTGCTTTGTTCTGGTGTCACGAGACCCATGTCGAACCATAATGTGTGGATATCACCGTAGTTGGTGAGCAATTCTGTCACTTGAGCGACGATATAATCTTCAAGTTCTGGTGTTACTATTTCAAGAGGTGAGTAAACTTGGTTTACGTATTCGTAGCATTTTGTTGTTGGGTCTGGAGCGAGGCGAGGGATGCCGAGAGGGTAGTGCCAGTCTGGAAGTGAGTAGTAGAGACCGAATTTGATGCCGTGGCGTTCACAAGCTTCTGCCAATTCTTTAACCACGTCGCGACCGAAAGGAGTGAAGTCGACGATGTTGTAGTCGGTTGTCTCGGTGTGGAACATGCAGAATCCGTCGTGATGTTTTGAGGTCATGACGATATATTTCATGCCAGCGTCTTTGGCGAGAGAAACGATTTCGTCGGCGTTGAAGTCTTTAGGGTTAAATTCTCTTGCGACAGCTTCGTATTCTTCTGTTGTGATACGAGCGTGGTTCATGATTTGTTCGCCGTAGAAAGGAATCTTTTCGCCTTTCCACCAGCCTGCGAGTTCAGAATAGATGCCGAAGTGGATGAACATGCCGAAGTGTTCTGCACGCCATTCTTCCAAGGCTTTCTGAGTTATTTCATCTACGTTCTTCTGTGTGTTATCTGATTGTTTTACATCAGAATTAGAATTGCACGATGTTAATAAAACCATCGCAACGAGTAATAAATTAATAAGGTGTTTCATTATGGAAAATTTTATTGATTTCAATTTCTGCAAAGATAATAAAAGTCAACGGACAACAGACAACGGACAACAGACTTTTTTAACTCCTAATTCCTAACTCCTAATTCCTAATTTTTTAACTTTGCAAAATATTATAAACTTTTACTATGAAAGCTTATCTCGACGAATTGGTCATAAAATATAATACACCGGAGTTTATTGATAATGACCCGGTGCAGTTTCCTCATCGTTATTCGGAAAAGAATGACATTGAAATTGTTTCTTTTATTATTGCTACGATAGCGTGGGGAAAGCGTTCTATGATTCTTAACTCTGCCAACAAGTTGCTCAATACTATGGGCAAGTCGCCTTACGATTTCGTAATGTCGGAAGGATGGAAAAACCTTGATCAAGACAAGTGTGTGCATCGAACTTTCTTCAACCGAGACCTTATATATTATTGTAATGGCTTGAAAGGGATTTATAATGAATATCAAAGTATTGAAGATCTATTTGCATTGAATGGCAATCGTGATGTGTGGCAGGGCATACAGAATTTCAGGGATAAGATTCAGGAAGTCAATGGTGGAGTGACAAGCGTGCATATTTCAAATCCTTATTGCGAGAATCCGAAGAAAGGTTCTGCTTGCAAGAGACTGCATCTCGCTCTGAGATGGCTTGTGAGAAAAGACGGCATCGTCGACCTCGGAATCTGGGACAAACTGCAACCATCTGACCTTATGATACCACTTGATGTACATGTCGGAAGAATCTCCCGCGAACTAGGACTTCTCGAAAGAAAAAGCAATGACAGGACGACAGTAGAGGAGATAACATCGAAGCTCAGAGCATTAGATCCTGATGATCCTATTAAATACGACTTCGCTTTGTTCGGATACGGAGTTTCTCAATAAAAAAGCACCTAGCTGGGAACTGAGGTGCTTTTCGTCATTTGAGAAAATTGAATGTATAACCAAAACCGAATATAATACAATCGAAGGTTTGTTTTTGTTCAAAGAGAAATGAAAAATAGTTGAAGTTTATTAAGAAATTAAGAACTTTTCTTAATAATTTTTAAGAAAAAACTTCTTGACTTTCAATGAATAATGCTGTATATTTGCCAAAGAATCAAAAAGAAAATTTATTATGGCAATTTCTATTAAATCATCTCCAGTTCTTACGGGAATTACAGCAAAAAGGTTTGACGCCTTAGTAGAGCAAAATAAAAGCATAGATGCCCGTACATTATCTGAAACAGAGAAAAATCAGATTGATAATGTTCTTATGAAGTCGAAAAATTTTTCGTTTTAAGATGGAAAGTTTTTCACTTTATGAACATTGTGTGATGCTTCCATATGACAATAAGATAAAAGAAAATAGTTTGCCTTTCAGTTGTGGAAACTATGATTTGGATGATTTTTTTCAAAATGAATCGGAATTATACGAAAAAGAACTTTTAGGTAAAACTTATTGTTGGATAACGGAAAGCAGACCGCATCGGATAGTTGCATTGTTTACACTTGCAAATGATAGTATTAAAACTATTAATCTGGATAAAAGTACAAGAAATCGTTTTAATCGTAATATAAACAATTCTAAACGAGGACGAAGTTATCCTGCGACTTTGATTGGTCGTATTGGTGTTAATAAAAGTTTACAAGGTTTCAATATTGGCAGTCAATTGATAGATTTTATCAAGAACTGGTTTCGTCATGAAGATAATAAAACGGGATGTAGGTTTCTTGTTGTTGATGCTTATAATAATCCTCGTACATTGAAATTTTATGAGAATAACAATTTTAAGTATTTGTATGGAACTGAAGAAGAGGAAGCTTTGTATTTCAAGACAACGATGACAAGAATGATGTATTTTGATTTGAAGGAGTAGATAATGGTGTTTAAATAGTTAAAGTTCATTAAGAAAATATGAAAGAGTTGGCGGAAAATATATAAAGCAAAGTGCATCTCAAGCGTGATAACCAACTCACGCTTTCTTTTTAGTTATGCGTGATGAAATTGAAAATGGTTTATTAACATAATGTATAACTAAAAAAAGAAAATTATGAAAAAGTTATTATTAATTCTATTTGTCCTATTTTCAATAGGAGTAAATGCCCAAACAGAATCCCACCTTGAATTTAAAGGAATTCCAATTACAGGAAGTCTTGATAACATGGTTGGTAAACTTAAGTCACAAGGATATGAGTTGATAAAGATTGTTGAAAATGCAGCTGTATTGGAAGGGAAATTTGCAAATGAAAATTGTGAATTGTATGTTTGGTGTACACCTAAAACTAAAATCGTATATCAAATTTTAGTCAAATTTGATTCAAAAGATAGTTGGTGGTCTTTGAAATCAGATTACCAAAAATTAAAAGAACAAATCAGAACTAAATATAATGTTACTCCAGATGTGGCAGAGGGATTTTTAAATCCGTATTATGAAGGAGATGGTTATGAGTTACAAGCGATAAGATTGAGTAAGTCTCAATAAAAAAAGCACCTAGCTGGGAACTGAGGTGCTTTTCGTCATTTGAGAAAATTGAATGTATAACCAAAACCGAATATAATACAATCAAAGGTTTGTTTTTGTTCAAAGAGAATTGAAATTTTTTATTTCAACTTTGAGTCTTTGCGACTCTGCGACTTTGCGACTCTGCGACTCAAATCCTGTTGTCTTGTAGTCTCGTAGTCTTGTAGTCTTTCTTATCCGTGATCTTAAAGAAATTAGGTACGAACAATGTTCCGAATATTGTGTTCGTGAGCATTCCGAAGACGACGGCAGAACCTAGTGCGATACGTGCTTCGGCGCCCGCACCGCTCGCAAACAAAAGTGGCATCACGCCGAGCACGAAAGCCAATGATGTCATCAAGATAGGTCTTAACCTTACACGTCCAGCTTCCAAAGCGGCGTCACTAACACTCATGCCTGCTTTCCTGTAATCGACGGCAAACTCTACGATTAAGATGGCGTTCTTTGCTGATAATGCTATCAATAATATGATGCCGATCTGTGAATAGATACTGATAGGCAAGGATAATATCAGACAGCCTGCTATGACACCCAACAATGCCAACGGCACGCTAAGGATGACGGCGAAAGGATTGCCCCAGCTTTCGTACATCGCGGCTAAGACCAAAATTACCAATATCAATGCAAGCGCGAATATCATCGTTACGCTGGAACTCGACAGCTTCTCCTGATATGCGACGGAGGTCCATTCATGACCGAAGTTGCTTCCTAACAAGTCATTGCTGAGGTTTTCCAATGCGTCCATAGCCTCAGAGCTGCTGTAACCTTCAGCAGCAACAGCTGTGATGTTTGCTGCAGGGTAGAGGTTGTAACGATTTATCTGTGTCTGTCCCATCTTTTCTTCGATATTACAGAAAGCTGAGAAAGGAACCATCTGTCCGTCAGCGTTTTCAACGCTTAGCTTCAAAATGTCGTTGATGACGTTTCTGTTACCTGGATTCGCCTGGATTATGACTTGATATATGTTGTTGAACTTGATGAAGTCGTTTACGAAAGCTGATCCCATATATGAAGAAAGCGCGTCGAAGACTTGATTCAACTCTAATCCCATCATGCCGATCTTGTCGCGGTTGATGTTGAGGAAATACTGCGGACTGTTGCCTTCAAACTGATTTTGAAGATACATCAAAGCAGGTTCTTTGCGGTAATTTTCCATTATCGTATTGACGGCATTTTCTAGGTCGGTAGTTCCTAAGTTGTTACGGTCTTCAAGTACGAATGCCAAACCGCCTGATGCACCGAGTCCAGGAATTGAAGGCGGATTGACAGCGAAGATATTGGCTTCTTGTATCTCCGCTGCTTCTGCGTTTATTCTGTCGATGACAGCTGACGCAGATTGAGACTTGCCCTTACGTTCGTTCCAGTCTTTCAGCATCACGAAGACGCTGGCTTCGTTGGAGCTGTTGCCTCCTTTGACGAAAGAGAAACCGTTGATGACCAAATATGTGTCAACTTCTGGGTATTTGTCTAACATCTTGGATAAGTCGGCGGTGGCTTTCTGGGTCCTTTCTAAACTCGCAGAATTCGGTAGCTGTACTGTCACAAGAAAATATCCGAGGTCTTCCTTAGGCAAGAATTCATTAGGCAGTTTGAAGAAGACGAACATCGTGATTACGGAGACGATGACGAATGTGGTAAGTGCTATCGCTGGTTTTCTTAAGAAAGACTTGACGATTCTGATATATAATCCTAATGTCTTGTCATATAATCTGTTGAACCATTTGAGACTCCATTTTTCTTCTTTTAAGAATAAGACGCACATCGCAGGAGTGAATATCAAGGATATGAATCCTGAAATCACTGTGGCAGTGGCTATTGTGAGTGCGAATTGTTTGTAGAGTTCTCCTGTTATTCCTCCGATGAAGGCTGTTGGGATAAAGACGGCGAGTAATACCAAAACGATGCTTATTACCGGACCTTGTATCTCTTCCATTGCTTTCGTGACGGCTTCTTTACGAGTGTATTTCTTCGATTCTATAAGTCGTGATGAGTTTTCCACTACTACTATGGCGTCATCGACGACAATGGCTATTGCCAATACCAATCCGAATAATGTTAATAGGTTAATGGAGAATCCTAATGATTTCATTATGGCGAAAGTGCCTAATAATGAAATAGGTATCGTTAATGCTGGAATGATGACGGCGCGTATGTTTTGTAAGAACAAGAACATCACCAAGATGACTAGTAATGTGGTTTCTATGATTGTGACGAGCACTTCATCGATAGAGGCGGTGACGTATTTGGTGTTGTCCATCACGATATTCATTGTAATGCCTTCAGGAAGATATTGTTGCAAGTCTTTGATTTTTGCTTTCACTTCCTTGGCGACATCCAAAGCGTTGGAACTTGGCATCTGGTTGATTCCTATAGCGGCAATTTCTTTGCCTTTCATCGTTGTCACGACGGAATAAGACTGAGATCCTAATTCTATCTTGGCGATATCTTTAAGTCTCAGGTATTTGCCTCCGTCTAAGGTACGAATTATGATGTTGCCGAATTCTTCCACATCGACGAGTCTGCCTTTGGTGCTGATGCTATATTGAAAAGCCATCGTGCCTGAGGTAGGAGGAGCGCCGACGGAACCTGCTGATACTTCCATATTCTGCGCTTGTATCATGGAAAGGACTTCATCGGGTGTTATGTCTCTGATTCTCATAATTTCAGGATCGAGCCATACGCGCATCGCATATTCGGCAGCGCCAAATACTTGAACGTCACCTACGCCTTTTAATCTTGCTAACTCGTTGATGATGTTAATATTGGCATAGTTCGCAAGAAACAATCCGTCGTATTCTTCAAGATCGCTGTCGAGTACGATGAACATAAGCTGGTTAGGACTTCTCTTCTTTACAGTGACGCCTTGTTGCTTTACGGAAGAAGGAAGGTTGGCCTCAGCGAGGTTGACGCGGTTTTGTACCATGACGGCAGCTTCGTCGATATTAGTGCCGAGTTCAAATGTTACTGTCAGTGAGTATTTCCCGTCGCTTGATGAGCTGGAACTCATATACATCATATTTTCCACGCCATTGACTTGTTGCTCGATAGGAACGCCTACGGTCTGTGCGACGGTCTCGGCGCTTGCACCTGGGTAATGCGCTGAAACCATGACGGTTGGAGGTGTGATGTCGGGATATTGCGCAACAGGTAATGTCCTTAATGTCACCAAACCTGCTATTGCGATAACAATGGCGATGACGGTGGAAAATATTGGTCTGTCGATAAAGTATTTAGATATCATGGCTTCAATTGTTAATAGGTTCTACTTTCATTCCAGATCTTACTTTCAACAAGGCTTTTGTGACAAAACGCTCGTCAGGATTCAATCCTGATTTGACATGGATGAGACTGTCGTTGATGATTTCTCCGACTTCTATATGTCTGTAAGATACGATGTTGTTATCGTCAACTACATAAATGTATCTTCCTAATTGGTCTGTTCCTGTCGATGCGTCTGGGATTAAGATCGCATTGTCGTCTTCGCCGTAAGGAAGTGTGACGGTGCAATACATACCGCTTTTTAAATCGTATTGTGAGTTTTCAAAAAGAGCTCTCAGTGTCAGAGTTCCGGTTTTAAGATTGACGAAAGGCGATATATAATTAGGTGTAGCCTCGATAGGAGGGAAGCGACCTTCTTGCATATTGACATATACTTTCTTTGGCAATGACGATTCCCAGTTTGCTGATGACATCTTGATAGTAAGGTATTGATTGTCTTCTATGTTGAAATAAGCGTACATAGGGTCGTTGTTGTAAATGGAGGTGAGCTTGAACGGACTTCCGTCGCTGCCTGCAACGTATTCTCCTTCACCTGCGCCGCTGGTGGTGAGGAATCCTGTGATAGGAGCTTTTATGTAACAGTAACTCAATGTTGTTTGAGCTGTCTTTAAGTCAGCTTCGGCAGTCTGCACGTTGGCTTTAGCTGTACGCACATTGGTCTCTGCTTGTATCAAGTCGATCTGACTGATAGCGTCGCTTTTCGAGGCTTCGAGCATTCTTTGGTAGTTGTTCTTGTAATAATCCAATGAGGCCTGTGCCGATTTGAGATTCGCCTCTGCTTTCTTGACTTCGTTCTCATATACTGTTGGTTCTATGACGTAAAGCAGGTCACCTTCATTGATATATTGTCCTGAACTAAAGTTTTGTAGTGTGACATAGCCGCTTACACGTCCAACTACATCGACGATATTGTTAGATAATAAATATCCGGGATATTCCTTGTGCAAGACTATCGGCATTACATAAGGCTTTGCAACGCTGACTTTAAGAATGTCGGATGTTGTTTTTTTCTTGCCTTTATTATTGCATCCGAAAAGACATATCATGCATAAAGTCATGATGGATAATAGTATAAATTTATTGGTTTTCATATATTTTTGTTTTTAATATTTAATTTTCAACTTTCAACTTTCAGTTTTTAATTTTACCAGTTTCCGCCTAATGCAGTGTATAGTCTAACCAGGGCAAGGAGTGCGGAATTCCATGCGTTTACCAAGTAATTCTGGTCGGAGAGGACTGTACGCTGAGCGTCGAGGACGTTGGTGAAAGTGCCGAGACCTCTTTTATATAAGTCGATGGAAAGCTCTAATGTTTTGTTGCCTTGTTCTACGACCTGTTGTCCCATTTCGATGGTTTTTAATGCGTTGGCGTAATTACTCATTTCTGTTTCCACTTCTTGAATGGCGTTAAGAATGACATTATTATAATTGTCGATGCATTCTTCAAGAGCTAATTCTGACATCTGTACGGCTTTGCGTACTTCCATACCGGAGAAGAGGTTCCAAGAGATTGAAGGTGTCACCTGAAACATCATACTTTCGTTATTGAAGAATTCGTCCAAGTCGTGGGAGAGATAGCCGAAGCTTCCTGTGATTTTGAATTTAGGGTAGAAGTCGGCTTTCGTTGCGCCGATGGTAGCGGCTTGAGCTTCGATGTTTAACTCGGCCTGTCGTACGTCAGGACGTCGTCTGATGATGTCGGCGGGAATTCCGACATTGACGATATGTCGGACGTTAGGCAGCTCGTTGACGTCGTTGAAAGCATTAGTTAAGTTAGAAGGGAAGGTGCCTAGTAAAATGGCTAAGTTATTGATACATTGTGTTATGTAAGCATCTAACCTTGGAATGCTGGCCAAAGTGTTATAATAAACAGACTTCGCTTGAGACACATCGAGTTGTGTTCCAAGTCCGGATTCATAACGTGCGATAGTGATGTCGAGTATGTTTTTCTCAGATGCAATGTTCTGATTAGCAACGATGAGCTGTTGTTGGTAAGAACGCAGGTTGAAATAAACGGTAGCCACTTGCGCGCAAAGATTCATGATGGCATTTTGATAAGATGCCTCTGTGGCAAGATAAGATTTCTTGTTTGCTCTGACTTGATCGCGGTTCTTGCCGAAAACATCGATTTCCCAAGTGGCGTTGAGTCCAGCATTGAGATATCCGTTGGTGCGATATTGATCGCTGCTGGTTTCTTCGTAGTAGTTTAAACTGGTTTCGCTTAAATCGTATTGAGCGTCAAGACTTAAGCTTGGATAAAAGGCAGCCTTTGACTGTTGATATGAAAGCCTCGATTTTTCCAGAGTAGCTTCGATGGATTGCAGATTGTAGTTGTTACTTAAAGCGACAGCTATTAATGAATCCAAAGTTGAGTCGTTGAATCTAGTCCACCATTCATAATCCGTGATGTTGTTGTTCAGATAGATGGTGTCGATCTGCCACTTCTCAGGAATGACGATGTCGAGTTCGATGTTTTTCTGAGCGGAACAGTGAAGCGAAGGTAGAAATAATAAGGCTAAAGCCAAAAGTCTAAAGGCAAAAGGGGTTGACGATGGCAGTTGACGTTCTTTCATAATTCTGTTTTTTCTCATCAAACAAAAAAATGAAAGAAAGGTTTTGTTAAAAAATATGGTGAGGTTAACTAATTTAACCCCGAATTAACAAACTATTTTATTTCAAATTATAAAAATTAACAAAGATTTTTTACACCAAAGTTATATAACAAAGAAATATTAAAAAACTTTAGTTATGAAAACTGTAAACTTTGGTGAATTTAAATCTTTAAAGCAAGTCTTCAATACGTTTAAAACAGAAACTGATTGCGTCCGTTTCTTAGAATGTAAACTTTGGGGAGGAAAAACGCCAATTTCTCCGTACGATCCAACATCAAAAGTATATAGACGTAAAGACGGTTATTATCGTTGTAAGAATACTGGAAAGAATTTTAGTATTAAGAAAGATACTTTTATGGAGAATTCTAATATCCATTTAAGAGATTGGTTTGTTGCCGTTTATTTGATAACATCTAACAAACAAGGAGTAAATACTTCTCAACTTCGTATGTCTATAGATGTATCTAAAAAGACCGCTTGGTTTATGCTTCAACGTATTAGACAAGTGTATATACAAAAACCAAATGAAAAGTTTGATGGAGAAATAGAAGTCGATGAATCGTATATAGGAGGAAAGAATAAAAATCGTCATAGAGACAAAAAGGTTAAGCAAAGTCAGGGTCGTAGTACAATCGATAAAGCTCCTGTATTCGGTATTTTACAAAGAGGAGGTAAGGTATATACAAAGGTGGTTAACAATGTTCAGTGGAAGACTTTAACATCTACTATTCTAAGAAAGGTAAAGGCAGGAAGCACTATATATTCAGATGAATACTCTGCATATCAAAAAGTTATCGGCAAGGCTAAGACTTTTACTCACGAAATAGTAATACACAGCAAAGGTAATTACGCAAACGGAAATGCGCATACAAATAATATTGAGGGATTTTGGAATATAACAAAAGATACTATCTGCGGCACCTATAATCATGTAAGTAGAAAGTATTTGCAAAGATATTGCGATGAGGTTTCATTTCGTTTTAATAACCGCAAAGTTACTAGAGGTGAAGCCTTTTGTGAATTGTTCGCAAATTGCAAAGGAACAAGAATAACTTATAAACAATTAGTTGCATAATGGAAAAGAAAACAAGAAAAACAGGAAGTAGAATTAGAACGGATATTCCAAAAGATATATTAGAAGCAGAACATAATCCTGAAGATTTTATAGATTTACCCGTTTTCTGCGATATTAAAAAAGCTCGCAAAAGTTTTAAAGAAGAATTAGAGAAAAAGAGAAAGGATAAGAATTACATCCCTGAATGGGATAGACCATTAAATGTATAATCTTTAACAAAGTTATAGTAAATATAAAGATTAAGCGTGATGTATAAGTTCCTCATCTTCGGAATAAACCGAACTTAAAACTTTAACATCGTAAACTTTTTTAATAGCTTGATTTAAATGCTTCATATATAAATCAACTATTATAATGAAGAAAAGCAAAAAGTATTACACAAGATAGGTTACTTAGATACGAGTTTTCTTTACGATGGCTCCGTATGTCCAACCCTTATCGGAGAGGAGCCATCCTTTGAAGATAATTTCTTCGATGTACATTTGTTGAAAGTTTCATTTCCTGTGCTAATACTTTTGCTTTTTCGACTGTATTCCATAAATAAATTGTTTATAACGAATTGGGTAACAATGAACTATCTTTATTTACAGTCGCACTGGTAATGCACTGCAAATATACGACAATTTTATGGAATATACGAAGAATGGGAGCCATCTGTGAAGACTGCTCCCATTTTCTGTACTTATTTATCCTTTTCTAAATCTTCTTTAAGTTTCTTTTCAAGATACTCACGCATAAGTCTGTCAGTTTCTGTTCTCTCCTTATTTTTTCGGCTTGCCCAAGCAATCAAGGCAAAGAATCCTCCAAACACAAGTCCACATACAACAACCATTTGTAGAAGTGACACCAACTTTAACGGATGGTCAGTAAGTTTTGAGATTGTTTCAACAGGCGACATTCCTTCCGCAAACAAAGGAACAAGGATGAACATTAGGATTGCAAATACTGTCCCTCCTAAAAATGCTTTTCCAAAGACTTTCATAATGGCGAATTTTACAGGTTTCTCCGTAGGCAGACAATGGGAGAAGTTTAACAATGTTTATTAAAAAGAAAGTGGACTGCCACCCATGCTTCCTGTAGGTATCGCCAAACACCTGAATACACGCACGGATAGGCAACCCACGTATATGAGAGTTGCTCCGTACCTCGTGTATTCTTTGTTTAATTTGGCGATTTTACAAGAATGAGGCACTTTCTTTATTTTTCAAAACTTTGTCCCGAAAGACTATGCAAATATAAAAAGAAAAATGTACAACTCTACTTCTATAAGTAAAATTATACATTTTAAAGTAACAATTATTATTAGTAATAATATGTGAAATTATTTTGTAACAAAATTAGGGTTAAATTAGTTAACCTCACCAAAAATATATACAGTTTAATAATCGTAACGTGTTGTTTCTTAATAATTTTTAAGAAAAAAGTTCTTGACTTTTATTTGGTTTGATACTACTTTTGTAAAGTAAAATATACATGGTCACGAATGCTATTTTGTGATTGAGTTAAGAACTAAAAATTTTAAAGTTATGAAGATTGATAATTTGATTTATGAGGTCATTGGGGCTTCAATGGAGGTGTATAACACCCTCGGTCCAGGTTTGTTGGAAAGTGTTTATGAGAAAGCTTTGTTTTATGAACTATCTTTGAGAGATTTGGATGTAGAATCCCATGTTCCTATAAAGATAGAGTATAAAGATGAAATCATAAGGTCGGAGTTCCGTCTGGATCTTATTGTGGAGGATACGTTGATAGTTGAGCTTAAATCTGTTGAAACGCTAATGCCAGTGCATTTTAAGCAGTTGCGGACTTATATGAAATTGCTTGATAAACCTGTTGGATTGTTGGTAAACTTTGATGTCAGTGATTTTAGAACAGGTTATAAAGTCCTGAAATAAAAACCTCCACGTATCACGAGTATCACGGGTATTTTGGTGGTTGAATAAATAATTACGTGTAGATTCGTGTTATACGTGGAGGCTGTTGTATGAAATCTCCACGTATCACGGGTATCACGGGTATCACGGGTATTTTTGTGGTTGAATAAATAATACGTGTGGATCCGTGCGATACGTGGAGGTGATTATTCTTCGCCGTATTGTTTTTTGAGTTTCTGTAGTTTTTCTTTCAACTCTGATGTTATTTCTTCAGTCCCTTCTTGGCCGTAGATGTTGTTAATTTCTTTTGGGTCGTGGCGAAGGTCGTAGAGTTCCCAGATGTCATCTTCATAGAAATGAATGAGTTTGTGAGTCTCTGTGCGTATTCCCAGATGTGGTTTTACGTGGTGTTCGTCAGGGAATTCGTAATAATGGTAGTAGATGCCATCACGATTTGTTTTGTGTTTATCTCCTTTTAATAAAGGTAGGAATGACTCTCCGTGTATGTCGCTTGGAATTTCTACGCCTGCCAGTTCAAGGAAAGTAGGGGCGTAGTCGATGTTTTGAACCATCTCGTTGATCTCGCCTTTTATGCCGCAGGGATAGCGTACTAATAACGGAGTCCTGAACGACTCTTCATACATCCAGCGTTTGTCGAACCAGCCGTGTTCGCCCATATAGAAACCTTGGTCGGAGGTGTAGACGACGAGGGTGTTATCTAGAAGTCCTTCTTCTTCAAGATAATCCAAGACGCGTCCTACGTTACGGTCTATTGATGTGATTACGCGGAGATAGTCGCGCATATATTGCTGGTATTTCCACTTGTCCAGTTCTTCTCCAGAGAGATTGGCATCTTTGAATTTCTCTATGACGACATCGTAATGTGCATCCCAGGCTTTCTTTTGTTCTGGGTTCATATTGTTGTACATCCATCGTCCCCATCCTTCCAAGTCGGGGCGTCCATGGATAAGGCTGTCTTTGTCCGCAAGTTTAAGGTCGTAGACCAGGTCCATATCTTTGCTTATTGACATCTTGTTTCCCTTTGCAGCAAGACGACCTTCGTAGTTGTCATAGAATGTCTCAGGAAGAGGGAAGTCGCTGTCTTTAAATAGTTTCAAGTCACAGGTGTCAGGCATCCATGTGCGATGCGGAGCTTTATGATGTAATAGAAGGCAGAATGGCTTATCTGTGTCGCGTTCGTTTTCCAGCCATTCCAGAGCGATGTCGGTGGTGATGTTGGTGGCGTATCCTTCGCGTTGTATCTTCTCTCCGTTACGGATGAAAGTAGGGTTGTAGTAATCGCCTTGGCCTATCAAAATATCCCAGTGGTTGAAGCCTGTAGGATCTGAGTTGAGGTGCCATTTGCCAATGATGGCTGTCTCGTATCTGTCTTGAATCAGCTTCGGGAAAGTCTGCTGGCTTCCGTCGAAGGTGCAACTGTTGTCGGTAAAGCCGTTGGCGTGACTGTGCTTTCCGGTGAGCAGGCATGCACGTGAGGGAGCACTGATAGAGTTTGCGACAAAACTATTGTTGAAACGTACGCCTTCGTTGGCGATACGGTCGAGGTTCGGGGTGCGTATGAAAGAAGTGTCGTATGCGCTGATGGTCTGGTACGAATGGTCGTCAGACATGATGAACAGGATGTTCATAGGTTTTTCTTTGTTAGCGCATGAGGCTATGAATGGCAATGCCAGCGCGCTCTTCAATCCAACGCTTAATATTTTCTTAGTCTTGTCGAGAAGTTGATTCATAAAAATGAATTTAAGATTTAAAGTGCGAAGGTAATAAAAATTAAGAGTGTTTATAAAAATATTGTAGCTCGGACTTCAGACTTCGGACTTCAGACTTCGGATTTTTTTTGAGCGGGGCGGAAATGAAGCGAGCAAAGATAGAGCGGAAAGCCCGACGGCTTCGCCGGAACGCCCAAAAGAAAATTGAAAATTGAAAGTTGAAAATTGAAAGTTGGTTATCAGTAGTCAGAGTTCAAAGTTCAAAGTTCAGAGTTCAAAGTTCAAAGTTCAAAGTTCAAAGTTCAGAATTCAGAGTTCAAAGTTCAAAACTCAAAAAAAATGTAAAATTCTTCTCTGAGTATTTGTTTTTTATCACAAATATTTTAAATTTGCAAGATTGTAAAACTAATGAAAATCTTACAAAATGGCATATATTTCTTTTGATAAGCAGCATTTGGTAAACCTTGAATTTACTATGAACAAGGAGATTCTACGTTCAAATAGATCGGGTGCCTTTTGCAATACGACAATTATTGGTTGCAATACCAGAAAGTATCATGGATTGTTGGTTGTGCCGCAGCCGCAGCTTGATAACTACAATCACGTGTTGCTTTCTTCGATAGACGAGACTGTCATCGCTAATAAAGAGGAATTTCATTTCGGCGTTCATCAGTATGAAGATGGCACCATAATGCCACACGGACATAAATATCTCAGAGAGTTCTCTGCGGAACCAATTCCAAAATTGACATATCGTGTTGGAAGTACACGCATCACAAAAGAATACATCTTCGCTGACAGCGACAGCAGAATCTATATTCGTTATTATGTTGAAGAGGCAGCTCAGCCTATAGTGCTGCGTCTGACTCCATTCTTGGCTTTCCGTAACGTTCATAGCCTTACACATGAAAACCATGACGCAAACCGCAAATACGTTCCATTGAAAAACGGAACCTCATGGCAGATGTATGAAAACTATGACCCATTATGCCTGCAAATCTCAAAGGCGACGGAATATACACACGCTCCTCTTTGGTATTACAAAAACTTCTACATAAGAGAATTCGAGCGTGGCTACGATGCAGTGGAGGATTTATATGTACCAGGTTTCTTCGATGTCAACTTGAAGCAAGGCGAGTCTATAATAGTTTCTGCCGGTCTCGAAGAGAAGAATCCAGCTTCGTTCAAGCGCCAGTTTGAATCTCTCATAGAATCAAGAATACCTCGCGACAGCTTCGAACATTGTCTTCAAAACTCGGCTCAGCAATTCATCATCAGAGAAAAAGACGGAACTCGTATGTTTGCCGGTTTCCCTTGGTTCGGCAGCTGCGGACGCGACACTCTTCTTTCATTGCCGGGCCTAGTCATGACATCGGGCGACAAAAAGACTTTCAAGGAATTGATAAAATATCTGACAGACACGATGAAAGGTCCTTTCTTCTCTAACAGATATTATCAGAAGTCGCTTTATTATACAGCTGTGGACTCTCCGCTTTGGTTCTTCCTCATCCTTCAGAAATATGAAGATATGCTCGGTGCAAGCAAGAAGACAGTATGGAAAGAATACGGCGATGTGATGTCAAGAATCCTCAATAGCTTCATCGAAGGCACTGACTTTGACATCAAGACGTTGGAAAACGGACTTCTTTACGCAGGAAACGAAAATCTCGCACTCACATGGATGAATGTCTTCTGCGACGGAAAACCATATACACCAAGAACCGGATTGAATATTGAAATAAATGCATTGTGGTATAACGCCTTACGTTATGCCGTTGAGGTTCTTAAAGAAGCAGATAAGAAAAATCCTGATTTGGAAAGATGGAACGACATCGCCAATAAGGTTGAGGCTTCTTATACAAAATGCTTCTACGATGAACAAAATGATGTGTTTTATGATTATATAAACGATAATGAGAAAAATGATATGGTAAGACCTAATATGTTGATAGCTATATCATTGCCTTATTGTCCTTTCAACGACGACTTGAAAAAGAAGATATTCGATATCACTCGTTCCGAGTTGTTGACTAACAGAGGATTACGTTCTTTGTCTCCACGTTCTGAACATTACAGAGATGTTACCATCGGTAATCATAGAGAAAGAGAGACAGCATATCATAATGGAACGGTATTCCCATGGCTGATAATGCCTTACGCTGATGCGGCGGTGTCTATTTATGGAAAGACATCATTGCCTTATCTTGAAGACATATACTATTCTTTTGAAAATGTTATTGCGGCAAATGGAATAGGTACTATATCAGAGATTTATGATGGCAATCCGCCTCATGAGTCACGTGGATGTATCTCGCAGTCTACAAGCGTAGCGGCTTTATTGTATTTGAAATATGTTATTGACGGATTGAAAAAATAATATTATGAAAGTGTTGATGTTTGGCTGGGAGTTTCCTCCACATATCACAGGAGGTCTCGGCACTGCTTGTTTCGGAATGACGAAAGGTCTCGCCAAGAATGGGGTGGATGTGCTTTTCGTAGTGCCTAAGGCTCATGGCGATGAAGATGAGACCAACGTGCGTCTTCTCAATGCAAGCGAGGTGACTGTCAATATTGATAATGAAAAAGACAGGTCTTATTGGGATAGAGTCCAATATATGGAGATCGGTTCTAATATCATCCCATACGTCGGTCCTGAACGTTTTGAACGTCTCGTCGAGGAGCAGCGTGCTACTAATTATTTTCAAAGTCCGGTCTTTATGCCTCGTTATGAGTTCTCCGGTAAATACGGAGCGAACCTTATGGAAGAGGTCTCTCGTTATGCTTTGATAGGCTCGTCATTGGCGCTTGAACATAAAGACGAATTCGATGTGATACATGCTCATGACTGGCTTACATATTCCGCTGGTATAGCGGCGAAGGAAACCACAGGCAAGCCTCTCGTGGTTCACATGCACGCCACTGAGTTCGACCGCTCAGGCGAGAATATCAACACTCTCGTATATTCTATCGAGCGCCGTGGCATGGAAGCGGCGGATATCGTCATCACTGTCAGTGACTTGACAAGAAAAATAGTCGTTGAGAAATATGGCATCAATCCGGATAAAGTCATAACAGTGCATAATGCTGTAGAACCAAACGACAAAAAACGTTCTGAATATGAAACCTGTGGCTTGAAGAATAAAGTCGTCACTTTCCTCGGACGTATCACTTATCAGAAAGGACCAGAATATTTTGTTGAGGCGGCTCATAAGATCTTGCAATATGATCCTACGATTCATTTCGTCATGGCTGGCACCGGCGACCTTCTTCCAAAGATGATACGTCGTGTGGCACAGTTGAAAATGGGTTCAAACTTCCACTTCACGGGCTTCCTCAAAGGCAATGACGTGGATCAGATGTTCGCGATGTCTGATGTCTTCGTGATGCCTTCAATATCAGAGCCTTTCGGCATCGTGCCTCTTGAGGCGATGCGTCTCGACGTTCCTTGCGTGATATCAAAACAATCTGGTGTTTCTGAAGTGCTTCAAAATGTGTTGAAAGTCGATTTCTGGGACATCAACGGATTGGCGGATTCAATCTACGGACTCTGTCATTATCCAAAATTAAGCGAGTTGTTCAAGAAGGTAGGTAAGGAAGAAGTAGATAACCTCAAATGGGAGTTCGCTTCCAAGAAGATCAAGGATGTCTACGAGAAAGCTATTAGTTTAAAGTAATACAAACACGCCTGAAGGGCGTAAATAGATATAGCGTATGGCATGCCATATGAATTAAGAATAAAAAAACTAAAATATATATATTATGAGTAAGTCGATTTGTTTTTATTTCCAAGTACATCAACCATATAACTTGCGTACTTATCGTTTCTTTGACGTAGGAAAAAGACATTTTTATTATGACGAATACAGAAACAGAACAGAGATGCGTCGTTGTGCCGACCGTTGCTATCTTCCAATGAACGAGATTCTTATGGATCAGATAAAACGTTATGGCGACAAAATCAAGTACGCGTTTTATTTCTCTGGTATCGCCATAGAACAGATGCAGCAATATGCTCCTGATGCATTGGAAAGCTTCAAAGAGCTGGTGAAGACTGGCAATGTTGAGGTTCTTGCTGGAACTTACGCTCATTCAACAGTTTCATTGCATAATAAAGAGGCTTTCAAGAAACAAGTCGCTGACCATAAGAAATTGATGAAAGATGTTTTCGGTGTGACACCTAAGACATTTGTCAATACCGAGCTGATATATTCTAATGAGATTGGTGCTGATGTAGCAGAGATGGGTTTTAACCTCATGGCGACAGAAGGTGCTAAGCACGTCCTCGGATGGAAGAGCCCTAACTACCTATATGCCAATTCAATAAATCCTAAGTTGAGACTTTTGTTGCGTAACTACAAGCTCAGCGACGCTATCTCTCTTAACTTCGTAAATAATTCGTTGACAACAGAATCATTCGTTGAAAAACTTAAAGAATGTAATGAAGAGGTTGTCAATATCTTTGCTAATTATAATACTTTCGGTGCAAATTACGATGCCTCTACAGGTATCATGGATTTCATGAAATATCTTCCTGAGACAATATTTAATAATAGCGATTTTGAATATGCAAAGCCAATCGAGATGCTTGACAAGTTACAGACTATGAGTATCTTCGATGCACCTATACCATTGTCAGCAATGGGTGAGGAACGTGACCTTTCTATGTGGATGGGCAACGACCTTCAAGATGATGCTTTGCAGGCTTTATATTCTTGTGCAGGTAAGGTGAAACGTGTTAAGGATGAAGATGTTGTTCGCGACTGGAACGCTCTCCAAGATGCAGAGAACTTCTATCATTTATGTACAAAATACAGTACAACATCACCATACGATTATTACATCAACTTCATGAATATCTTAACAGATTTTAACGAAAGAGTGAAGAATTACAAGAAAGAAGAAACAATATAATAGTAATAATATAACATTTTTATTTTTTAATGAAAACTCCAAATTATCTTTTTGAAACGAGTTGGGAAGTCTGTAACATGGTAGGTGGAATCTACACAGTGTTATCGACAAAGGCAGATGAAGTAAAACAAATTCTTGGTGACAATTACATTACAATAGGTCCTGATGTGGTTAAGGAATCACACGAGACATTGTATTTTATAGAAGACACTACATTATTTTCAGAATGGAAGGAAAAGGCTGCTGCTCAAGGAATTAAAGTTAGAATAGGACGCTGGAAACTCAATAGCAAGCCTTTGGCAATTTTAGTTGATTATACCGCGTTGTATCCACAGAAAAATGAGATTTTAGCACATCTTTGGGAACAATATCGTCTCGATTCACTTCGCGGTCAATGGGATTATATCGATCCTGTTTTATTTGGCTACGCTGCTGGTCAGGTTATTGAAAGTTTCATAAAATGGAACGTACAAAGCGATGAGAACATAGTCGCTCATTTCCATGAATGGATGACAGGAGCTGGCGTTCTTTATCTTAAAGAAAACTGCCCTCAGATTGCGACAGCATTCTCAACACATGCTACATATCTCGGTCGCGCAATAAGCGGAAACGGCTTGGCTCTATATAACGATTTAGCTAAATTCGAGCCAAATACAATGGCTAACAGATTCAATATAACTTCACAGCAGTCAATGGAATATAATGCAGCTCAAAATGCTGACGCTTTCACAACTGTTAGTGAAGTCACAGATGAAGAATGTAAACAATTCTTACATCGCGAAGCTGATGTTATTACAATAAACGGCATCAACGAAAGTTATATCCTCGATGAAAAAACAGCTTCAGAAAAGAGAAATGCTTCAAGAGAAAAGATTTTAAGCGTACTTGAAACATTATCAGGAACAAAGGTCGCTAAAGATGCTTTCTTCATCATCAATAGCGGAAGATATGAGTTTAAAAATAAGGGCATAGATTTGTTTATCAATGCTTTAGGTAAACTTAACAAAGACCAGAACCTTAAGAAAGAAGTCGTCGCTGTTATAGCAGTGCCTGCCAATATTTCTGGTATTTACAAAGAATTGCAATACCGTCTTGAAGGCAAGAAAGAAGTCGAAGGTCATACAGAACTTCCTTGCACTCACCACATCTTCGATCATGAATATGACGCAGTTCTTAACAGCTTGAGAGAAAACGGATTGCAAAATGACGCTGACGATAAAGTCAAGGTTATCTTCGTTCCTTCATATCTCAATGGCAATGACGGCGTATTTAATATCAGCTACAACGATTTCTTATCAGCTTTCGATTTGTCAGTATTCCCATCTTATTATGAACCATGGGGTTACACACCAATGGAAAGCATTGCTCACGGCATTCCAACAATAACAACAGACCTCGCTGGCTTCGGTCGTTATATCCTCGATGAAAAACTTGACAATGAATCAGTTTCTATAGTTCATCGTGAAGAAGGAAACGGCGCTGTCGTTACTGATGATATCGTTAAGATAATATTGACACTTGCTTCTAAAGATGAAAAACAAATGGAAGCTGTCAAGAAAAACGCTTTGGAATTAGTTAGAAAATTCGAATGGAAAGAGTTGATAAATAACTATTTAGAAGCATACGACATCGCTTTGGATAAATTGCGCGGTCGTGATTATTTAAAACAAACTAAGAAATATAACGAGATTTTGAGAAACTTTAATTACCAAAAACAAGACACACCAAACTGGAAGAGAATCATTGTAGAACCAGTTTATTCTGAAGATATGCAGAAATTGCAAGAACTCTCACAGAACCTCTGGTGGTGCTGGGACGTTGATGCTACAGAATTGTTCTCTTCAATAGACCCACAAGCATGGAAAGCTGTGGAACACAACCCAATAGCTTTGATGAAGAATTTGTCAAAAGCACAAATCGAGGCATTGGAAAACGACAAGGCATTTGTTGAAAAGTTGAATTCTACATACGCTCGCTTTAAAGAATATATGTCAGCAAAACCTGCTGATAATCATACTATCGCTTACTTCAGCATGGAGTACGGCTTGACAAAGAGCCTCAAGATTTACTCAGGCGGTCTCGGCATCTTGGCAGGCGACTACCTCAAACAAGCTTCTGACTCTAACGCTAATATGTTGGCCATCGGTCTCTTGTATCGTTATGGCTACTTCGCACAAGACTTGTCAGTATGGGGTGAACAACTCTCAGAATATATTCCACAAAACTTCTCATCATTGCCAATGGAAGTCGTTCGCGATGAAAATGGTGAAGAAGTCGTTATCAATATCGCGTTCCCAGGTCGTACTATTTACGCAAAGGCTTGGAGAGTGCCTGTAGGACGTATCAGCTTGTATCTCCTTGACACAGACATCGATCAGAATTTGCCAGAAGATAGAGGTATCACAGGAAAACTCTATGGCGGCGACAGCGAAATGCGTATCAAGCAAGAGATGTTCCTCGGCATCGGCGGTATCAGATTGATGGATAGAATCAATATCAAACCTACTGTATATCACTGCAATGAAGGTCACGCTGCATTCTGCGGATTGGAAAGATTAAGCATCTATATCACTCGTCATAACCTCGACTTCGACGTCGCTAAGGAATTGGTAAGAACATCAACATTGTTCACAACACATACTCCAGTTCCAGCGGGTCACGACGTATTCGAAGAACACCTCATGAGAACATATCTCTCACATTATCCAGGCCGTATGAACATCAGCTGGAACGACTTCATGAACCTCGGCAAGATCCGTCATAATGACCCATACGAGAAATTCTCTATGAGCGTCTTGGCAACAAACCTCAGCCAGGAAGTCAACGGCGTAAGTAAGATCCACGGCCGCGTCTCAAGAGAGATGTTCCAACAAATGTGGCCAGGTTACTTCGCAGAAGAAAACCACATCGGTTATGTAACAAACGGCGTTCACCTCCCAACATGGACCGACTTCTCATGGCAAAGACTTTACAGAGAAGTACTTGGTAAAGACTACGTTGACGTACAGTCAGATACAAAAGTATGGGAAAAAATCAACAATGTCGCTGACGAGACAGTATGGAATATCAAGAAAGACTTGAAACATCGTCTTACAGAATATCTTAAGGTGAAAGTCGTTGAAGACATGCAACGTCGTCAAGAAAGCCCTTCTTTGATTATCAATACAATAGAAAACTTCAACGAAAACGCTCTCATCATCGGCTTCGCTCGTCGTTTCGCGACATACAAACGTGCTCACTTGTTGTTCAACAACATAGAACGTTTGGCTCAGTTGCTTAACAATCCTGAAAAACCTGTAGTATTTTTGTTCGCAGGTAAGGCTCACCCTAACGATAAGGCTGGTCAGGATTTGATCAAGATGATTATCGAGACATCAAGAAAGAAAGAGTTTGCAGGCAAGATCATCTTCCTCAACAACTACGATATGGAACTCGGCAAGATATTGACAAGCAGCGTCGACATCTGGATGAACACTCCAACACGTCCTCTCGAAGCATCAGGAACAAGTGGTGAAAAAGCAGTTATGAATGGTACTTTGAACCTCTCAGTCCTCGACGGCTGGTGGGCAGAAGGCTTCCGTCCAAAAGCAGGTTGGGCTCTCCAAGAAGAAAGAACATACAGCGACCAACGCTACCAAGACGAACTTGACGCTGAGACAATTTACAACCTCATCGAAAACGAAATCGTTTCATTATATTTCAACAGAAATGAAAAAGGCATTCCTACAGAATGGGTTAAGTATGTTAAGAACAACTTGATGCAGATAGCACCAAACTACACCATGAAGAGAATGCTCGACGATTATTTCGCACAATATTATAACAAGTTGATCGAAAGAACAGACATGATGCGCGAAAACCGTTATCAAAAGGCATTCGAAATCGCAGCATGGAAGAAGAAAGTAGAAGCTAACTGGGATAAGATTGAAGTCGAAGCTATCAAGATTCCAGATCCAAGCGTGAGATCACTCACCTTCGGTGATGTCATCATCGCTGAAATCACATTGAAGACCCCAGGTCTGGATAGAGGCGATGTCGGCGTTGAAATAGTATTCGGCGCTAAAGACAAGAACGGCAACGACAAGGTTATGCAAGTTGAACAGCTTCAACTCGTTGACGCTGGCGATGGCTGGGCTAGATATTACATCAACCTCCCATTGAACAAGGCAGGAGTATTCGACTATACATTCAGAATATACCCACACCACGAATTATTGCCACACAGACAAGACTTCGCTTTGGTTAAGTGGATTTAATCAGTTAGGAGTTAGGAGTGATTCTGAATTTCTAATAATGCAAGGCGTATCGATGATGATTTTATATAACGATAAATTTTATCATTGATACGCCTTTTTTTTGAGTTTTTGAATTTCTTAATTTTTGAATTTTAAATTTATGGAAATATCACCAGAAATTATTGACTTGTGCCAGAGTGCATTAGAGCAAGAATTGAAAAACACGCGAATGGCTTCGAAGCGACTTAATGAAGCTATGCAAAATGGCGTTCAAGATATAGAACTTTTATGCCAGCTGTCTGATCCTCTGATGGATTCTATGTTAGGTTTTTCAGGTAAGGGAAAACGTACTTATCTTAAATTCATCAAATATGTGGAATCCTTTGATCCGATGACAGCGGAGAAAATCAGAGATGGTTTCGAAGACGCCTTGGGATATAAAAACCATGCTGTTTATGTGGCTGCGCGTATCGCGAAAGAATGGCATCAAGGCCATACTGATAAAGGTGGTGTCGATTATTTCGAAGGACATCTTGCAATGGTTGCACAACTTTGTTTTGATTGGAAGGCGAAGACGGTGGCTTTCTTGCATGATGTGGCAGAAGACACTGCACATACCGTGAAAGACGTCATCAAGGAGATGAAGAAGATGCTGAAGGAAATAAAGTCGAATCCAGAAGATGTAGAGTGGTTTGATGAATATGAAGACATGATAGGAATTTTCCCTAACGAAAGTTATCATCCTCTGACAAAGAAAGAATGGACCGAGATAGAAGAAGCCTTGAATGTTTTGAATTATAATGCGGCGTCAGACAGAGAGTCTTATATCCAGCGTTTCAAAGGAAATGAATTGGCGATTATTGTGAAACTTAACGATTTACGCCATAACATGGATTTGGCACGAATTCCATCGCCAACAGAAGAAGATGTCGCAAGAATCGAAAGATACCAAAACGAATACAAGACCTTAGTGGAGTTTTTGAATAGTTAGGAGTTAGGAGTTAGGAGTTAATTTTTTTTAAATAACCAAAAAATAAAAATTTATGAAGAAAAGTATTGTAAAAGAAAAGAGCAAAGTGTTTGCTCTGAATGTGATAAATTTGTATAAATATTTAACCATAGATAAGAGGGAGTATGTTATTTCAAAGCAACTTCTTCGTTCAGGAACTAGTATTGGTGCCAATGTTAATGAAGCATTGTGTTCTATTAGCAAAAAGGAATATCTTTCAAAGATGTATATCTCATACAAAGAGGCATCGGAAAGTCAATATTGGTTAGAATTGCTTAAGGAGTCCAATTACATAAATGAATATGATTTTGATGCCATAAATAAAAAATGTGAAGAGTTGAGGAAAATCTTAAGTAGTATTACAAAAACTACAAAAGAAAACCTCAACTCCTAACTCCAAACTCCTAACTCCAAACTGATTACGGTCTCAATCCAGAACCACCTTGTAACGAAATCGTCTCTCCTGTGACATAAGATGCATCCTCGGATGCCAAGAAAACGCACACTCTTCCTATGTCTTTCATCGGGTCGGCGAAACGTCCTAATGGTATTCCTTGTATCGTCTTTTCGAAGAGTTCAGGATAGTTTTCCTTCCATTCCTTAAGGCTTTCTGTCATGGCCAAAGGCGCAACCATATTGACTCTCACGCCGTCGGGTCCCCATTCCGTGGCAGCGACTCTCGAGAGACCTCTGATGCCTTCCTTGGCAGCTGCGTAGGAACTCTGTCCCCATTTGCCGAAGAATCCAGCTCCGGAGGCAAAGTTAATCACAGAACCTTTGGTCTCCTTGAGATATGGGAAGGCTTCTCTCATGTAAAAGAAAGTGGCATATAAACCAGAATTTATGGCTAAATCAAAATCTTCCTTGGTATGTTCCAAGAGCGACAATCCCGACTTGGAAGCCTGAGCGTTGTTGATCAGCGTGTTGATCTTGCCGAATGTCTCTATAGTCTTGGCAATGACTTCTTTGATGCGAGCTTCGTCGGCGCCGTCAGCGACCATAGCTAACACCTTGACGCCGTACTCTTCTTCAAGTCGTTCCTTGGCGTTCTGCAGTCTGGCCTCGTTTCTGCCAGTGATGACAAGGTTAGAACCTTCGTTGGCAAAAGCGCATGCTAAGCCGAAACCTATTCCTTTGCCGCCGCCGGTGATTATCGTTACATTATCTTGGAGTCTTTTCATGATATCAAAATTTTTATGTTTTTTTTCATTCATTAACAACGCAAAAATAGAGCGATTGTTCGCTCAAGTCAAAACGATATTTTCAATTATGTTATCGATAATTTTGATGAGCTTTGAATTTTGAGCTTTGAACCAAGAACTTTAGCCGTTAGCCATTTGTCATTAGCCAATTTACTTGGGCGTTCCGGCTATCGCCGTCGGGCTTTCCGCTCTATCTTTTTCCGCTGCGCTCCAAAAGGATGCCGCTGCAATCCCTAACGCAACGCGATGAATTGAAAATTGAAAGCAAGTATCTCAGTAACTTATCTGTTGTCTTAAAAAAGTGGATAAAGTCTGTTGTCTGTTGTCCGTAGTCTGTTGACTTTTATATATCTTTGCGTCATGGAAACAACGATATCTCATTTGTCGCTGCATCTTGTTGGTAACAAGGCAGCGGAAGAGGGTTTAAGTCTCTCAAAATCAAATGTCTCTTTAGACGCAGATATAAAAAATATATTGACGAAATTCTTTTTGAACGCTTTCACTCCAGGTGAGTTCTTTCATTTCTATCATGATAGCGGTCTGGAATATAATGTGGTCTATGGCGCAGTGTCAAAGATTTTCGATGAGCCGACAGAGTTGTTTGAGCAGTCGGTGAACCTCGCTAAATATCTCTACGAGAACAGCTCGCATCCTAAAATCAAAGGCGGCGAGTTCTATACAGTTTATTTCAAAGATTGCATCCATGGAAGCAATACTGTCGATGCCATCGGTATCTTCAAGACAGAAAACAAAGACACTTTCTTGAAAGTGCATCGTGACAAACATAACTTCGCACTTGAAAGTGAGCAGGGCATCAACGTGAAGAAACTCGACAAAGGCTGCCTTATCTTTAACGTGAATGGGGAAGAAGGTTATTCGGTTTCTGTCGTGGATAACATCAACAAAGGTACTGAGGCACAATACTGGACCGATGACTTCTTGCACCTTCGTCAAAGCAAGAATGAATATGCCAACACTCATAATGTCATGGCGATGGCGAAGAACTTCGTCACTCAGGAACTGCCAAAGGAATTTGAGGTTACAAAAGCTGACCAGATAGATTTGCTTAATAAATCTTTACAATTCTTCAAGGAGAAGGAAAACTTCGACATTGAAGAGTTCGCTAATGAGGTCATGGAACAGCCTGCTGTTATCGAGAGTTTCCATAACTTCAAGAAAAACTACGAGGCTGACAATGACCTGTCTATTGACGACAACTTCATGATTTCCAATAACGCCTTCAAGAAACAGCAGCGCTCCTATAAGAGAGTCATCCGCCTTGATGAAAAGATTCAGATCATCATCGATGGCAACCGCGACAATGTGGAACAAGGCGAAGACGCGAGAGGAAAGTATTATAAGGTTTATTATAAGGAGGAAGAGTGATTCTTAGTTAGGAGTTAGGAGTTGAAAAAAATCTGTAGTCCGTGGTCTGAGGTCCATGGACTTTTATTATATTTGCAAGATATTGAAAACTTATAAATATATGCTAGTATCAAAAAAAGACAAGATTGCCATCACTTATAAAGATGTTAAATATACCTACGAACAACTTCTCCGTTATTCACAAATCTACGCTGACACTTTCTCGTCACAATCCGCTCCTGAAAAAGTCTTGATATGTGCACAGAACTCTCCAGAATGGTGTTTCGCTTTCTTAGGCACAATGCGTTGCAAAGCCATCGCTGTTCCTTTGGATGCACAGTCAACAAAGAAAGAAATAGAATACGTCATCAACGACTGTCGTCCTGACATCGTTTTCGTTTCAGAAGATAAACTTGAATTGTTCGACGACATCAACCTCCAAGGCGCTCGCCTTATGACAAAGAACGATGTCGTGCTCTCCGATGACACAAATATTCCAGCGACAGACATTCCTCTCGGCAAAGATGATGAGACAATGCTCATCAACTATACATCTGGTACAACAGGCAGTCCAAAGGGCGTGATGCTTTCTTTCAAGAACGTCATGTTCAACGTGGATTCTGTAAGTAAGCAGGTGCCTATCTTCCAAGAGGATAGCAATGTCATGGTGCTTCTTCCTTTGCACCACATCCTTCCGCTCCTCGGCAGTCTCGTTGCTCCTCTTTATATGGGCGGCACGCTTCACATCGCTGAGGCTATGAATGCAGAGTCAATCATCAAGACTCTCAACGCTGGCAAGGTGTCTATCATCATCGGCGTGCCTCGTCTTTACGACATGCTCGTCAAAGGCATCATGAGCAAGATCAACGCTTCTTTCGTGACACGTCTTCTTTACAAGATCACAAAACTCATCGGCAGCGATGCAGTGTCAAGGACTATCTTCAGCAGCGTACATAAGAAATTCGGCGGCCATTTGAAATATCTCGTATCTGGCGGCGCTGCTCTTTCTGTTGAGACTGCTACAATATTGAAGACATTAGGTCTTTACGTCCTTGAAGGCTACGGCATGACAGAGACAGCTCCTATGATTTCATTTACTCGTCCAGGCAGACGTAAAGTCGGTTATGCTGGTGAGCTTCTTCCTAACATAGAAGTTAAAATCGCAGAAAACGGCGAGATCTGCGTCAAAGGTGCTAACGTAATGCAAGGTTATTACAAGCGTGAAGAAGAGACAGCTCAAATCATCAAAGACGGCTGGCTCCACACTGGTGACATGGGTGTCCTCGATAAATACGGACTTAAGATCACTGGCCGTATCAAAGAGATTATCGTGACATCAAACGGAAAGAATATCAACCCAGAACTTCTTGAAAGAGAGTTCTTGGCAGATAGCGCTTACGTACAGGAAATCGGTATCTTCTTGAATGGCGATGCATTACACGCTGCGGTACGTCCAAACATGACTGCTATCAGACAGATAGATTTGGATGCTATGGATACGCTTATCAAGAAAGAAGTGGAACGCTTCAACGCAGAACAGCCTCAATATAAACGTATAAAACAATATCATATCCTTTCTGAAGAACTTCCAAAGACTCGTCTCGGCAAAGTTCAAAGATTCCTCCTTCCTCATCTCGTTGACAAACCAAAGAATAATGCAGTACAAGAGTCATTGGAAGGCAAGAGCGAAGTATATAAGATGTTAAAGGCTTTCGTGGAAGATGAGACAAAGACAATAGCAAACGAAAACGATCACTTCGAAATCGACTTGTCAATGGACTCATTGAGCAAGGTTTCTCTCCTCGCTTATATCGAAAATACTTTCGGTATCAACCTCAATGAGGAACAGATGGAAAACCTTACCACTTTGGCAAAACTTACAGAATATATCGAGACTAACGAGCATTCTTTCAATACAACGACAATAACTTGGAAAGACATCCTCGCAACAAAAGTCGATGTCAAGTTGGAAAAACCTGGCTTTACACAATGGTTTACATATACTTTCGCAAAGGTGTTGTTCTCAATATGCTATCGTTTCAGAGTTAGAGGTAACAAGAAATTGCCAAATACACCTTGTATCATTGTGGCAAACCACCGCTCCGCTATCGATGGTTTCTTGATCACTTACAACTTCACACGTAAGGAAAACAAAGACATATTCTTCTTCGCAAAAGAGAAACACTGGAGATCTAAGATCGCTCAGTTCTTCGCAAGAAAGAACAATATCATCTTAATGGATATTAACAAAAACGTACGTCAGTCATTGCAAGAGATGTGCGCTGTCTTGAAGAAAGGAAAACATATCGTGATATTCCCAGAAGGAACACGTTCTAAGGATAATACGATGAGAAAATTCAAGGAGACATTCGCTATCTTGAGCAAGGAGATGAATGTGCCTATCATTCCAGTAGCTATCGCAGGTTCAGAGTCAGCATGTTATGGTAGTGGTATCGTTCCTAAGTTCTGTAAGAAGATCGATATTGACATCATGGATCCTGTCATGCCTTCAGAAGAACAAAGTGTTGAAAGCTTACGCGATAAGATTGCTGCATTGATTGAAAAACGTTTAAAAAAATAAAATATAACGAATGGTCAATGGACAATGACTATTGTCTGTTGTCCGTTGACTGTTGACTTTGTAACATGATAAAGAACATCATATTTGATTTCGGCGGCGTTCTCGTGGATTGGAATCCGCATTATCTTTTCGATTCATATTTCAATGATATGGAAAAGTGCAACTATTTCATCGAGAACGTCTGCAATACAGAATGGAATGCCCAGATGGACAAGGGCAAACCTTTTGAGGTCGCGGTGAAAGAACGTATCGCCGAGTTTCCTGAATTCGAAGAAGCGATAAGATTGTATCAAAGCGAATGGATGAAGACGATGGGCGAGGAGATACCTGGTATGTTCGAGCTTATCAAGTCGCTGAAAGAGAAATATCCAGTCATCTACGGATTGACAAACTGGTCGAACGAGACGTTCCCTATGGTGCAGAAGGTATATAAAATATTCTCTCTCATAGATAACATCGTATGTTCAGGTGATGAGAAACTCCTCAAGCCAGATCCAGCGATTTACAAGACTTTGCTCGATCGTTATAATCTTAAGGCGGAAGAGTCGGTGTTCATCGATGATAATATAAATAATGTAAAAGGCGCGATAGATATGGGAATGAAATCCATAAGATTCGTCAACGCCGAACAATTGTCAAAAGAACTGAATGACTTATTAAATCAAGAATAAATATTATGAAAACTGTAGAAATTAAAAACTTTGAATTATACACCACTGGTGTTATCAGCATCGCTTGGACAGAAAAAGGCGAAGATATTTTCCTCAATGTCGACTTAGACTTGGCGGCTTTATTGAAGATGTTGAAGATAGAAGGCATCTCTTACGAAAAAGTACAACAAGTATCAGAAAGCCAACAGCCATTGAAGTTCAAGAAAGTTACCTTGATGTTGTTCCAAGACGACGACAAACCAGGTCAATACTACACTTCAGAATGTATGTTTGAAGATGATGAGATAGATATTTTCCACGCTGAGATAAAAGAATAAGATGTCAGAATCTTCAAATAATCAAATTATAATTCCCGATCTCCCTGACTTTGCAGCCATAGATTTCGAGTCGGCCAACGGCGATATCAGAAGCGCCTGCAGCGTCGGCATCGTCATCGTGAAAGACAGGGAGATTGTAGATAGATTTTATAGCTTGATAAAACCTGTTCCAAATCATTACTGCTATTGGAACACCAAAATTCATGGAATAAAAAAAGAGGACACCGATGATGCGCCGGTCTTTCCAGAGGTATGGCGCGAAGCGGCCAAATATGTGAGAAACCTTCCTCTTGTCGCTCATGACAAAAACTTTGATGAGCGTTGCCTGAAAGCTTGCTTCGTTCATTATAAGATGAGATATCCGAACTACAAGTTCCATTGTACTTATAAGACATCTCTTAAAGTATTTCCTGATTTGGAGAATTATCAGTTGCATACCGTGGCAGCATATTGTGGATTCGATCTGACGAATCATCATCATGCTCTCGCTGATGCGGAGGCCTGCGCTCATATCGCGATGGAAGTTTTTAATAGTTAGGAGTTGATGTAGAGATGCGTCAATGTTACCTTGAAAATAAACACACATTGATACGTCTGAATGATTTGAAAAATAAAAAATAAAAATTATGAAAAAAATATTGTTATTTGCGGTTTGTTTCCTGTTATCACTTAATGTTTTTTCTCAAGAGAAAAATTTTCGTCCGGTTCAGATAAATTTCGGTTTTCCATTGAGTACGATAAATGTTAAAAAAGCGAAGGAATATACGAATGCTTTTTCAATCAATCTATTGGTGGGAATTTCTAAGAATGAGAGAAGTCTCGCTTTGGCTGGAATCAGTAATGTCATAGCTAATAATGCGACAGGCTTACAAATTGCTAGTGTTTCTAACTATATTGGAAATGCTGGATATGGAATAGAAGTTGCTGGCGTGACAAACATAAACAAGGGCTCTTACAATGGCATTCAAGTTAGTGGAGTATATAATTATTCTGGTTCAGGAAATGGAATAGCAGTTGCTGGCGTGGCTAATATGAGCAAAGGCGCTTATAATGGCATTCAAGTTAGTGGCGTATATAATTATTCAGGTTCAGGAAATGGAATAGCAGTTGCTGGTGTTGCTAATATGAGTAAAGATTCTTTTATAGGTTTACAACTATCTGGTGTGACTAATATCGCTGGTGACGTGAAAGGTCTGCAGTTTGCAGGTGTAATGAATATCGCCAAGAAAGTCAAAGGCGTGCAGTTTGCTACAATACTTAATGTCGCAGAAGAAAGTGATTTTCCAATAGCTTTTATCAATATTATCAAGAACGGTAAGATGGGAGTCGCTCTTTCTTACGACAATATGAACAATACGATGTTGTCTTTCAGATCTGGAGGCAAATACACATACGGTATCTTGGGCGTCGGTTATAACAACTTGGTCAACGATGGAAGCAAGATTGTGGCAGAAGCTGGTTACGGTATTCATATTCCTATAACTAATTGGCTTGAAATAAACAACGAGTTCAAAGCTACATCAGTTGGATTTTCTAATGATAAGGTATGTTACAACGCATCATATCTTCTCGCTCCATCGTTTACATTCTTAAATCATTTTAACGTCTTCGGCGGCGCAAATTTCAATTATTTATATTCCAATTATGTAAATTCTGAAGACTTATTGCCAAACAATTGTCTTTGGGAAAAGGATAACAGCGATAACAAACAAAGAATGTTTATCGGTTATCAGATTGGATTGCAGTATGTTTTTTAAGAAAATGAAATCATGAAAAAAATCTCTACCTTATTATTAATATGCTTTCTGGCATTATCATCTTTCGCTCAAAAAGTTGAACCGACTTGGGAGTCATTGCAGCAGCGTGGTTATCCTCAATGGTTCTCCGATGCAAAACTCGGAATCTTTATCCACTGGGGCGTTTATTCTGTACCAGCTTTCGCTACCAATGAAGGCTACGCAGAATGGTATTACAGCGGATTGATGAACAACGACACTACTCGTGTCAATTTCCAAAAGAGAAACTACGGCGAAGATTTCAATTACCGCGACTTTGATAAAATGTTTAAGGCAGAGCTTTGGAATCCAGCAGACTGGGCTGACTTATTCAAGAAGAGCGGCGCTAAATATGTGCTTCTCGTTTCAAAGCATCACGACGGATATTGTCTCTGGGACAGTCAATATGCTCCAGAATGGAATAGCGTTGTCGGTGGCCCGAAACGTAATATCGTTGAGGAACTTACAGAGGCGGTTCGTGCAAAAGACATGAAGATGGGATTTTATTTCTCACTTCCAGAATGGACTAATCCAATGCACAGATGGTACATCGATCCAGATGATTCCATCACAAACTATGTCGACAATCACATGATTCCTCAGTTTAAGGAATTGGTGACAAAATATCGTCCTTCGATCATTTTCTCTGATGGCGAATGGCGTAACTCTGCTGAGCAATGGCATGCTGCTGAACTCATCGCTTGGTATTATAACACAGTGGGCGAGGAGGCTATCGTCAACGACCGTTGGGGTCACGGCGCACAATATGGTTTCCGTACTCCAGAATACAGTGCGGGTATCACTCAAACTGACAGACCTTGGGCAGAATGCCGTGGTATAGGACGCTCTTTCGGACTTAACCGCAATGAACCTCTGTCTAATTATCTCACTTCTAAAGAGTTGATTCGTCACTTCGCGACGACTGTAGCAGCAGGTGGCGCCATGACACACAACGTTGGTCCTGCGGCGGACGGCATCATCCCGATGATACAACAGGAAAGATTGTTGGATTTAGGTAAATGGCTCGAGATAAATGGCGAGGCAATCTATGGAACTCGTCCTTATTCCAAGTTCTACGAAATGAAAGAAGTGACATTGAATAGAACAGATTCTTTGATCGATTTCAACTGGCATCGTAACTCTCCAGACAAGTCGATAAGCTACGATAACTTCAGCGCTACATGGACCGGTACCTTCGTTCCTGAAAAGACTGCTACTTATACCTTCGAAGTTGAAGTTGATGATAATGTAAGACTTACTATCGATGATAAAGTCATAATCGATTATAATCCTGCTAAAGCTAACGAACAGCAAAGCGATGCAGACCAGGCTAAGAACTGGAGCTCTACATCAGGAAAGATTAAGCTTAAAGCTGGTAAGTCATATTCTGTTAAGGTTGAATACGAAGAGAAAAACATCGACGCTATGATGCGATTGTTTGTTTCTTCAAATGTGGCGCCTGAAAAAGAATTGTTAAAACCTCTTGATGGTTTCAAGGCAGAATATAAATGTCAGCAGCCTTACGTCTGTTACACAACAAAAGGCGATGATTTATATGCAATTGCGATAGATTATCCACAAGACGAACTTGTTTTGGAGATTATAGAACCAAAAGAAAATACTATTGTTACTATGTTGGGTTGTGACAAGGTTTTGCCTTGGAAATATGAAAACGGCAAGATGATTATCGACACTACTCCGCTTAAATATAACGACTTGAAAAGCGACGCGGCTTGGGTGTTTAAGGTAAGACAATAAGACTAAAAGGAAACTTAGAGTCTAGGTGACTTGGTGTCTTAGCGACTTTTATAAGAAAGTATATGTATCGTGACTCCTATGAGTATTATTGCAAGTAAAATCTGCAGCCAGAGCATTCCGTCAGCGACGAAGAAGATGCAGTAAATCAAACTTGCCCACAATAATGTGATGATATAAATTTTAGTCTTCAGAGGGATGATTTTATTCTCTCTGAAGTTTTTTATATATGAACCTAAATGCTTGCTGTTGATGAGCTTTTCGTATAAAGTCTTGGAACTTCTGAAGAAACACCATGCCGCTAAAAGCAAAAGTGGCGTCGTTGGCAATATCGGAACAAAAATCCCAATAACACCCAACGCCAATGATAATAAACCGAATATTGTTAATATTATTTTCATTCCTAATTTCTAACTTCTAACTAATAAGACGCTTCAATGTGTGTTTATTTTTATAGGAATCATTGAACCGTCTCTACAATCATTGCCCAAATCCAACCTCCTCAAATCCAACCTCCTCAATTCCTCAGTTCCTCAAATCCTTAAATCCTTAAATCCTCAATTCCTTAGATCCTCTTCTTATTCCAATTGGCAAACTTCATATAAAGATAGCACACTATCGCGAGCAATCCGCCGTATAAAATCTCAGCGGTCCAAACCCATTGTACTTTATCGGTTATATGTGTCATTATCGCGATGAAAATGATGTAAACGACTAATATTGAGGCTTCTAAATATAAAGCAGCGGAGGTGTTGCCAGTTCCCGAAACGGCTTCAAAATATCCGTTGCCAACGCCTTGGAGAATCGTGCCGAGACAAATGACATATATTGAAGGAACTACCAATTGTGCAAAGTTGATGTCATCGGTGTAAATTCTCGCGACTTGAACAGGGAAGATTATAATAATCAATAAAATCGGTATGGTACAGATGATGCAGTTTTTTATGATTTTATTGATGGTGTCAAAGACTTGTTCTGGATGTCCTGCGCCTATTGTTCTGCTAACCAATGTGTTGGTCGTTGTCGCGAATGCAAAGCATGGAGTGATGAGAATCATATAAACGCTTCTTACAATGGAAGATATGCCTGTCGCAGTTTCGCCCATTTTTTCTATTAAGATGAAAAATACGAACCATACTCCGAATGAGAATAACTTCTGAATCATAGTAGGTGTAGCTACTTTTAAAATTCTTCCCATCAGTTCCGACTCTAGTTTGTGCATTTTAAACATTCCGAACTCTTTGTCTTTCAGTGTTATGTAGCTGTATGTCGTAAAGAATATAAATGCGGATACTTCAGCGCAGAATGACGCTAATGCTGCACCTCCGATTCCCATTTCTGGAAAACCTAATTTGCCGAATATTAAACAATAATCTAAAAGAATATTAACAATCGCCATTATTATTGTGGAATATGTGATGACTTTTGTGTTTGAGATTCCAACATATAATCCACGATATAAGAAATTGAAACACACGAAGATAATTCCGAACTGACGATATTTGATATAGTCTAATGCCGAAGCGTAAATGTTAGGGGAGTCGATGAGCCAAGCTAAAAGCGACTCGGAAAAGAAATATAAGATTGAGAATAATATCGTTCCTAAAATCAAGACGAATAGCGAGCCATGCTCGAAAATTACGCCGACTCTTTCTTTGTTTCCTTCTCCAAATCTACGTGCTATAATGATTTGAACGCCAATGGCAAAGCCTGTTGCTATGGTGGTGAATACGAAATAGAAAAGACCAGCTAACATTGAAGCGCCCAACTCGATGACGCCTAGATGTCCTAGAAATGCAGTATCGGTGAAGTTGATTATCGTTTGAGCCAAATTACCCAACATAATTGGTATAGCGATGCTCCATATTTCCTTGTTTGTTATCTGGGACTTCATTTGATTTTCAATGTTTTATAAAAGAGTTGTATTGTTTGCAAAGTTAGGAACTTTATTAAATAAAAGAAATTTATAATCTCAAAATCTCAGAATTTTTTTTTGAGCTTATGAGATTTTGAATTTCTGATTTTCAGACAGAAAATAACTCCTAACTCCCAACTCCTAACTCCCAACTAAAAAAAACTGTTGTCTGTTGACTGTTGTCTGCTGACTTTTATTATCTTTGTTAAATAACATTTTTTAAGAATGAAAAGCTTTAAGTCGCTGATAATTATATTGTTTTTGCTTATTCGTTTGAGCGTATGCTCTCAGACGGTATCGGGAACTTTTTTCAATCTTCCTCAGCAGAAGGTGTATCTCAACGCATGCTCCGGTTTCTATGTTGAAACCCTCGATTCCGTGATGATGTCGCAAGATAAAAGAGTGGATTTTAACACTCGGCTGACAAAAGGAATGTATCAGCTTGAGACAGAATATGGTCCTACGGTGGAGTTTATTTATGACGACGCTCCTGTGAGGATGATTGTTAAGAATATTTATGATAATAAGTCTATAGAATTTATTGGCTCACAGGCTAATTCGGATTGGCATATTTATGGAATATTCAAGGAACAGACGTTTAAATCTTTGAATGTCTTGAAGCCTATACTGCGAGAATGTGATGCTAAATCAAATCTTTACGCTACAACCATTAAGGAATATTCTTCCTTGCAGGATAAGTTCGTTGCCTTTACAGACTCTTTGATTCTCAATGATAATTATGCTTCTACACTTATTCGTGTCGACAGATTTATGCCTTTGAACCTTGAGCTGGATTTCAAGAGACAACGTGAAGACTTGATAGCTAATTTCTTCAATGATGTGGATTTTAAAGAACTGTCGCTGATTCCAACAACTGTTCTTACAAATAAGATATTTGATTTCCTTTCGATACAGCTGACAAAAGATCAGAATGAGGAGCAGAAGATAATGGCTCTTATTCTAGGCTGCGATAATGTGTTGAATCGCGCTACCGTGGAATATGAGATGTATAAGTTTGTTTATCAATTTCTTTTGGAAACATTCAAGGAATTGCGTTTTGAAGAAGTAGTAGATTATCTGACTCGTATCCCTTATTCTGAAGAGATTGAATGTACAGAGGAACAATATCAGGAACTGCTTTCAATGGCTGAGTTTAATTCTAGAGCTGGCATTGGCAGCCTCGCTGAAAATATCTCTGGCCAAACTGTTTTCGATAAGGAGTTTTCTTTGTATGATATTGACAATGATTATACTATAGTTTATTTCTGGTCATATACATGCGAACATTGTCGTGAGAATATCAAGGATTTGAAATTGTTTTTAGATGAAAATCCGAATTTCACTTTGGTGGCAGTGAGCGTGAAAGGTGACTTAAAGAAAATTAAGAATATCATTAAGAAAAATAAGATAGATGGCTTTTTCTATCACGATGGCTTGGAGTGGGATTGCCCTTATGTAGATGCTTATGCAGTCACAGCAACGCCAAGTTTCTTTATTCTTGATAAGGATAAGAAAATCGTGTATAAACCGTTTGATTTCAAAGAGTTGGTTAATTTCGTTAATTTAATTGTAAAGCAATGAAAAAGATAATATTAAGCATATTTTTATTTTTGTCGTTAAACGTATTTGCTCAGAATGATGAGTATAGATGGGTCGATTCAGTGTTTAACTCTTTGACGATAGAGCAGCAGGTCGGGCAGCTGATGAACCTCAGAGCTAATCAGCCGAACAAGGATTTTGATATTAAAGTTGATGAATTCATCGAGAAATATAATATAGGTGGCGTTACTTTTTTCAGGACTGACGCTGAGGATTTGTTGTTGCAGGCTAATGAATGGCAGGCGATGGCAAAAACTCCACTGATGGTCGCCATCGATGGCGAATGGGGATTGGGAATGCGTATAAACGACGGATTGTCATATCCTTATCAGATGACTTTAGGTGCGATAACAAACGATTCACTCATCGCTGAGATGGGACGCCAGATAGCTGAACAATGTCTGCGTCTGGGTATCAATGTGAACTTCGCTCCAGATATTGATGTCAACAATGAACCGAACAATCCTGTTATCGGTTTCCGTAGCTTTGGCGAAGATCCTGAGAATGTTGGTCGTAAGGGCGCTGCTTATGCGTTGGCGCTTCAAAACAATGGCGTGATTCCTTCAATGAAGCATTTCCCTGGTCATGGCAACACCTCGACAGACTCTCATCATGCTCTGCCTATAATCAAGAATTCCATAGAAGAGATTGAGAAGATAGAACTGGTGCCTTTTAAATATCTGATTGACAATGGAGTGAAAGGCGCAATGGTAGGACATCTTTATTTTCCTGCTTTAGAACCAGTCGTGAATCAGTCGTCGTCGCTTTCAAAAAATATAGTTACAGATCTTCTTAAAAACAAGATGAATTACGATGGTATCATCTTCACCGATGGTCTTGAGATGAAAGGCGCTTATAATGGCATCGATCCTGATAGCGTTTGCTTGCAGGCTCTTATGGCTGGAAACGATGTGATGTTGCTTCCTATCAACGTCGAGGCATCTATGCAGATTATCATCGAGGCTGCTAAAAATAATGAAGACGTCAGAAATAGAGTGGAGGAGAGCTGCAAGAAAGTGCTGCGTCATAAATATCAAATAGGATTGAATGAGTATAAGGCGCAGAAAACAGAAAGACTGCATAATGATTTAAATCAGAATAGATATTATGCTTTGAAGCAACGCCTTTATAATGAGGCTGTTACTATGCTGGAAAATAAGAAGGAAATACTTCCTCTGAAAAAGGATTCCAATAAAAAAATAGCTGTAGTTACTTTCGGAAATGACAATTCAATCTCTGTTAAGTTAAAGGAAAATGGAATTGCCAATACTGCTTTTTCTATAAGTAAAGACGCTTCGGAAGAGGAGATTAGACGTGCTGCAAAACAGTTTAAGTCATACGATTATGTCGTTTTGAATATCAGAAATACTTCGAGTTATCCTTCTAAAAATTACGGCATAACATCAGCTATGGTTAACTTCGTTAAGGAATTGCCTAATTCAACTAAGCTGATATTTAATCTGTTCGGAAGTCCGTATGCTTTGGATAAGTTCTCTTTCGGAAGAAACCTTTCGTCTCTTCTTGTAGGTTATGAGGATAATGAGATGGTTGCCAATGCTATAGCGGATATTCTTGTAGGAAAGATATCTCCTAAAGGCAAGTTGCCTGTTTCTGTAAAGAAATATAAATGTGGTAAAGGTTTTGAATTTAAAGGTTTCCTTTCACCAGAGTCGTTGCCTGTCTCTTTGATTGACAATCAATATATTCGTAAGATTGACTCTTTGATTATTGACGGAATAAATCAAAAAGCATATCCAGGCTGTCAGGTCTTGGCGATGAAAGACGGAAAGATAATATATGAGGGCAACTACGGAAAGTTCACTTACGAAGGTGAGCAGACCGTTCATCAGGATGCTATTTATGACATCGCTTCTCTTACAAAGTTATTCGCTTCTTCTTTTGCCTTGATGAAACTTTATGATGAAGGTAAATTGGATGTTAATTCAACTCTCGGTGACTTCTTTCCTTTTATGAATCAGTCAGATAAAGGCAATATCAAGTTGATAGAGTTTCTTACACATCAATCTGGAATGACACCATGGATTCCAATCTATAAGATGACATGTAAGGATAAGAATCTCGATGTGAATTATTATAGGGAAAGCATTGATGAAGAGCATACAGTTAGAGTTGCGAAGAATATGTATCTCTCTGAAGATTTTAAATATGAGATTTATGATACCATAATGAAATCTGAACTGAAAGAGAAGAAATACAAATACAGCGATTTGGGATTTTATTTCGTTCCTGATATTGTGGAATCTATTACAAATCAGTCGTTTGAGTCATATCTGCAAGAGAATTTCTTTGAACCTTTGAATTTGAATCATATCTGTTTCAAGCCTTTGAATAAACATGATATGAATAATATCGTTCCTACGGAAGATGATAAATATTTCCGTAACCAATTGCTTTGCGGTGACGTTCATGATCAGACCGCTGCTTTGTTTGGCGGTGTCTCTGGTCACGCAGGTCTTTTCTCTAACGCGAGAGACCTTGCTGTTATGATGCAGCTTCTTCTTAACGGCGGCAACGCCAATGGAACGCAGTTCATTTCTGAAGAGACGATAAACTATTTCACCTCTGCGCCTTTTGCCGATAACGAAAATAGAAGAGGTATCGGATTCGATAAACCGGAGTTGGATCCAGAAGCAAAATATTATACACCTTCAAAGCAATCGTCGATGGCGAGTTACGGACATACTGGCTTTACAGGCACTTTCGCTTGGGCGGATCCCGCTAACAATCTGATTGTGATATTCCTGTCAAATCGCGTCTATCCGACATCCGATAATAACAAACTCTCAAAACTCAATATCAGAACAGAAATCCACGACCTGTTTTATAAGGCAGTTTTGGAGGATTAGTTGGGAATATAAAATCTCAGAATTTTAAACTTAATTCTCTGAGGGGTTCACTGGGAATTTGTCCCAAAGCATATATCTCTTTCCCATTTTGTTGACGAGGCCGCTCCACATTTTGCCTGGCATGGTGCTGAGCAGTTCCTTGGCGGTGAATCTTCCCACGAGCCAGGTGTTTGCCTTTAGCTCGTTGCGTAGCTGTCCGCCGTCCCATCCTGCGTAACCGACATAGAACCTCACTTCGTGTGGCTTGATGAAGTCCATCTTAATCATGGCTTTAAGTGCGTTGATGTTGCCGCTCCAATATAATCCGTTGCTTATCAGATGTGAGTCAGGAATCATTTCTCCGATGGTGTGGATGAAGAAAATTCTGTCGGTCTCGACGGGCCCGCCAAGATAGACGTCGGCCTTGAACTCGGGGAATCCTTGAACTATTTCATTGAAAGGTATCGTCAGGCGTTTGTTGAAAATGACGCCGAGACTTCCTTCTTCGTTGTGGTCGATGAGGAGGATGACAGAGCGTCTGAAATAAAAATCATCCATAAACGGTTCCGCTATTAAAACGTCACCAATGGCTGGATTTAATGTATTGCTCTGAATCTTAAATAGTTCGTCCTTGTTCATGCTTTCTTGATTAATTTTAATTATGCATTATGAATTATGCATTATGAATTGTGAATTTTGCTAACTTTGTAAATCAATTTTTAGAAATTATGGCAACTTATTACGACCAAAATAAATATAATTCCCTAAGAGAAGAATATGAATTTTTCCGTTTTCAAAGATACGATTATACTTTGGAAAATGGTGTGCTTTTAGTGAAATTTTATTTCTCTCTCGATGATAAATATTATTTCACGCCATCATTTGAGATTCCTCAAAGAAAATTCTATAACTGGTCTGATATTGATAAAAATCAGTTAGATACTATTCTCTTTAACATAGGCATGATAGAGTTGGTCAGTTATTGGAAATTAGCTTGTCCTAAGAAGGTTTATATTGCTCCTTTTAAATTGGATGCTGATCAGATTCTTTGGTGGAAGAAATTATATTTCAATGGTTTGGGTGAGTTCTTCTATCTCAACGGAATAAATGAAAATGTTAATGATTTTATGCAGATCATCTGCGAAAGCGATGCTTCTTGCGAAAAGATTGAGCTTCCGTTGAAAGAAATGACTTTGGTGCCAATCGGCGGCGGTAAGGATTCTGTCGTGACAGTAGAGCTGCTTAAAAATAAGATGCCTATCATTCCTTTGATTATCAACCCTCGTGGCGCGACAACAGAATGTGTCGATGCCGCAGGTTTCTCCTTGGAACAGACTGCCGTTATTAAAAGGACGTTGGACTCAACGATGTTGAGGTTGAATAACGAAGGCTTCTTGAACGGACATACTCCTTTCTCTGCAATGTTGGCGTTCTACACTCTTTTGATAGGCTTCGCGACAAATTCAAAATATATCGCTCTTTCCAATGAGTCGAGCGCGAATGAACCTACGGTCCTCGATACAGAAGTGAATCATCAATATAGCAAGTCGATAGCTTTTGAAAATGACTTCAGAGATTATGTGAAAAAATATATAAGTTCTGAGATTCAATATTTTAGTTTCTTGCGTCCAATAAATGAAATTCAAATCGCAAGTCTCTTCGCTAAAAACAAAGAGTATTATAAAGTATTCAAAAGCTGCAATGTAGGAAGTAAGACCGACTCTTGGTGCGGCAAATGTCCTAAATGTCTTTTCACTTATCTGATAATGTCACCGTTTATTCCTAAGAATGAATTGGTTGAGATATTTGGAAATGACTTGCTGAACGACAGTGAGTTATTGCCTATATTGAAACAGCTTAAAGGAGAAGCAGAAGTGAAACCTTTTGAATGTGTCGGAACAGTGGAAGAGGTGAATGCTTGTTTGGAGTATTGTCAACAGACAACGGACGACGGACAACAGATTAAGAATTTATTACGTCAATACGACGTGGTGAATAATCTTCCTGAGCATTTTGAAGCGATATTGAAGGATAACTTGTTTATAAACAATGACTAAGATGATAGATTCTATTTGCAGACGATTGAGCGGAAAACGAATCCTCATCGCAGGATTTGGCCGTGAGGGAAAATCGACCTTGAGGTTTTTGCAGCAATATATGCCTGAGGCTATAGTGGGCATCGCTGATAAAAACGAGTCGGCTTTTCAAGATGTTGATAAAGAGAGATATAATCTGTTTTTCGGCGATGATTATCTGAAAGCTGCCTCCGACTATGATATCGTGATAAAGACTCCAGGAATCTCTGTTAAAGATATTGACATCGACTTTTCCTTGATAAGCTCGCAGACTGATTTGTTTTTGGAGGCTTATCATAATCAGGTTATTGGCGTTACAGGAACTAAGGGCAAGAGTACGACATCTTCTTTGATATATCATCTTCTCAAAGAATCTGGAAATGATGTCATACTCGCAGGTAATATCGGTATTCCAATCTTGGATTGCGTGTCCGACATAAATGAAAGAACGATAGTGGTTTATGAGCTTTCTGCTCATCAGCTTCAATTTATAAACAGATCTCCTCGCATTGGAATTCTCCTGAATGTCTTTGAGGAACATCTCGATCATTTCGGTACTTTTGAGAAATATAAGGACGCTAAAATCAATGTGTTGCGATATATGGATGATTCAGATGTAGCTGTTGTAAATCAGTCAACAGTCAGCAGTCAGCAGTCAGCAGTTGCAAAGAATTGCATTGATTTTGAAAGTTGTGATTTTGATGGTTATAATATAGACTGGAATCAGATTCCGCTTTTGGGTGAACATAACAAACGTAATGTTAAAGCAGCATTATGTGCTTGCAAATCATACGGATTGTCAATTGAAACTCTGATACCTCATCTTTATACTTTCAAGTCGTTGGAGCATCGTCAGGAATTCGTCGGTGTCTTTAATGGCGTGAAGTTCTTTAATGATAGCATCTCGACGATACCTCAGGCAACGATAGCGGCGTTACAGACTATAAAAAATGTTAATTTTCTTTTGCTCGGCGGCTTCGACAGAGGCATTGACTATGAACCATTAGTTACATATTTGAAAGACAATGTCTTGCCTTGTATATTGATTACAGGTCGGGCGGGACAGACAATCAATGCTAAGTTGCAGGAAGCAGGATATAAAGGAAATGTGTTGGAATATACAGATATGGAGTCTGCTTTTGAGATAATAGGGAACTTGGCGAAAAGTGGTGACGTATGTCTGCTTTCTCCAGCAGCTGCGAGTTACGACAGATACAAGAACTTTGAAGAGAGAGGTCGTGTTTTTAAAGAATTAGCAAAGAAATTTTAAGAGTTATGAACATATTTTTTGGAGAAGATGCTTATGCTCAGTTGTCAACTCTGACAAATAATTACGATAAATTTTTTGTCCTTACAGATGAAAATATTTATGGCATCTATTCGTCTATGATTGCTTCTATGTTGCCAGGAAAAGAGTGCGTTAAAATCGTGATACCATCTGGTGAAGAGAGTAAAAGTATTGAAAATGTTATGTTTATATGGAATAAACTTCTTGAGGCTAAGGCGGGAAGAGACTCGCTTATGATAAATCTTGGAGGTGGAACTATTTCGGATATCGGCGGCTTCGCGGCGTCAACCTACAAAAGAGGCATCGATTTTGTCAATGTTCCAACGACTTTGCTTTCAATGATCGACGCTTCCATAGGCGGTAAGAACGGAATAAATTTTAACAATTATAAAAATCAGATCGGATTGTTTTCCGAACCTCAAAGCGTAATAATAAATACACAATTCTTAAAGACTCTTAACGAAAGAGATATTCTATCTGGCCTTGCTGAAATGATGAAATATGCTTTCGTGGCTGACGCTTCATTCTTGGATTTGGATACTGATAACTATATGGGTTTCATAGAAAAAGCAGCGATGACAAAAGATGAAATCGTCAGTTTTGACATGAAGGAGTCTGGCCTTCGTAAGATATTGAATTTCGGTCACACCATAGGTCATGCCTTGGAATCTTATTATCTGGATAAGGATAACTATCTCACTCATGGAGAGGCTGTTGCACTCGGAATGTATTCTTCATTATATCTTTCCGTTAAATATTGCGGATTGGACGAGAAATGGCTGTTCTTCTATGAGATGTGGTTTAAAGGAAATCTTAATGTGTTAAGTCTTGATGGTTTTGATGTCGATGCGATTTATAGCTATATTTCTCATGACAAGAAAAACAAAGGCGGTAAGCCTCGTTTCGTTTTGATTTCCGCTCCAGAGAAACCAATGACCGATGTTGAAGTGAGCGAGGATGATATAAAAGATGCGATCTTGATTTTGAAAAATAAATTTTCTGAATAAATGTTAATTTCTGCAAAAAATATTAGCCGAGATCAAAATCGTGTGGTGGAGTTGCCTTTGAGCAAAAGCGAAAGCAACAGAGCCTTGATGATTATGCACTATGCTAGAACTTTAGAATTTTTGAATTCTAAAACTTTAGAAAATTCTAGAGTTTTAAATTTTAAGAGTTCTAGAATTCTAGAATTATCAGATTCAGATGATACGGTTCTTTTGCAGAAACATTTAAACACTATAAATCAATATATTCAAGGTCTGTTGTCCGAAGTCCGAAGTCCGTTGACATTAGATTGCCACAATGCCGGAACAGTATTCCGTTTCCTTATGACAGCGGCTGCAGTCGCAGAGACGCAAAGTCGCAGAGACGCAAAGTTGGAAGTTAATGGTCAGAGTCAAGAGTCAAAGTCAGAGTCGACTGTCAGCATCTTATTAACCGGCAGCGAGAGAATGAAAAGCCGTCCGATAGATTCCTTGGTCGATGCCTTGAGAAGCCTCGGCGTCTCGATAGAATACCAAGGCCGTGAAGGATATCCGCCGATTCTTATTGGTTCCACGAATCTCGCAAGTCATCACGTGTCTTCATCCCTAAACAATACCAGTGATTCTCGTGATACGTGGAGATCAAATAGCTCCACGAATCTCGCAAGTCAGCATATATCATCATCCCCAAACAATACCTGTGATCCCCGTGATCCGTGGAGATCAAATCCTTGCGATCCGTGGAGATTGGAAGTAAGTGCGGAACAAAGCAGTCAGTTCGCCTCTTCCTTGTTGCTGGCGGCTCCTTTGTGGCAAAACGGACTTGAATTGCATCTGACAGGAAACCTGTCCTCTTTGCCTTATATCGACATGACGATAGATATGATGTGTCAATGCGGAATAGATGTCGTTAGAAATGATAGAGTTATAATGGTAAAGCCTGGATGTTATAATGTTGAGAATATCAAGGTGGAACCCGACTGGAGCGCGGCGGCATTCTGGTACGAAATGGCGTCTTTCTCAGATGATACAGAGATGCTGCTGAAAAATCTTAACGTAAACTCTTTACAAGCCGACGCTGCTGCAATTAAGATGTTCCAATCTCTTGGAGTTGAAACTATTCCAGTAAAAGAAGGAATTGTTCTTAAAAAGGTCAATAGTCAACAGTCAACAGTCAACAGTAATTCATCTGTCGGCTGTCAGTTCAAAGCTCAGAGTTCAGAGTTCAGAGTTCAAAGTTCAAAGTTCAGAGTTCAGAGTTCAGAGTTCAAAGTTCAGAGTTCAACTTTCAACTTCAAAGATTGTCCGGACCTGTTCCCTGCTGTTATCGCGGCATGTGCGGGAAATAAAGTGAACGCTACGTTTACAGGACTGAAGAACCTGTCGATAAAGGAGTCGGATAGAAAATTGGCTATGATGAAGGAGTTGTCCAAAATCAACATCGTTTTCGAGGACGTCTCGGATGATGAGTTGAAGATGTTCTGTCCAAAGGAACTGCCTTATTTTACTGAGGAAAATCCAATAGTTTTTAACAATTACGAAGATCATCGCATCGCGATGGCGCTCTCCGTTCTGTCGATGAAAATAGGGACCATCTCGATGGAAAACACTGATGTCGTCTCAAAATCATATCCTGGATTTTTTGAGTCAATGTAGAGACGTATCAATGTTTCCTATAAAATAAACGCACATTGATGCGTCTTAAAATAAAATCAATAATGCTTTAGTTGAAAAAAAATCTGCAGTCCGTAGTCTGTAGTCTGTAGTCTTTTATTATTTTTGCAAATAATCTTAAAATATTTTAACATAACATTCTAAATTTTGCAAATATGACAATAGATCTCTTTATTTCATGTGTGATGGACCAGTTTTACCCAGAAACTGCTAAGAATGTTATGAAGATATTGGATGCTGCTTGCGTTGATGTGGAATATAATCTGGAGCAGACTTGTTGCGGTAAGTTCGCATTTACAAGTGGTTTCGTGGAAGAAGCCAAGGAGCTGGGGGAGAAGTTTTTAAATGATTTTCCTAACGACAGACCTATCGTCGGAGTGAGTGCTTCTTGTGTCGGTTACATAAAGACTCGTTATCAGGAATTGTTCTATAACACAGCTTCTCACTTGGAGTTTAAGCGCGTGGTAAGGAATATTTATGAACTTACGGATTTTCTCGTCAATAAAATCAAGGTAGTTGATTTCGGTGCGGAGTTTGACCATAAGGTTGTTTATCAAGACACTTGCTGTTCGTTGCGCGAACTCGGACTTAAAGACGAAGGTCGTAAGCTGCTCTCTCATGTGAGAGGTCTCGAACTGCTTGAGATGAAACGTCCTGAGATTTGCTGCGGCTTCGGCGGCGGATTTTTCTCTATACAACATGAAGCTATCTCTGTCGCCATGGCGGAGAGAAAAATCAAAGACGCGATGGAAACAGGCGCGGAATATATCGTCACAAACGACATCTCATGCCTTATGCAGCTCGACAGCTGTATCAAAAAACAAAAGTTCGATATTCAGGTGCTGCATATAGCCGATGTTCTTGCTCAAAGAGTTTAGAATAATTAGGAGTTAAGGAACTAAGGGATTTTTCTAGTCGCCAAGTCACCAAGTCACCGAGACACTAAGTTTTTGAGTTTCTGAGATTTTGAGTTTTTTAAAGGTCTCGCGTAGAGGCGTACGGACGTGTGACTTTGGAATTAGTAGTTATGAATAAAGGTGATGTTGTGAAAATGGTTGACAACATCACCTTTTATTTTCTAAAGTTCTAGAATTCTTTAATTGTTTTCTTTAACCAAAGCTGTGCGGTATGCAATGAGTAGCTTGTGCAGGTCTTCGATATCTCGTGTCAGTTCGATGCCTTTGTCGGTGTCTTTCACAAGCAGGCGTTCAGTGTTATGTTCCGAAAGCACGGTGTTGGAGATGATATCGAGTCCTTCATCAATGGCTTTCTGCGTAGATTCAAATGGCTGGTGTTGTACTAGTTGCATGCCAAATGAATTGTAAACTAATGTGTAGCCTGCAATACCTGTTTCTGAATGATATGCTTTTGAGAATCCTCCGTCTATTACCAGCAGTTTGCCGTTGGCTCTAACGGGGTGTTCTCCTTTCTTTATTTTAACAGGTACGTGTCCGTTGATGATGTGGCTTCCTTCACTTTCAATGCCGAATTCTTTAAGTATGTTAATACATACCTTCTCATCGTTCTGCAATTTATAATAGTGTCCTTTCTCTTCTTTTTGAACCTCTTTGTTTGTGGTCAGGTAGCGTTCGAATGTTGCCATTTTGGCCTTGTCGAATGAGGGTGAATCGGCGCCGCACCATAAGTACCACATATAATCAATGGAAGCTTGTTTTTCTTCAGATATTTCCGTTGATTTTCTGCATGCTAATTGAACTAGAGCGTCTATGCGGTCAAAAAGTCTCTTGCCAGAATAATACTTGTCTATTATCTTGACCTCCTTGAATGTACCATCTTCGTTTAAAGGTATTGAAGCGTGGAACATAAGGTTGTTGTTTCTTGCTAAATATAACGAGCCTTTTTGAAGTAGGAAATATACGTGCTTCTTGAGTTTCTCGCTATTGATGAATGATGAGTGAAAATGGTTGATAATGGCCTGTTCGTCATCCGTCAATTTATATGGATCTGATGGGTCGATTGTAGGATATGACTTGTCAAGGAGTTCGCATTCAATGCCATTTATGTTTATGACTCCACGCTCTAAATCAATCAGATGTAATAACTTTCTGTCAGACATGTTGTATTCTGGATGTCTGTCTATCAATGCCGCTTCGCATTTCCATTGTATTATGGAGATGGCTTTGTGCATTTGTGCGATGAGATGTTGCTTCTTTTCAGTGTAATGTTCTGTCACAAGTTTCATCTTTGGCGCATAGACTTCTACCGGGTCGTCGTTATATATTTCCATCGCAAAAGTGGCGAGAGGAAGTAGGTTGATGCCATAGCCTTCTTCTAGAGTTTCAAGGGTCGCATATCTTAGTGATTGGCGTAATACTGTCGCAATGCAGGCGTCATTGCCAGCAAAGGCTCCCATCCATAAAAGGTCGTGATTGCCCCATTGGATGTCGACATTGTGATATGTGCATAGAGTGTCGAGAATTATGTGAGCGCCCTGACCTCTGTCATATATGTCTCCTACGATATGCAGACTGTCGATGGCAAGCTGCTGAATAAGGTTGCACATGGCAATGATGAACTCATCGGCGCGCTTTGTGGAAATTATGGTGGAAATAATCTGATTGAAGTATCCTAGTTTGTTGCTTTCGTGCGTGTCGTGAAGCAACTCTTCTATGATATAGGCGAACTCTTTTGGAAGTGCCTTGCGGACTTTAGAACGTGTGTATTTGGATGATACGTTTTGGCATATTTTAACCAATTGGTTTAAAGTCACCATATACCATTCGTTGATGTTAGTGTCTTCCTTCTTGATTTTACGGAGTTTTTCCTTAGGGTAGTAAATCAAAGTGCAAAGGTTTCTTTTTTCTGCCTCGCGAAGCGAAGCTCCAAATACGTCGTTGACTTTGCGTTTTATTGATCCGGAAGCATTTTTTAATATATGTTGGAATGCCTCATTTTCTCCATGGATGTCGGATAGAAAGTGTTCTGTGCCTTTTGGAAGGTTGAGAATCGCCTCAAGGTTGATAATCTCTGTACTTGCAGATGCAATAGATGGAAATGACTTGGCAAGTAAGCGTAAATGTCTTAAATCTGATTCGGATAAATTCTGGTTTTCCTTTATTTTTTGTTCAAACATAGTATATATTATGATGTGTTGGATTGGTCATATTTTAAAGACTGCAAAAGTAGGTAACTTATTGCAAGGTGTCAAATATTTTTTTACAAAAAAAAAGAGCCCGAAGGCTCTTTAATTATGCATTATGAATTGTGAATTATGAATTACTTAAGTCCATGTTTCTTCAAGAATGGCTCGTTGCTTGGCTCTTGACCGCGGAACTTCTTGTATTGTACCATACCTTCGTCGTTGCCGCATTCTTGCAAGCAGTGTTGTCTGAACTTGGCGGCTAACTCTGGGTTGAACAAGTCGCCTGATTCTTTGAAGTAGTTGAAAGCGTCTGAGTCTAAAACTGCTGCCCAGTAGTATACATAGTAACCAGCTGAGTAACCGCCTGAGAAGATGTGTGAGTAATATGTACTTCTGTAACGTGGATAGATCTCGCCAATCAAGCCGATTTCGTCCATCTTTGCTTTTTCGAATTCAGCAGCGTTGAAGTCATCGCTGATTTCTTTTAACTTATGATATTCCATGTCTAAGATGGCAGCTGCCAAGAATTCTGTTGTAACGAAACCTTGGTTGAACAAACCGCTGTTTTCTAACTTGGTGATGATTTCTTCTGTGATGACTTCGCCTGTTTGCCAGTGTTTTGCGTACATTCTCAATACTTCAGGATCTCCGGCCCAGTTTTCCATAACTTGTGAAGGAAGCTCTACATAGTCGCGTGGAACAACACCGCATGTTCTGCTGTATTTGCCGTCTGAGAATAAAGCGTGCAAGCCGTGACCGAATTCATGCCATAATGTTTCTGTCTCGTCCCAGCTGAGGAGGGCAGGAGTGTCGCCTGTTGGAGGTGTGAAATTCAATACCAATGATACGAGTGGAGAAATCTTGTTGCCTTCGATGTCGTAACCTGCTTCACGGAAGCTTGTGCACCATGCGCCGCCGCTCTTGCTGTCGCGTGGGAAATAGTCTAAGTATAAAACACCGAGATATGAACCGTCTTGTTCTTTTACTTCCCATGTCTCAACGCCTTCGAAATAGATTGGAAGGTCGTGGCGTTGTTCGAATGTGATGCCGTATAATTTGTTAGCGACCATAAACATACCGTCACGGACGTTGTTCAATGAGAGGTAAGGTTTCAATTCGTTTTCATCGAAGTTGTATTTTTCTTTGCGAACTTTTTCAGCGTAGTACCACCAGTCCCATGATTCTAAGTCGAAGCCAGCGATCTTTTCCATTTCTTTGAGTTCGTTTTTAGCGACTTTCAAAGCTGGTTGGAATAAGTCTGAAAGGAATGTGTCGACTGTAGGAACGTCTTTTGCCATGTTGGCTTCGAGTACGTAAGATGCGTAGTCTTCATAACCGAGGAGATGTGCCTTTTGGAGACGAAGTTTTGACATCTCTTCGATTAAAGCCTTATTGTCGTTAGCGTTGTCGTTGTTGCCACGCATTACGTAACCCATGTAGATTTTTTCGCGTAAGTCGCGGTTGTCTGCATATTGGAGGAATGGGATGAGACTTGGTTTTGATAATGTGAATACCCATTTGCCTTCCATGCCGTCTTTCTTGGCTTGTTCAGCAGCAGCTGTAATGCTTGACTGTGGAAGTCCGCTCAAGTCGGCTTCGTTGTCGACGACGAGTTTGAATGATGAGTTTTCAGCGAGGAGGTTGTTGCCGAATTGGAGGCTTAACAATGATAATCTTTCGTTGATGCCTTTCAATGTTTCTTTGTCAGCGTCATTCAATCCAGCACCGCTACGGATGAAGTCTGTGTAATATTTCTCAACGACGCGAATCTGTTGGTCGTCGAGGTTCATGTTGTTACGGTTTTCGTAAACATATTTTACCTTTTCAAAAAGAAGAGGGTTCATTGAAATCTCGTCGCTGTGAGCTGAGAGGCGAGGCATTATTTCAGTAGCGATGTTTTGCATTTCATCGTCTGACATACATTCCATAAGGTTGAAGAAAATGTTGCCGACTTTGTCGATCAAAGCGCCGGATTTGTCGTAAGCCAAGATTGTGTTTTGGAAATCTGGCACCGCTCTGTTCTTGATGATGAAATCAACTTCTGCCTTTTGTTGTTTCATGCCTTCTTCAAAAGCAGGAAGATAGTGTTCTGTCTTGATCTTGTCGAAAGCTGGAACCTCATAAGGTGTTCCGTAGTCAGACAAGAATGGGTTTTCTGTAGCGGCTTGTTCTTTGTTAGTGCAAGACGCCAATGTCATGATGCTTAATGCAATCACACTTAAGAATTTTCTGTTCATATTAATAATGTATTAGTTTTCAAATGATGTGCAAAGTTAATAAAAATAGTCAATGGACGACAGACAGCGGACAACAGTTTTTTTTAAGGTTGATTTGTATATTGTTTGACTCTTTTTTTGTTTTGATATAGTTTTTGCTTTGATATGTTGAAAGTTTAAGTTTTTTATTGAAAATATCTTGACAAATATAAAAATGTGTTATATTTTTGTGATATCAAAATGATATTAAAATAAAGTTTAAAAGTCTTAAAAAATAACAATTATGGAAACAAAAGAAAAAGAATTTAAAGGTTTAGTCATCAATGGTTTTGTGGCATTGATATTATTCTTGGCATTGACTGCGTTATCTGTTTATGGTATCGTATATTTTGCTAATCATCCAAATACGACAGGTATTGTCCTATGTATTGTTGCAGCTTGTTTTTTCTTAATATGTTTGTTCGGTCTGAGAATGCAGGAACCTAATGAAGCTATGGCGATGTTGTTCTTCGGTAACTATCGTGGTACTTTCAAGAAGACAGGTTTCTATTGGGTTAACTTCTTGCTTTCTTCAAAGAGAGTTTCTCTCCGCGCTCGCAACCTCAACGTCGATCCTATTAAGGTTAATGACAAGACCGGTAATCCTATCATGATCGGTCAGATCTTGGTTTGGAAGTTGAAAGATACATATAAAGCCATGTTCGAAATCGACTCACAGACAATGGCAGGCGGTGCTAACGGTCAAGTAGGCGTGACTGTCTCTGGAAGAATGAAGGCTTTTGAAAGTTTCGTCCGCGTACAAAGTGACGCTGCTTTGAGAGAAGTTGCTGGCATGTTCGCTTACGATGATAATGACGACACTAAAAACAACGAGTTGACATTACGTTCTGGCGGCGCAGAGATAAATGATATTTTATTGAAGAAATTGAATGACCGTCTTGAGATGTCAGGTCTTGAAGTGGTTGAAGCAAGAATAAATTACTTGGCGTATTCACCTGAAATCGCTGCTGTTATGTTGCGTCGTCAACAAGCCGCTGCTATCATCGCAGCGCGTGAGAAAATTGTGGAAGGCGCAGTCTCAATGGTGAAGATGGCTCTCGAAAAACTCAGCGAAGAGGAAATCGTGGAACTCGATAACGAAAAGAAAGCCGCTATGGTAAGCAACCTTCTCGTGGTCCTCTGCGCCGACGAATCAGCACAGCCTGTCGTCAATACTGGAACGCTTTATCAATAATGTAGAGATGCGTCAATGTTACCTATGAAAAATAAACACGCATTGACACGTCTTGATAATTTAGAGACGTATCAAATTACACCATAAAAATAAACAATATGTAATTGATGCGTCTCAATGAAGTGAACGTTTAATCTCATAAAAACTTTGCGTTCTTTGCGTCTTTGCGAGAAATAAAAACATAAAATTATGTCAGCATTAATGATAATAATAATAGCAACAATGCTCGTTTTCGTTCTAGTTGCTTTCAAGAAAGAAACGGTTTTAATTTTCAACGACGGAATAAAAATCAAGGATTTGATGTATCCGCTGTGGATTCCTAATGACACTATCGTTTCGATAAATATTGTCGATAGTCTTCCGAAATTGATCTATCGTACCAATGGAACGGGAATGGGACCTATTCAGAAAGGTTATTTCACAATAAAGAAAAATGATTTTGATTCTTCTGAAAATGCGACTCTTTATATCAGAAATAGAAACATCAAAGCTATAGAGATTAAGACTGTCAAGGGGGTGGTTTATATAAATTATAAAAATGACGAATTGACTCAGGAACTTTTCAATGATATGAAAAATAATGTTAAGATTCTTAAAGAAAACGAACTTAATCATTATGCAAAACCTCCGAGAAGCAAGAGAGGCATTCTTATGATTGGAGTATTGATGGCTGCGGTTTTAATTCCAGTTTTGTTTGTCAACTATAGCAATGAAGTCGTCATTAACAATGATGTCTTGGAAATCAAAGGAGAATATGCAATGAGTATTCCTCTTTCTGATATCGATACTGTCATGCTCATTGAAAGTCTTCCTTCTATAAAGACCAGAACCAACGGCATTTCAACAAGGAAAGTCAATATCGGAAAGTTTAAGATGAGCGACGGTAACAAATGCCGCCTCTATGTCAATAAAGATGTTCCTTTGTTTATTGAAATAAAATGTCAAAAGGCTAATGACGAAAGTCAAAAGTTATTGATTTTCATTAACAGAAAAACCGTTGAAGAGACGAAAGCCTTGTTTGAAGAAATTAATTCAATTAGGAATTAGGAATGGTTTAGAGACGTATTTGATTACACTATAAAATAACAATATGTAATTGCTGCGTCTAAAAATAGATGTTTAAATAGGACAATGACTGTTGTCTGTAGTCTGTTGTCCGTTGACTTGAATAATTATGAAAAAAGCGATTAGATATTCAATAATAGTTTGTTTGGTAAGCTGGGCCTTGGCGGCGTTTATGATTTTCGGATTGAATGTTAAAAACATTTTAGACAATCCTATGATGTACACGATATGTGCGTCTTTGTATATGTTGCTGCCATTGATAACAGCTGTCGTCATACAAAAGATTGACAAGGAAAAGCTGGCATCGACAAAGCTTTTTAGCTTTAAGATTAGTTGGGCGTGGCTTGTCGCATGGATGCTTCCTGTCGTTTTGGTTTTGTTGGCAATTTTTGTTAACACTCTTTTGCCAGGCGTCGAGATAAACACTGATATGTCATCAATGATTCCGATGGATCAGGTTTCGGAGGAACAGAAGGAATTGTTCGTGAAACTTTTGAATCCTGCGATTTTGACATTGGTAACAATAATAAGCGGTTTATGTGCAGGCGTTAGCATCAACGCTGTCTTTGCTTTTGGTGAAGAATATGGTTGGCGTAATTATCTCGTTTCTGCCTTGAAAGAAAAGAAATTCATCTGTGCTTCTGTCTTCATCGGAATCGTCTGGGGTATATGGCATTTCCCATTGATACTGCTCGGCCATAATTATCCTCAACATTCTGTTGCTGGCGTTTTTATGATGGTCGTATTCTGTGTGTTGGCCTCGTTTATCGAGACATATTTTGTGCTTAAGACAAAGTCTGTTTTTCCTGCGGCTATATTCCATGGAACGATAAATGCTGTCGCAGGTTTGAATATCACTTTAGTGAAAGGCGGCAATGATTTGCTGAATGGTCTTACAGGCTTGTCTGGTTTCTTCGTAATCGCGATTGTCGTAGCTGTTATTTATGTCTTCGACAAATACGTTTTGAAAGACAATATATTCACTAAAACAATAGGGGAGGCATTGGAAAATGGCGAAAGACAAGGATAATTTAACGAAAAACTTCGCCTTGCGTCTTGATGCCAAGACCATGGAGGCCGTCGAGAAATGGGCGGCTGATGAATTCCGATCAGTCAACGGACAGATCCAGTGGATCATCAATGAAGCATTGAAAAAGAATAAACGAATTTAGAAATTGAAAGTTGAAAGCTGAAAATGGAAAATTAATTTTCAACTTTCAACTTTCAACTTTCAATTAATACTCAACCCATTCCCAGTCTGCTTCTAATACGTTTCTGCGGTCGGTGCAGTCGTCGTTCTTGCAGCTGAGGCTCATGTTTTTCTTATAGAATGTGATTCTGTAAGTGCCGTCGTCTTCGCATTCGTTGCCGTCGCTGGCGAAGGTGATGAGGTTGTTCTCGATGAAGTAGTTGCCTGTCATAGGTCTTCCTGCGTCGACGTTAGAGAAGTCGATGCGATATCCATATTCGTCTATTGTGATGAAGGCGCCTTGTTCGGAACTTAACCAGCAGCCGTTCAAGGTCTTCATTTCTTTAGATTCTTGTTTTGTTTCCTTTATGTCGTTGTTTTCTTTTTTAGTTTCCTGCTTTTGAGGAGCGCTGGTTTCGGTCTTTGCCTCGGTTTTTACTTCTGGTTTTTCTATCGGTTTGTCAACTTTTTTAACATCTTCTTTCTTTACGACGGTTTCGGTTTTTACGACATTGCTTTCGTTTTTGACATTTGTCTTGTTGATGTTAAAGTTATTTAACGTAAAGAATATGGCTGTTGCTACAAGAGATAAAGCTAATATTACCAATATGAATTTGGTGAAAAAGCTGGTGTTACCGCTGTTTTTCTTTCCTTTTGAGCCTTTTATCTGTTTGCCTTTTTTCTTGCCTTTTTGAGCTGTTGCCATAATAAATTTATTTTGACGCAAGTTTAAGAAAAAAACTAAAATGAAAGGATAATTTTATTAAATTTGCCACCAAATTATTCAATATGCAAGAATCAATATTAATTTTAGATTTTGGCTCACAGGTAACACAGCTTATAGGACGTCGTCTTCGTGAGATGAACGTTTATTGTGAGATCCATCCTTATAACAAGATTCCGGAATTGACACCAGATATTAAAGGTGTGATTTTGAGCGGAAGCCCTTTCTCTGTAAGAGATGAGAAAGCACCATATGTAGATTTGTCAAACATAAAAGGTAAGATGCCTCTCCTCGGAATTTGCTACGGTTCACAATTCATGGCTCATCATTTCGGTGGTGAAGTCAATGGCTCTATAGCAAGAGAATACGGTCGTGCATCTCTTACTATCGTTGACGAATCTTGTCCTTTATTTGAAGGCGTTAACAAAGTAAACCAAGTGTGGATGTCACACGGCGATACAATCGCTCGTTTGCCAGAAGGCGCTCGCGTTATCGCAAGTACAGAAGATGTTGTCAATGCAGCATATAGAATCGATGGCGAAGAAACATACGCTGTTCAATTCCACCCAGAAGTATCTCACTCATTAGAAGGTTCAAAGATGATCGAGAACTTCGCTAAGAAGATCTGCGGTTGCAAAGGCGACTGGACTCCAAGTTCTTTCGTTGACAATATCGTTGAAGAACTCAAACAACAACTCGGTGACGACAAAGTTATCTTAGGTCTTTCAGGCGGCGTTGACAGTACAGTTGCAGCTGTCTTGTTGAACAAGGCTATCGGTGCAAACTTACACTGTATCTTCGTTGACAACGGTCTCTTGAGAAAGAACGAATTCGAAGATGTTTTGGAATCATATAAAGACTTAGGTCTTAACGTTATCGGCGTCAACGCAGGTGAGTTGTTCTTGAGCAAACTCAAAGATGTTACAGATCCTGAATTGAAACGTAAGGCTATCGGCGCAACATTCATCGAAGTGTTCGAAGCAGAAGCTAAGAAAATCGAAGGCGCAAACTGGTTGGCACAAGGTACTATCTATCCAGACGTTATCGAGAGTGCTGGCATCGAAGGCGCTACATGTAAGATCAAGTCACACCACAATGTAGGTGGTCTTCCAGAAAAGATGAACCTTAAGATCGTTGAACCATTACGCGCATTGTTCAAAGACGAAGTACGTCGCGTTGGTCGCGCTTTGGGTATCAAGAAAGAACTCATCGGCCGTCATCCTTTCCCAGGACCAAGCTTGGCAATCCGCCTCTTAGGTGCTGTTACAGAAGATAAATTACGTATCCTTCGCGATGCTGACGAAGTATATATATCATCATTGAGAAACTGGAAATGTGAGTTGCCTCACGCTTCATTCCCAAATGAAATGGCAGACAACCTTTACGACAGCATCTGGCAAGCTGGAGCAATCCTCCTTCCATGTAAGAGCGTCGGCGTAATGGGTGACGAACGTAGCTACGAATATACAATCGCTCTCCGCGCTGTTATCTCAACAGACGGTATGTCAGCAGACTGGGTACACCTCCCATACGAATTCCTTGCAAAGGTATCAAACGATATCATCAATAAGGTCAGAGGCGTTAACAGAGTTTGCTACGACATCAGCTCTAAGCCACCGGCGACAATTGAATGGGAATAATCAATGCATAATTCATAATGCATAATTCATAATTAGAGACGTGTCAATGTGACATCAATAAAAAGCATTGACGCGTCTTGAATTTTTAGAATTTAAGGAGGCTGATGGAGTTTCTTAACTCCTAACTCCTAATTCCTAACTGAAAAACTAAAAATAATTAATAACCTTCAACTGTTGACTGTCGTCAGTTGACTGTTGACTAAAAAATCATTAGAGAAAATTATGAAAACAATTAACTGGAAGAAAGAAGCCATCGCTTATTTCTACCTCATTTTCGGTAGTTTGTTGTTCGCTATTGGCGACATCTTATTCGTTAACCCTTACATCTTGGCTCCAGGTGGAACATACGGTCTTTCAAACGTATTGAACACAGTATGGCCTTGGAAAGTATCTCTCTATGCTATCTGCATGGATATTCCATTGTTGATCATCGGTACTTTGATCCTCGGACCTAAATTCGGTTTCAAAACAATCGTTTCAACATTATTGATCTTCGGTTTCACTTACCTCATCGAAACTTTCATCGGTTATGCTCCTGTCGTTCATAACGGCATCATTGATAACCCTGCAGCAGTTAACCCAGAATGGTTACAAATCCCACATAGCGAAGGTCTTTACTTCATTCCAGATTACTTCTTAAATACTTTGGTATCAGGCGGTATCTACGGTTTGGCTATCGGTCTCATCTTCAAGTCTGGCGCAACATCAGGTGGTAGCGATATCATCTCAATGATCCTCCATAAATATACTAAGATCTCTCTCGGTACATTGGTTATGATCGTTGACTCAATCATCACTCTCACAACATTAATCGCTGAACCACAATTACGTCTCCCAGTTTATTCAATCTTAGTTATCGTAATCGAAGGCTGGATCATCGACCTCGTAGTTGACGGCTTCAATAGCTACAAAACAGCATTCATCGTTACAGACAAAGCTGAAGAAGTTCGCGACGTTATCGTTAAAGATATCAACCGTGGCGGTACATGCTTCTTCCGTAAAGTTTTATACAAACGCGTTGATCGCAAGATGATCTATGTTACATTGACACGCCCTGAACTCGTTAAGTTGCAATCAGCATTGAGAGAAATCGATCCTGAAGCATTCTTGAACGTAGTATCAAGTACAGAAATCATGGGTAAAGGTTTTAAACCACTCGTTGATAAACAATAATGAAAAAATATACGTAGAGACGTCGTTAATATGGCGTCTCTATGTTTTTTTTTTGAACTAAGAACCCTGAACTAAGAACTTTGAACCAAAAATAAATACACTAATAACTCTAAACTATCTACTTTGAAACTACTCTAAACTATACACTATAAACTTTAAACTGTAAAAAAAAAATGAGTAATTCTAAAACATTTCTAACATTCTTGTTCTTGTGTGTGGCAACTATGTGTTGCTCTCCAGAATTAGACGCACAGGAGGCATTGAAATCTCAAGTTGTAACAGAATATGATGGCAAACCATATTATATTCATACAGTTGACAAGAATCAATCGTTGAAAGATATTGCTGATATGTATGGCGTTACAGTATATGAGATCCTTAAGGAGAATAAGGATGCTAAATATAATGTCAAAGCCGGTGAATTGCTCAGAATTCCATATAGACCAAAAGAAGAAGTTACCTTTATGGAAGATGTTGCTATTGATACCATAATGGCAAATGATTCCACAAGATATGTAGAAGAATATCTCCTCCCGACATTCGACTCTGAAAGATTATATAAGGTTGCATTGATGATGCCTTTATATTTGGAGCAAGTTGACGATGCTTTTATGGAAGCAGAGGCGTCTAATAAGCAGCTGCTCGCTAAACCATTCTCTTATATTCATTTCTATGAAGGCTTTATGATCGCTGTTGACTCAATGGTGAGTCAATATGACATGAAACTCGACCTTAAGGTTTATGATGTCGACCAAGATACTAACAAAGTAATGGCTGCAATAAATGACACCTGGTTATTGAATGCAGATGTTATAGTCGGGCCATTCCATGTCAAGGCTTTCGAAAAAGTGATGGATTTTGCAGCGGAGAATGATATTCTCATAGTTAATCCTATGACAAATAGAGAAGACATTGTTGTAGGAAATAGAAACGTGGTGAAAGTTAAGCCATCCTATCGCTATCAGATGCATAAACTAGAATCTCTCATCAGAGATAAGTACACTGATAACAATGTATTTATCTTTGCTGAAGACACTAACAGCATGAATTATGTTACAATGATAGAAGATGTGGCGTACAGAAGTGTCAATCCTTATTCATTGGTGCCAAATAAGCATATCAAAAAGGTTGTAAAGAAGCATCATGATGCATGGAAGATAGAAGAAGTTGAGTTTAATGAAAATGAGTATCAGTCGGATAACGTGATACTTGATGTGTCTTTGATAAACCAGAACCCTGATGACAGCACCATGTTGAAGAATCAGATCATGTCGTTCAACTATTCTATAGATAGTTTGAATGAAGTGAAGAAAATAGCTTCGTCGATACGTGGCAATCTTTTCATCGTTTATGGTGAAAACAAGGTGTTCGCAACAGAGATGTTAAATAAAATCAACATACTTTCAGGAGAATATCCATCCAAACTCATCGCACTTCCTGACTGGTCAAAGTTTGACAGACTTTTCAATGAGAACCTGATGAAGTTAAATGCTGTGTATTTTGATGATGATTACACAAACTATGATACTTATAGCGTAGGTCATTTCATCTGTAAGTTTAGAAATAACTATGGAACGGAGCCAAAGGATATAGCATATCATGGTTTCAATATAGCATGGTATTTCTTGAATGCCTTGATGAATTATGGAGATAATATTAATATAGGTATAGAATCATACGATATTCCGTTGTTGAATACTAGATATTCTTTCGAAAGAAGCAGATATGAAGATGGCGTTGAAAACGCATATTGGAATGTCTATCAGTATAAAAATTATGAGAAGAATCTATTGCAATATGAATAAGGTATTGTCATTTCTTGTGATAAGTCTCGTTCTTGTCTCTTGTTCTGGCAATAAGGATAAGGATGTTGTTCGTTCATATTGGGATAATGGAAATCTCAAGTCGGAGTTGAGATACAAAGACGGCAATATTAATGGCGATTGCTTTTGGTATTTCGCTAATGGCAAGCCGGATATGAAGGCACATTATAATATGAATGCCATGGAAGGAGAGGTCTTGAGATGGTATGAGAATGGCAATCTTCAGTCTAGATATTATATGAAGAACAACCAATACGACAGTGTTTTCGAGTCGTATGATGTCTTTGGCACTTTGGTTAAAGTGGAGCATTATAAAGAAGGTGTCCTTCATGGCGAGTACAAGCAATGGTATAGCAGCGGCAAACTTTTTATGGACGGAGCGTATAAAGACGGCATGCTTCATGGAAAATGGACCGTGTATTACGAAGGCGGCGCTGTTGGCTCTGTTGCGACCTACGAAAACGGCTCTGGATTACAGAAAGGATATTCTCCTGACGGAACTCTGATAACAGAGATAAATTATAAGGATAATGTTAGGGATGGAAATGAAATCCAATACAATAGGGACGGCTCGGTGAAGGAAATACTAGTGTGGGATTCAGGGGAATTTGTGAAAACAATTAACAAATAATGATAAATTTTTTAAGTAAAAAATATTTATTTAAATATTTGGAAATTGTTAATTAAAAACATTACCTTTGCGGAACAAATAAAAGACAAATTAACATTAGTTATTAACCTTATAAAAAAATAAAATAATGAACGTACAAACCATTATGACAAACCTGGAAGCTAAGCACCCAGGCGAAAAAGAGTATTTACAAGCAGTTCGCGAAGTTTTGGAATCAGTTGAAGAAGTATACAACCAACATCCAGAATTCGAAAAAGCAAAAATCGTTGAACGTTTAGTAGAACCAGATCGCGTTTTCACATTCAGAGTTGTTTGGGTTGACGATCAAGGTGAAGTTCGTACAAACCTCGGTTACCGTGTACAATACAATGCTGCTCTCGGCGCATACAAAGGCGGTCTCCGTTTCCACCCAGCTGTTAACGTTTCAATGTTGAAGTTCTTAGGCTTCGAACAAATCTTCAAAAACGCTTTGACAAACCTTCCACTCGGTGGCGGTAAAGGTGGTGCTGACTTCGATCCAACAGGAAAATCAGACGGCGAAATCATGCGCTTCTGCCATGCTTTCATGTATGAATTATGGAGAAACATCGGTGCTGACCAAGATTCACCAGCTGGTGACGTTGGCGTTGGCGGCCGCGAAATCGGTTACTTATACGGTATGTACAAAAAATTAGCTCGTGAACACAGCACAGGCGCTTTAACAGGCAAATCATACGGCTGGGGTGGTTCATTGATCCGTCCAGAAGCTACAGGTTTCGGTGCTATGTACTATGTTAACCGCATGGTAAAACAAGCTAACGATACAATGGAAGGCAAGAAAATCGCTTTATCAGGCTTCGGTAACGTAGCATGGGGCGCTGCAACAAAAGCTATCGAACTCGGTGCTAAAGTTGTTGCTATCTCTGGTCCAGACGGCGTTTGCGAAATCCCAGAAGGTATCACAATGGAAATGGTTGACTATATGCTCGAAATGCGTGCTTCAAACCGCAACAAAGTTCAAGATATGGCTGACAAATTCCCAGGCAAAGC
>JAZKYV010000014.1:0-29468 GCA_045612345.1 Bacteroidales bacterium
AAAGTCGTTTAATTGCGGCGATGCTGATTTGAACGACTTTATCTTGAATCAGTCGGATTTGTATAGAAAAGCCTTGTTAGCGGTAACTTATATTTTCGAGCATAAAGAATCAAAGAAGGTTATTGGTTATTTCAGTCTGGCTAACGATAGAGTTTCATTAACTGATTTCAATGATAAAACGGAATTTAATCGTTTCAGACGTAATCGTTTTGTAAACGAGAAACGTATCAGAAGTTATCCAGCAGTTAAGATATGCCGCTTGGGCGTTGATGAGGATTTTCATGGAAATGGAATAGGTTCCATATTGCTTGATTTCATTAAATCATATTTTCTTGTGGATAACAAGACAGGCTGTCGTTTTATAACCGTTGACGCTTATTCTGCAGCATTGTCTTTTTATGAAAACAACGACTTCCAATATCTTAGAAAAGAAGAATCGGATAATATAACAAGACTTCTTTATTATGACATAAATGATATGGTAGGGTAGTATTTTTTTCGTATCTTTGCACCCGCACGTCTTGCTGAACCGACGTCCTTTTGTATTAGCAAAAGTTAAGGTTCGACAAGGCGTTTTTTTGTTGGCAAAAGGCGAATGACTAAGGTCTGTTGTCCGTTGACTGTTGTCTGTTGACTTAAAAAAGTGGACAAAGTCTGTTGACTGTTGTTTGTTGTCCGTTGACTTAAAAATTATGATAAACAAAAAATATTACATACAAAATCTTCGTATTGCGTTCCCGGTGATATTGTCGTTCGCGGGACAGCAATTAGTACAGGTTATGGATACCATCATGGTGGGTCGCCTCGGTGCGGTTGAACTTTCTGCCGTGTCGCTCTCGAGTGCTATCATCACCAACATCACCATGATCGGTCTCGGTATCGCGATGGGTCTCACGCCTCTCGTAGGTATCCATCATGCGAGACATGAACGTCAGCAGTCTGGCGTCTTGTTCCAAAACTCAATGCTGCTTAATGGAGTGATAAGTGTCGCCCTATGCGTGCTTCTCCTCATCATAAATCCGATGCTAACTTACTTCGGTCAGCCGGAGTCGGTGCTCGAGATTCTCGACGGTTATTATTATACCGTAACGCTGTCACTGATACCTTATCTTTTGTTCATGACATTCAAGCAGTTCCTCGAAGGTCTCGGCAACACATTCTATTCCATGTTGATAACGATAGGCTGTAACGTCTTGAATATCTTCCTTAACTTCGGTTTCATCTATGGTTATATGGGATTCCCGGAACTTGGCGTCACTGGAGCTGGAGTCGCTACTCTCATATCCAGAATCATGATGCCAATAGCATTCCTCGTCATCGTCTTAGTCAAAAAAGAATATCGCCATTATTTCTCATATTTCACTCGCGCAGCATTGTCGCTTAAAAAACAATGGGAACTCGTGAAAGTGGGTTTCCCTATCGCGACACAACTTACTCTCGAACTTTTCTCCTTGACATTCATGACCATCATGATGGGATGGCTAGGGGAGAAGACGTTGGCTGCGAACCAGATCACTCAGACTATGATGGGATTCTCATTTATGATTGCCAATGGCGTCGCTGCCGCATCCACTATTCTCGTCTCTCATGACTTGGGTCATAAGAACGTGGCGGCAATTAAGAATCACACTTATTCAGGCTTGCATCTCGGCATTGCCATCATGGCGTTCTTCGCCTTGGTCTATGCTTTTGGCGGTGAATACTTGGCAAGGATATTCAGCGCCGACGAAGAGGTAATCGCTATAACTGCGAAGTTGTTTGTCGTCGTCGCTTTGTTCGAAGTCATCGACGGAACACAGGTCACTATGCTTGGTGCCTTGCGCGGTCTTACCGATGTCAAATTCCCTATGTATTGCGCTGTGGTGTGTTATCTCTTGGTAGAGATACCTGTAGGTTATCTCCTCGGTTTCAAACTCGGTCTCGGCGCCGAAGGCATCGTCGGCGGTTTCATGGCAGGAATCTCCCTCGCCGCAGTGGCGTTTATTGTGAGGTTTAGGAAACTTACGAAAAGCTCAGAAATTCAAAACTTCAAAACCTCAGAATCTTAGAAACTCAGAAACTTATCATGTTAGCATATACATATATAGAGAAAGGAAGGTTTGCTTTTGTTGACAAGGCAAAGCCTGTGATTGTTGAACCTACTGATGCTATAGTTCGTGTGACAATGAGTAGCATTTGTTCAAGTGATATTCACATCAAGCATGGAAGCGTGCCACGTGCCGTGTCTGGAATTACCGTAGGACACGAGATGGTTGGCGTTGTTGAGGAGATAGGCGAGGAGGTTGCTAATGTGAAGGTCGGAGACCGCGTGACTGTCAATGTGGAGACTTTTTGTGGCGAATGTTTTTTCTGCAAGAATGGTTATGTCAACAATTGTACTGATTCTAATGGCGGCTGGGCTTTGGGTTGTCGCATCGATGGTGGACAGACTGAATATGTGCGTGTTCCATTGGCAAATCAAGGGTTGAACAAGATTCCTGATGATGTTAGCGATGAGCAGGCATTGTTTGTCGGAGACGTATTGGCAACGGGTTTTTGGGCGGCTCGTATTTCAGAGATTACGGAAGATGATACGGTTCTCATTATAGGTGCTGGTCCGACAGGAATCTGTACTTTGTTATGCGTGATGCTTCGTAACCCCAAGCGTATCATCGTTTGTGAGAAATCGGAGGAAAGAAGGGATTTCGTTCGCAGACATTATCCAGAAGTCTTGCTTACGACACCTGAAGAATGTAAGGTTTTCGTGATGAACAATAGCGATCATAATGGGGCGGACCGTGTGCTGGAAGTGGCTGGCGCTGATGATACATTTCGTCTGGCATGGGAATGCGCTCGCCCTAATGCTATAGTGACGGTTGTGGCATTGTACGATAAACCGCAAGTTCTGCCTCTGCCGGATATGTACGGCAAGAATCTGACATTCAAGACTGGCGGCGTTGACGGCTGTGACTGTGAAGAGGTGCTTAAATTGATAGAAGAAGGTAAAATAGATACCACACCTCTCATCACACATCGATTCTCTTTAAAAGAAATAGAAAAGGCATATCATATCTTTGAAAATAAACTCGACGGAGTTATAAAAGTGGCGATATCTTATTGATAATAAAATTGATAAATGAATAAAAAATAAAAAACTCAGAAAAATCTTTCTGAGTTTTTTTTTATTCTTAAAATTCTAAAATTCTAAAGTTCTAGAGTTCTAAATTTCTAAAGTTCTAAATTTCTAAAGTTCTAATAAAATTATCCAATCAACTCCAGTTTGTCGATATTGGTATCATCTTCCATTCTTAAGTTGTCGATGATGTATTTCTGTCTCTCAGGTGGGTTCTTACCTCCCATATAGAATTTCAGCAGTTCCATGATGCTTGAGTCGTGGCGTAAGATGATAGGTTCTAATCTTATGCCAGGGCCGATGAAGTGGCTGAACTCGTCAGGTGAGATTTCACCGAGACCTTTGAATCGTGTGATCTCAGGATTTGTTCCTAAGCTCTTGATAGCCTCGATTCTTTCTTCGTCGGTGTAACAGTAAATGGTCTTCTTCTTGTTTCTCACGCGGAACAACGGAGTCTGTAATATGTAAAGGTGTCCGTCGCGAACCACGTCTGGGTAGAACTGAAGGAAGAAGATGAGCAACAGAAGTCGGATGTGCATACCGTCGACATCGGCATCGGTTGCGATAACGATATTGTTATATCTTAAGTTTTCTATTGATTCGTCGATGTTAAGAGCTGCCTGCAATAAGTTGAACTCTTCATTTTCATAAACGACTTTCTTTGTCAGGCCTAGACAGTTCAATGGTTTACCTCTCAAACTGAAGACGGCTTGTGTTTGAGCGTCGCGGCTCTTTGTGATGCTTCCGGATGCTGAATCACCCTCAGTGATGAATAGGGTAGTCTCAAGACGTTTCTCGTGGTTAGTGTTGTAGTGGATACGGCACTCACGGAGTTTCTTGTTGTTGAGGCTTACTTTCTTCGCGCTTTCCTTAGCGAGCTTCTTGATGTTAGCCATGCCTTTGCGCTCTTTCTCGTTTTGGAGAATCTTACGCATGAGAGCTTCTGCTACATCAGAATTGATATGTAAGAACTTGTCGAAATGACGTTTTATGATATCTGTGATATAAGCTCTGATTGTCACGCCGTCTGGTTCCATGAATGTAGAGCTGAACTTGGTCTTGGTCTGTCCTTCGTATTCAGGGTTCATGACCTTGATGCTTATCGCTGCCACGAAAGAAGAGCGGATGTCTGACACCTCATAGTCCTTGTTATAGAACTCTCTGATGGTCTTGGCAATAGCTTCGCGGAACACGTTGAGGTGTGTGCCGCCGAGTGGGTTGTGCTGACCGTTGGCGAAGGAGAAATACTCTTCGTTTGATGTGAGGTTTGAGTGTGTGAAAGCGCATTCGAAGTCGCCTTCTTTGATATGGATGACAGGGTAGGCGCAAGTCTCTTCTTTGCCTATCTTACGGAGTAACAGGTCGTAGAGACCGTTCTTTGCCTGGAACTTCTGTCCGTTGAGAAATACTGCGAGACCGCTGTTGAGGAAGGCGTAGTTCCAGATCATCTCCTCGACGTATTCCATGATGTAATGGTAGTTGCCGAAAAGCTCTCTGTCAGGAGTGAAGATCATCTCTGTGCCGTTCTTTTCTTCGGTGTCGATGATTTCTGATTCTGTTACTATATTGCCTTTGGAATATTCAACGTATTTGGTCTTGCCGTCGCGATATGACTGTGCCTTGAAATGTGATGACATGGCGTTCACGGCTTTGGTACCGACACCGTTGAGACCTACGGATTTCTTGAAGACTTTTGAGTCGTATTTCCCGCCGGTGTTCATCTGGCCGACGCAGTCGCGGAGACTTCCGAGCGGGATGCCACGGCCGTAGTCACGGACGCGTACAGTGCCGTCAACGATGCTGACTTCAATGCTCTTGCCGAAGCCCATCACGTATTCGTCGATACTGTTGTCGATGATTTCCTTGAGAAGGACGTAGATGCCGTCATCGTGTGCTGAACCGTCGCCAGCCTTGCCGATGTACATGCCAGGACGCGTTCTGATATGCTCAGCCCACTCCAAGTGCTTGATACTGTCTTCGTTGTAATCTACTGCCTCTGGTATGTTTACAAAATCCAACTCGTTATTTTCCATATCGCTTTACTTAAAATTTTCGTGAAACGCAAAGATAATAAAAAGTCAACAGACTACGGACTACGGACTACAGATTTTTTTTTGAAAAATCAGGAATTATTTTTTACTAAGGCTTTTGGCCTTTAGCTGCTCCCTGTAGAGACGTCACTCCTGTGGGGTATGAAAGGAAAAACAGTGGCGTATGAAAAAACATCTATAAATTTTATCTCGAAATGAAACTAGTTGCATCTGGTTAAATCTTCGAGGAGACACCACGGGAGTGACGTCTCTACCGGGATGATGGTGAATGATAATCGTCATCTTTCCAATTGGATATGTTGTTTTTGATATAATTGTCAATTGCAATGAAATCTGCGGGATTTCTTATGATGGTGTCGTAAAAACGTGCCTGCCACATAAAAGGAATGTCGTTGTCTCTTGCATGTTTTGTTATAAATGATTTGAATCTTGAGATAATATGTGACAATCTTCCGCATTGTCTTGCAATATGTTGCATTTCTTCATTTACGTCATCGTTGTTATTGCTGCCATTTCTTTTATTCGTTTTCTCTACGGCAATAATCATGTGGATGTGGTTTGGCATTATGACGTATGATAGAATTGCCGCGTCATCATAAATTAAATGCAATTCATCCAGTATATTTTTTGTAAATGTTCCAATTGGGGATAAATGCATTGTTTGCTTTATTATCTCTCCAAAATAATGTTCGCGCTTGTCGGTGCATATTGTTATGTAGTACCAACCGACATTGTATTTGTGCCAGTCGGCACGGGCAGAAGGAATCCTGTATTTATTCCTGAAAAGATCGTTTGACATAAAAATGGTTTTAAAATTCTGTTTCAAAAATACAATAGAATTCCGAAATAAAAAAGTTAATATTTTTTCACAGAATTTCCCAGTAGAGACGTCACTCCTGTGGCGTCTGAAAGGAAAAACACAAAGGTAGAGACGTCACTCCTGTGGCGTCTGAAAGGAAAAACGGTGGCGTCTGAAAAAACATCTCAATAAAAAAGGAGAACAGCCGTCCTCCTTTTTAAGTTTCTGAATTTCTAAAATTCTAAAATTATAAGATTCTAAGATTTTGAATTTCTGAGATTTTATTCTTTAACGATTCTCTTGACAATCTCGCCATTATCAGTTCTTATCTTGACGAAATAGATTCCGCTGTTTAATTCTGATAAATCTATTTGTCCGTTGTCCGAAGTCTGTTGTTCAACCATTACGCCAGTGATAGTGTAGATCGCAACATTCTCAATCTCGACATTTGTCTCGATATAAAGTTTGTCCTTGACAGGGTTAGGGTAGATCTTGACTGATGAAGCTAATTCGTTAAGTCCGTCGTCGTCATCTTCCTCTTCCTCTTCCTCTTCCTCTTGATTTTCTTGTTCTTTTGTCTTTGCGCAATCCTCTGCTGATTTGTCGGATTCTGCGTCGCCGTTGAGAGCTGTTATTGTGAAGCAGTATTCTGTTTCTGCAGTCAAGCCTTCAACTAGATATGATGTTGTTGTGACGTTAGCGATTTTTTCTGTTCCGCGGTATACGTTATAGCTTGTTGCGTTTTTAGCGGATGTCCAGCTTAATGAGATAGAATTTTCATTGATGGCATTAGCTGACAAGTTTTGAGGAACGCTTGGAGTTTCTTCTTCTGTTACAGCTCCGAACTCGAATTTCACGGTGTTGACATAATATTGATTTGCAGGAGTTGAGTAGATGCTTGTCTTTAAGTCGTAACCATAGACTTCTTCGATATGATAGATGTCGATTTTTGAAGTCGCTGTCTTGTAAAGACCTCTTAATGTGTCAACTGCTGTTGCATAGAATGTATCATGACCTCCAGAGTATCCTATTGGATTTTGGCTTGCGTCATAAATTGTAATGGCAAGGCTTTTACCTTCATACATGAAAGCTTTCTGTAATTCTATTGTTGTCCATTCGCCTGGTGCACCAAAGGTGACTTCATCGTCGAAAACTATCTGTGATTCTTTGACTGTAACCCAGTCGTGACCATCTCTATAAGTTTCCTGTTTGGTGTTGCTCATATAAATGATGATGTCGCGAACGTTTGAATTGCCGTCCTTGTTGCGGAATGCGATGCTTGTGATTGCTCCTTCTTTGTTGATTTGCTCTTTGGTGTATATCTGTTGAGAAACAGAGTGGGTGGTTGTTCCGTAATTTGATATAGGAGCATAATTGGATTCCAATTCACTTTCACCAATGACGATTGTCTCTGATGATGCTGTCTCGTCGTTGAGCGTGATGTTTTTAGCTGCAGTGTATTCGCTGTCGATGCTTCCGATGATGTTGTTGTTTGCGGAATATACGTTCTTGCGAGCTGCTACTTGATAATACAAAATGTCGTTTAAGAAAGCATTCTTGACATCTGCTTTGAAAGATGTTCCATTGACGATAGTCTCATCGATGACTAATGCCTTTGTCTCACCGCCTTTTATTGCCTGTGATAATTTGATATCGTCGAAGAATACGTTGCCGAAGCCGAAGCTTGTTATCTCTACATAAGCGTCATCTGTTCCGTATGAGAAGTCTACAGAATATTCATTCCAGCCTTCTTTTTCGACGATGATGGATTTTTGGTCTGCGACATCGTAATAACCGTATTCAGAAGTGATCAGTGATACTATAAGCTCTTCGTTGAGGTCAGCGAGGGCTTTGAAAGAGAAGTTGATCTTTCCGTTATTTGATGATAAATCAAATACTGGAGATGAGATTGAACCGTATACTTCGCTGCTTGCGTATTTGCCTGTGAATCCGATGGCTTCATTGATCATAGCTGGCATATAGATGAACCAGTTGTCAACTGTTGCTTCCATTTCTTTGGTGATTTCCGGGTCGTTGATTGTGCCGGTAGAAACAACATTATCGAAGCTTGTATTTGAGTAATAGAAAGTCTCGTCAGCTGTTGCTGTATGTTCTGCTGTAAGTCTGAAGATGTATGAATCTGCGTCTTCAACGGCATCCCAGTTTGCTGTGAAGCTGTTGCTGCCGACGTTTGTCTCTTCTTGTAATGTTGGTGTAGGGAGTTGTACTGAAACTATTTCAATATCGTCGATGAATATGTTTTTGCTGTAAGCGAAGATGTAGATGTAAGAGTTCTCGGCTCCTGCTGATGTAAACCATGAAATGTTTGTCCATTCGCTTGTGGCTCTGAAGAAATCTACGTTAGCGTCATAATGTTCCATGTCTTCGCCGATGATGTTATATCCGATGACGTCGCCTGCAGGGTCGACTGTGCGTACGCGGCAGTTGATGTAGATTGCGCCAGTGGTGTTGATGAGAGGTGTTATTATGAGTCCTGGCTCTTGGTATGTCTCGCTGAAGCCGATGTAAGCGCTGCCTCCAGCTTGATAGACTTCGCTGCCTTTCCATCCTGGAGTGTTGAAATATTCATCGCTGATGATGCCGTCTGCGTCGTCAAGGCGGATGTAGTCTGGGTCGCCGTCGCTGCCCGCAGTGAACTTTGAAAAGTCCTCGCTTAATATTGTGGTCTCAACGATGCCGCCTCTGTTGAATGTTGGCTTGACATTGGCAGCCTTGTCGTTGACAGGATTGCGGAATACTTTGTGTTGTGGCTCGGCCATGAGGTTAGTCAAAAGCATTGTTGCCAATAATAAGAAAGTAAGTTTTTTGGTCATAGTTTTTAACTTTAAAATTTAGAGCACAAATCTAATTAAAAATCCTTAATTGTCATGGCAATTTTTGCTAAATTTTGTAAATATAAATGGATGGTTTTAAGCAAAAAAATCTTATCTTTGCCCAAATAAAAATTAAAGATGAATTATTTATCGATCGACAATATTTCTAAGGCTTTTAGTGATAAACTCTTGTTTGAAAACATCAGTTTCGGAATTGAGAAAGGGGAGAAGACTGCGCTGGTCGCGGCAAATGGAACGGGTAAGTCAACGATGATGAAGATACTTGTCGGTAAGGAGGAAAGTGACAAAGGTTCTATCGCATACAATGAAAACATAAGGATAGGTTATCTTGAACAGCTTCCTCAGTTTGATCCAGATCTGACGATACAAGAGGTTATCTCTACAGGTCATACCGATATCATGGCGGTGATACAGCGTTATGAAAAGGCCTTGCTCAATCATGTCGATGATAATAATCTTAATACGAAACAAGAGCTGGAAATGGCGATCTCTCAGATGGATTCGCTTCAGGCCTGGTCTTATGAGCAGCGCCTCAAACAGCTTCTCTACACTTTTGAGATAACGGATCTCACACAGAAAGTGGGCACACTCTCCGGCGGTCAGGTGAAACGCCTCGCGCTCGCACTCGTGCTCCTCGACGATCCAGACATCCTCTTCCTCGATGAGCCTACCAACCACCTGGACATGGGCATGATCGAATGGCTCGAGAAATATCTCACTCAGTCGACAAAGACTCTCTTCATGGTCACTCACGACCGTTATTTCCTCGACAGAGTGTGCAATAAGATCTTCGAACTTTATCAAGGAACGATGTATACTCATAACGGCAACTACGACTATTACGTAAGGAAGAGCCGTGAACGTGAAGAGAACAAACGCATCGCTGCTGAGCGTGCAGGGCAGCTCCTGAAATATGAACTCGAATGGATGCGCAGCACTCCTCAGGCTCGCACCGGAAAAGCCAAGGCTCGTATAGACGCTTTCTACGACCTTCAGGAAAAAGCCAAGATGCGTCGCGACAATAACGAGCTGCAGTTCGGATCCGACATGCAGCGTCTGGGCGGCAAGATACTCGAGATGGACAGAGTGTCGAAGGCATACGGCAACACCACGATTCTTAAAGACTTCGATTATATATTCAAAAAAGGAGAACGTATCGGCATCATAGGAAAGAACGGCATCGGAAAGTCGACATTCCTTAATATGATAACCGGTAAAGAAAATCCAGACTCAGGAACGATAGTCACTGGTCAGACTGTAGCCTATGGCTATTATACTCAGAAAGGTATCAAGTTCGATGAGCGCAAGACCGTGCTCGAGACGATAAAGGATATAGCAGAGGTTATTCATTACGGCAAGGACAAGACATATACAGCAGACCAGCTTCTGGCGCATTTCATGTTCCCTTACTCCATGCATCGTCAACCGGTCTCATTGCTGAGCGGCGGTGAGAAAAGACGCCTCTACCTTCTGACGGTATTGGTGGCGAACCCTAACTTCCTCATCCTCGACGAGCCTACTAACGACCTCGACCTTTTGACATTGCAGAAACTGGAAGACTTCCTTCAGAATTATAAAGGCTGCCTCTTGGTTGTGTCGCACGACAGATTCTTCTTGGACGAGACAGTCGACCAGCTGTTTGTGTTTGAAGGCGACGGCAAGGTGAAAGGCTTCATGGGTAACTATTCTCAATATCGTGAGTATTTGGAAAACAAAACCAAAGAAGAGAAGAGAGAACAGGCAGCTCAAAAACAAGAGACACGCGCTGCAGAGAAACCTGCGACAGAACGTAAAAAGAAAAGAACATATAAAGAACAGCAAGAATACGAACAGCTTGCAAAAGACATCGAAAGTCTTGAACAAGAAAAGGCGGAACTTACAACCCGCATGGAGCAGCAGCTCGATTATACGGAACTGGAAAAAATAGGTAACAGAATAAACGAGATAAACGGTCTCATCGACGAGAAAGAGATGAGATGGCTGGAACTGGATGAAATCTCTTGATATAAATTCTAAAACTCTAAAACTCTAAAATTCTAAAGTTCTAAAGTTCTAAAGTTCTAGAATTCTAGAGTTCAAAAAAACGGTAAATTTAAAAAAATATAGAAATGGAATTATTGCAAAACTTTATTTCAGAAGTAAGAGAAAATGATATGTTATGGTTACTCGAGGCAAAACCAGGTCTTTTCGCTATGGTAGAAGATGGCGATGAAAACTCATATATTCCTGTATGGAGCACTGAGGCTGAGGCTGTCGCTAATATCAGCGAGGACTGGGAAGAGTATTCCGTGACAAATATGAACATCGCTGAATTCGTCGGCTGGATGAACGAACTCCACGAAGATGAAATCGGCATCGCTATATCAACAGGCGAAGGCGGACAGATGTTGCCAATGCCAGCCAAGATGATGAAGCAGCTCTTCAACGGTATGGCTATAGACGTTGAAGAAGACAAGAAACTTGTCGGTGAGGAATATTACGATGAAGAATGGGCTGAAGGTATTCCTGATAACTGGGAAGAGGAATATTTGGACAGTCTCGATGATGAGGAAGATGAGGAATAATGACTAACGCCTAAATGCCAACAGTAAAAAAATAAGATTATGATTAAAAAGACATTAACATTATTTTTAATGTTTATTGCTTTTGCTATTAATGCGCAGAATAGCAGTGTAGACGTAAATAGTATCAAAAAAGGGGATAAGTATTTTTGGGGACAAAGCCAGACTTGTGACACTTACGACAAGGCTAAGAGCAAGGCTACGGAATTGATGTATAAGCACATCGTTGAAAATTATGATGCTCATCCTATTGATCTCGGCATTGACGATTATGATAGTCATATGAAGAAGATCATGATAACTCTTGAAAAGAAGATTTCGTATAGACGCAAGATTTATAATGTCGTACGCGATACAAAGAACGACAAATATGAATGTCTGGCTTATATCAGCAAGAGCGACTTTGAAGAGGTTTGTAAGGAAAGAGCAGCCGATATCCAACGTTTGGTTGATGTCGGACAGAATAAGGAGGATGAACATAATATGACTGACGCTCTCAGAGCATATTACTGGGGTATGATGTCATGTCTCGCACATCCTAATGGCAAGAACTTGAAGATAAACATAGACGGTGAAGATGTGCAAGCTTATAGCTACATAGAAGAACGCGTGACAGAAGTGCTTGGAACATTCACATTCTCTATATCAAAGGAAAACCCTGGCGAGTTCAACGACGAAGGCATCTCTGTCATTATGAATGTAAGAGCTGACGATAACGATGTCTCTGGATTGCAGATAAAATATTATAACGGCGTCGATGACTATGTCAAGACTATGGTTAATAACGGAAAGCTTGCGATACAACTCTTGAGCCAGGATGTTACAGAGTTTGACTTCAAGATTGAATATGACTTCTCTCATCATATCATCTCTCATCCTGAGATGAAGGTCATCATGGATAATATCGAAAAGATCATTGTCAAGGAAAATGTTAGCAGAGAATTTGACCTGACACCTTATATTAAATATCTTAACAAAAGCGTGAAAGCTGAAGAAGTCAAGGCTGACAGTCCTTCACAAAACTCAGTAAAAGAAGAGGCAAATACGGCTACAAAAGCACCTTTGCTTTCAGATAATGAAATGTATTTCCTCAGAGTGATGAAGGAAATAGAAAATGCTTTCAGAGTAAAGAACTATAGCTCAGTACAAAAGTATTTCACCAAAGAAGCATACGGAATGCTCGACACTTTGGTGAGAAACGCAGACATTTCTGTCATAGGCAATCAGCAATATGAATTGATAACATACGGCAATACAACAATATGCCGCGACATAGACATGAAGTTCCAGTTCAGAAACTATGTCTCATTCATCAGAGAGGTGGTCTTCCGCTTCGACAATGAAAGCAAACTCATCACCTCATTGGCGTTCAGACTTTCTTCTATATCAGAAAACGATATCGCAACAAAGAACAAATGGAACAACGACTGCAAGCTGGCTCTCGTCAATTTCTTGGAGGATTACCAGACAGCTTACGCACTCAAACGCTACGACTATCTTGAAAGTATCTTCTCTGATGACGCTCTCTTCATCGTGGGTCACGTGCTGAAAAAAAATGAGAATGAACTTAAGGATATAAAACAGTTCAAGCTTCCAGCAGAAGAAGTGGAACTTTTGCGTATGGATAAGAACTCATACTTTGAAAGATTGTCAAAAGTGTTTATGTCACAAGAATATATCAATATCAGATTTACAGAAACCGACTTCAAGAGGCAAATGGTGTCCAGCGATGAAGAAGACGGCGACGGAGAAGATATCTTCGGCGTAAGACTTTTGCAGGAATATCATTCCACAACATACGGTGACATCGGTTATCTCTTCCTTATGGTTGACTTGAGAGACACTAAGAGACCTGTCATCCACGTACGTGCATGGCAACCTGATAAAGTGGATCTTAGCAAACTTGTTAACTTAAAGGATTTGGAATAGTATAAGTATATGAAGAGGTTTTTGCTGATAATATTTACATTGATTTCATTGAATGCTTTCTCTCAGCTTCAGGTGAAGGAAGGCTCTTTTAAGTATGTGCCTGGAGGCGTTATTGAAGATAAGGAAGAATATACTGACGGTAATGAACTTCCAATGGCCTTGATAAAGATATCAACGGAGAATATCAACGAGCAGGAACGTCTTCGGCTTAAGTTCTCTGGCAACAGAGTTACCCAGATCATCAAGAAGCCAAGAACAGGCCAGATGTGGATTTATATATCTGCAGAAACAGCTACCTTTATTAATATAATGCATCCAGACTATGGAACTTGCAAATATTATCTGCCTGAGGAACTCTGTGATTACTGCGTATATGAAATGGTGCTGCAGTATGTGCCGATAGCTGTAAATAATGAACCTTTAAAACCTCAGAATACTTATCTGGTCATCAAGGCTGATCAGGATGATGCTGACATTTTCATCGACGGTCAGTTTGTTGGAACTAAACAGGTTTCAAAGTCGTTTGACATAGGTTCTACACATACTTGGAAAATAGAATGTGACCTGTATCATGAAGAGAGCGGTACCGTGACTCTTGATGAAAAGAAAGAGATAGTCAAGCACTTGCGTCCTGCCTACGGATATATGAATGTCAGCAGTTTGCCTGAAAACGGTGCTATGGTTTATATCAACAATAAAAAAGTAGGATTGACACCATATAAATCAGAGCGACTAGCAAGCGGTACTTATTCTGTCAAGGTGGTGAAGGAAATGTATCAGACAACAGAGAAGACTTTCACAGTGACTGATAATCAGACCACAAACGCAGTCTTGAATATGAGTGCAAACTTCGTTGACGTCACAATAAATACAGACTCAGAGTCAATGATTTATGTCGATGAGGAATATAAAGGCAAGGGTACTTGGAAAGGCCGTCTTTCAGAAGGAACACATTTCGTGGAGGCAAAGAAAGAGTCACACGAGACTAGCAGTAAAAACGTCAGCCTGGTCTTGGGAAAGAGCGAGACTATCAACATAAAGGCTCCAAAACCAATATACGGTTTCTTGGATGTCAACAGCGATCCGATGTCTGCTAATATTTATCTTAATGGAGTGAAATACGGACAGACACCAAATGTCATCTCTAATTTGTTGATCGGCGATTATGAACTTAAACTTCAGATAGAAGGTTGTCCGGTCTTGAAGAAAAAAATCACTATTAAAAAAGGTGAGACATTGTTCCTGAACGAGGTGTTGGAAACTGGCAAGGATGTCAGAATCAAAACCGATACCGATGGTGATAAGATTTATGTAGATGGTGAATATGTTGGACTTACGCCTTTGAATATCAATCTTATTTATGGAACTCACAAAATAGAAGCAAGAAGAGGAACTCAGACGACAACGGAAACTGTAAATGTAACTATCTCTGGCAACGGTGAGTTTGTTTTGGCTTTCGGAAAGCTTTTGTCGATAAATTCGTCAAAGTCAGGAGACGATATCTATATTGACGGCAAGAAGGTTGGTGTTACGCCAAAGACAATAGATGTCTCCTTAGGCTCGCATAAGATAGACGTCAAGAGAGGAAGACTCTATGACTCCAAGACGGTCAATCTTGCCTATAACAGTGATGGCGCATATTATTTCACACCTAAGAAAGAGCCATTGTATAAGTATCTGCGTAAAGGTGTTAACTATGTGACTGTTAACGCAGCATATTCATTCAGGCCTCAGTTGTCATACGGCTTGACATTCGGTTCGGTGAGAAGGGTTGGATGGTACGCCTCGTTTATGTCAAACTTCGATTTCACAGGTTTCAGTGCATTGGAAAACTCATACGGAGGAGTCGTCTTGAGTGGCGAAAGCTGTACGACACGTCTGTCTGTTATGGGAGGTTTTATCGTTAGATTGGGTGGTCCGGTCTATATGACTTGGGGTGCTGGTTATGGAACTAGAATGAAATGTTGGGAAGATACCAATGGTAACTGGTATAAGATCAAGAGCAATTCTTATAGAGGTATTGACCTTTCTATGGGCTTGATGTTTAATTTTGTCGGAACGACATTTAGCGCTGATGTGGTGACAACCAACTTTAAGATGTTGGAAGTCAAGGTCGGTTTTGGTTTTAACAAAAAGAAATAGGAGAGTTGTATGATGAAGAAGATATGTTTTTTATTAGCGATATTTGCTTTTCTTTTTATATCATGTAAGAAAGACACTCAATTTGAAACTGGAGATAATGTTTTTGTTGTTGATTGTAAATATACTGCTTATATTGACTTAGGTTTGCCTAGCGGATTGATATGGGCGACATGTAATGTTGGTGCAAGTGCGCCAGAAGAGAGTGGTGATTATTTCGCATGGGGGGAATTGTCATCTAAAAGTGATTATTCTGTTAGCAATAGTGTGACATATAACAAATATATTGATGATTTCAGTGGCAATCCGATTTACGATGTTGCTAGAGAACGATGGGGAGGAAATTGGCGTATGCCTAACACAGCAGAAGTGCGGGAATTGAAGGATAATTGTACATGGTTATGGACAAATCTGAACGGTGTTGAAGGATATGAAATTACGGGACCTAACGGTAAAAGTATCTTTATTCCGGATGTTGGATTTCGTTTTACAGAAACATCTTATACTTATGTTAGTGCTTATTGGACCTCTACATCTTGTGACAATAACAAAAATGCATTTATTTTAAAATTCGATGAAGACGGTCGAGATGTGGTCTCAGACATTCGATATCAGGGCTGTTGTGTGCGCCCTGTATTGGAGGCAACTGCATTGTATGCATCGGAACCTGTAGTTGTTACAAATGAAGTGAGTGATATTACCGTAAACTCAGTTATATGTGGTGGCATAGTTAAGTCAGAGGGATATCTGCCAGTGACAGCTCGTGGTGTATGCTGGAGTACTAATCAAAATCCTACGATATCAGACCCTCATACAACAGACGGTAGTGGCATAGGTTTATATAAGTCATCTTTAACTCAATTGATACCGAATGTTACTTACTATGTTAGAGCTTATGCTACTAATAAAGAGGGTACAAGCTATGGAGAACAAAGGAGTTTTATTATTAATGAAGAAAATGGTCATATTTATGTTGACTTAGGCTTGCCTAGCGGAACAAAATGGGCGACATGTAATATTGGCGCAGATGTGCCGGAAGGTTTTGGAAACTATTATGCTTGGGGTGAGACGGCGACAAAGGGTAAATATTGGACAACAGATTGTATAACGCATAATGATGTCTTGATTAAGGATTTTTCTGGTAATGCGAACTATGATGCTGCTACATATAATTGGGGTGCTGCTTGGCGTATGCCGACATATTCTGAAATGAAAGAATTGGTTACTGAGTGTGAATGGTTATGGATAACTCAAAATAAAGTTGATGGATACAAAGTGATAGGTCCTAATGGTAATTGTATATTCCTTCCTGCTGCGGGCTTTCGTTCTGTTGATTCATATTATACCTATGAAAATAATTATTGGACGTCCACTCCAAATAATACGATGTCATATTGTTTGATATTTGACGAGAGTGATCGTGAAGTAAATACAGAAGATCGCTTCCGAGGCTATGTCATTCGCCCCGTGATTGATTAGGAAATAGTAGTACTTGCACTGTTAAAGAGTGAAAGTGGAAAAAGCATATTCATAATCGATTATGCATTATGAATTACTTAATCACCACCTGTTTCCATGTCGCGCTGCCGTCGCCCCAGTTTCCAACTAGTGACGGATGCTTGATGTAGCATTTCAATAACTTTAAGAAGTCCTTTCTAGGAATGGTGTAAGCACCCATGCGCCTGAAGTGTGGAGTGTCCTGCTGCACGTCGATGATGTCGAAGTTATTGCTGATAAGAAATTCGCATAGGTGATTCAATGCGACCTTGGAGGCATCGGTTCTGGTGTGGAACATCGACTCGCCACAGAAGACGCTGCCGATAGACACGCCGTATAAACCTCCGACTAATTCGTTGTCGTAATAAGTCTCGACAGAATGTGCGAATCCTATACGATGCAGTTCCTTATACGCCTCTATCATCTCAGGACAGATCCATGTGCCGTCCTGGTCTTTGCGTTCCACGTTGGCGCACATCTCTATGACTCTGTCGAAGTTGGTGTCAATGGAACAAGAAAATCTGTTGGAGTCGATGGTTTTCTTTAAAGACTTAGTGATTTTTAATTCAGTAGGTTTCATCACCATGCGAGGGTCGAGAGACCACCATAAGATAGGCTCGTCTTCTGAATACCAAGGGAAGATGCCTGAAGAATACGCTATTATAAGTCGTTCTGGAGATAAGTCGCCTCCTATGGCGAGAAGGCCGTCTTGGTTAGCGAGATTCGCAGATGGGAAGTCAAACACATCATCTGCTAATAGATATACTGACATGGCGTTTAGTATTATGAAGCTGTCAGCAATAAACTGTCAGCTGTCTGGTTTCTTAAGTCAATAAGTCAATAGCCTTTAGGCTTTAGGACTTGCATCGTTACAAAGTTATGTTTTAATTTTCGAAAAAGCAATACTATTTTTTATATTTTTGCGAAATATATATAAAGGAATAGAGGGTATGAGGAATTGAGGAATTTCAATCGTTTAAAGTTAAAGCCGTTGGAGTGCCGCCTCGGCTAAATAGCGTTAAGAAATTTCATTGATGAAGCGGTTAAGACAAAAATACTGTCTGAGCGAAGCGAGTTTATTTTTGTCCAGCGCAGACAATGAAATTTTAGCGGATTTAGACGCAGCGGCGAGCTTTTTCTGTTTCTCTTTTTTGCGGTTAAAAAAGAGAAAGGAGAGTTGAGAAAATAAGGAATTGAGGAGTTAAGGGTATGAGGAATAGATTATGAATTATGAATTATGAATTGAAAGAAATGAAAAGGTATTTTTTACATCTCGCATATAATGGCGCTCGTTATCATGGCTGGCAGATTCAGCCTGGAGCTATTTCAATACAGGAAGAACTGGAGAAATGTCTTAGTCTGAAACTAGGAGAGAAGGTGAGTCTCACAGGATGTGGCCGCACCGATACCGGCGTGCATGCAAGAAACTGCTACGCTCACTTCGATGTGGAGAAACCGATAAGCAATTGCGAGGAGTTGGTCCGTAGACTGAATATCTTTTTGCCTAACGATATAGTCATATATAAATGCTGGGAAGTGGATAATGAACTTCACGCTCGTTTTGATGCGAAGTCAAGGACATATCGTTATTATATCACCCAAAAGAAAAATCCTTTCCATACCAATGATGCTTATTATTATCATGGAAACCTTGATGTCGAGATGATGCAGAAAGCTGCCGATATCTTATTTGAATACACCGATTTCACAAGCTTCTCAAAACTTCATACACAGGTCAAGACCAACAACTGCAAGATTATGGGCGCTCGTTTCTTTGAGGAAAACGATTTGTTAGTCTTTGAAATCAAAGCCGACAGGTTTTTGCGTAATATGGTACGTGCCGTTGTCGGAACGCTGTTGGAGGTGGGACGCGGCAAGCTTACCTTGCAGCAATTCCGCGACGTGATAGAGAACAAGAACCGCTGCTCCGCCGGAACCTCCATGCCAGCACACGCTCTTTTTTTGGAAAATGTGGAGTATTGATTAGAACTTTAGAACTTTAGAATTTTAGAACTTTAGAATTCCAGTGTTTTTATTTTATTCGTTTTTTTACCTTGTTTACGATAGTAAATAAGATTTTTATTATTCTTTCACAATCATATAAGAGTGTTTGATATTTTTCTTCAGGTATATAATCACACTCTTTTAATAAACGTATCCATAATTTTGTTTCGTTGGCTTCTTTTAGAGCAATGTTCATTTTGCTAAGATAATCAGCATCTGATTGTGGAAACATTGCTTCAGATACATTCGCTGCAATGCTTGTACCAGATCTTACAATTTGTTTAGATATAATATATTCTTTATCAAATGTTGATGTGGTTAGATATTTACGAAGAAGAATAACTTGTTTTGCAAAATTGAACGTTAAGTCTTCTATTCTAATATCATACTTGTTAACTACATTCGAAAATGTATTAGGGTCGGTTTTGTGCATAAGTTTTGGTTTTAAAGGTTTTTGTTTATTAGAATCTAAAATTCTAGAACTCTAAAATTTTAAAGTTCTAGAATTCTAGAGTTCTGATGTTCTACTTCTTATAGTATCTATAAATCATCACTATCGAAAGTATCGTTGCGATAAAATCTGAAATTGGTATGCTCCACCAGACGCCGTTGATGCCGATGAATTTTGGCAGTATTATTAATAAAGGTGTCAAGAAGAGAACCTGACGTGACAATGACAATAATATTGATTTCTTGGCTTTTCCTATACTTTGGAAGAAGTTGCCGATGACGATAGGAAGCGAGATGATAGGGAAGGTACACATCACTATTCTCATGCCGTCGATAGAGTATTTCAGAAGTTCTTCGTCGGTGGTGAAGAGCGAGCATACGAATCTTGGTATTGTCTCTCCGATTGCGAAGCCGATGCTCAATGTGATAAAAGCCAATAATATAGCTTTCTTCAATGCTTCTGTCACTCTGTCGAATTGACGAGCTCCGTAGTTGTAGCTAACAATAGGCTGCATGCCTTGTGTGATGCCCAATACTATCATGGTGAAGAAGAATGTCACTCGGTTCACTATGCCGTAAGCACCTACTGACAAGTCGCCGCCGAATTTCTTCAAGCCAGTGTTGATTAAGATGATGATGACGCAGAGCATTGAGTTTAACAAGAATGGAGACAATCCGATTGCGAGTATGTCTTTGATAATCTTGATGTCGAAGACGAAGTCGTCTCTGTCGAAGTGTACTAATTCGTTTTTGTTTGAGAATATCTTGAAGAGATATATCAAAGGTATTGTCTGAGCTATGACGGTTGCGATGGCAGCGCCGCGTATTCCCATTCCGAGAGGGAAGATGAAGATCCAGTCTAAGAAGACATTTGCGATAACGGTTATTATAGTTGCTATCATGGCTTCGTTAGGGTGACCGGAAGCTCTTAATACTGAATTCAATCCGTGATATAAGTGAGTGATGATGTTACCGATAAGGATGAATTGCATGTATTCGTATGCGTAAGGAAGAGTCTGCTCGCTGGCGCCGAAGAAGAAGAGTATAGGCTTAAGGAATGCGAGGCATACCACTGTGAATATGATTCCGAAGAACACGTTGAGCATGACGGTGTTTGCCAAGGCGCGGCAGCTCTTCTTGTAATTCTTCTTGCCGAGTTCCATGGCTGTCACTGTAGATGCACCGACGCCAACCATAGCGCCGATTGCTGCGCCTAAGTTCATGAATGGGAAGGTGATAGCCAATCCAGAGATTGCCAATGGACCAACGCCATGTCCGATGAAGATGCTGTCGATCATGTTATATAATGAAGAGGCAGTCATCGCGATGATGGCAGGTGTTGCATATTTCTTCAATAACTTGCCTACGCTTTCTGTACCTAATAATAATGCTCCTTTAGGTTCGCTCATAATGTTCTTTTTTTGAAGGTGCAAAATTGCGAAAAAAACTCCAAATAAGGGTTGATTTTTCTTAAATATTTTTTTAAATAAAAACTATAATAATCAATATTTTAGAAAATAAGTACGAAGCCTCCGCCTTTGCTCATTTTCGCTTTGTAAACATTGTTATCTATATTAATGTTTCTCTTGACGTAATCTTCTGCGATTTTGTTTGCGTTCACGCCATCGCGAAACTCTATTGCATGCTGATGTTTCAGCTCTAAATCACTCAAGTCGATTTCTATCTCGCGTTCTTCCCAGTTGGTGATGCCGCCCACGTACCATCTGTCGCCGGAACGACGAGCGATGACGACATATTCGCCTACTTTTCCGTCCAAGGCGATGGTCTCGTCCCATACTGTCGGAATTCCTGCTATATATTTAGCGCATTCATCTTCGTCTCTGTAGCTGCTTGGACTGTCGCAGAGCATATTGAATGGCGATTCGAAGATGACGTATTCTGCAAGCTGTCTGCATCGTGTGCCTTGGCTCATCGGTTCGCTCCACACCGCTCTGTAGTTGTCCCTGTTGGCGTTACGCATTGCGCCTTGGGTGTAATCCATTGGTCCTGCGAGCATTCTGATGAAAGGTATTGTGGTTTCGTAAGTCACAAGGTCTAAGTTCTGGTTCCATTTGACGTTTTCCAATCCGTAGACGCCTTCGAAGTTAAGGACGTTAGGGTAGGTGCGGTTGAGCCCTGTTGGCTTGTACGCTCCGTGGAAGTCGATGAGGAGATGGTATTTAGCAGCTGTCTCAGCCATTCTGTAATAGAAGTTGACGGTTTTCTGGTCGTCTCTGTCGATGAAATCAACCTTGAAGCCTTTGATTCCTAGCTCGGAATAGTATTTGCAAACTTCCTCCATGTCACGGTCGATGGCGACATATCCAGCCCACAGGACAATTCCGACGCCTTTAGAATCAGCGTATTCGACTAAATCTATGATGTCTATTTCTGGTATTACATCAAACAGGTCAGCTTTTTTGTTGACGGCCCATCCTTCATCCAAGATGACATATTCGATGCCGTATTCAGAAGCGAAGTCGATGTAGTGTTTATAGGTGTCATTATTTATGCCAGATTCAAAGTCGACATCTTTGATGTTCCAAGCGTTCCACCATTCCCAAGCTACTTTTCCAGGAACGATCCAGCTGTTGTCTTCAATGCGTGAAGGTTCTGCAAGTTTGTAAACCATGTCGTTGTTTGCCAGTTCGCGGTCTTCTTCAGAAATGATCATACATCTCCAAGGGAAGTTCTTTGTGCCTTCCACTTTCGCGATGTAATTCTCACGTTCTTTCACAACATATTGCAGCATATTGTAGCCACCTTGTTCTTCAACTTTAGGATAAGTAGCATGTACGCCTTTGAGGCTGTTTCTGTTATTTTTGTTTTTACTTAAATAAGTGCCAGGATAATCCTCTAAGTTTGCTTCAGTGATGACGACTTTTTTGTTGTCTTCCAATTGTATTAAGATAGGTAAGAAAGCGAGTCTGTCGTCTTCCATTTTAGAAATAGGAGAGATGGTGTATACGTTTTCGAATGAGTTGAAATACTGCTTGCTTATCTTGTCGCCGTATCCGTTGCTTGCGTTGACGTAAGGAATGTAAGCGGTGTGGTCGTTGTCGAAGTTGTATGTTATGTTTTCATTTACGACAATAATAGGTTTAGGGAATTTTGTGCAGAAGCGATAAGCTACGCCATCGTCGTAAGCTCTGAACTGAATGCTGTAATATCCTTTGAAGTTAAGCGTCAGTTCGTTGTAGTTGTTTTCGACATGTTCTTTCTTGTAAAAGTCGGTTTTTATGGTTTCGTTTACGCTTTCGTTTTTGAAGCTTCTGACGACTGGAGCAGCGCCTAGGACTTTGCCATCGCTAAGTTCCATGGAGATAGGAGTGTCGTTTATGATGATGGTATTGCCGTGAGTGACGGAATATTTTATAAAATCATCATCGGTTGTTATTGTAACGTTAATTTTTTTTTGCGGAGATTCTAAATTATATGTCTTTTGTGAATTGGCTATATTTGAATTAATAATGAATAAAAGACATATTATCAATGATTTAACTTTCATGATTGTAGTGTTGTTTTGTTTTAAAACTTTGTTTCAAAGATAGGAAAAATAATGTTTCTTTGTTTAAGAAAAATGCTTAATTTTGGCAAAACAAATAAATAAAAATATGAATCTTTTATTAATCAGCAATTCGACAAATTTTGGTGAGACATATCTTGCATGGCCAATGAGCCAGCTTGAGTCTTTCTGTGAAAAAAATAATCTTACATCAGATAGCAAAATAGTTTTCGTTCCTTTCGCTGGAGTATTTATCAACGGAAATCCATATCCACAAAGCTACGATGCATATACAGCGAGAGTTAAGAAAGTTTTTGAAGAAAAATTAGGTCTTCGTAATTTCGTTTCTGTACATGAAGTTGAAGACAAGATTCAGCTTGTAAACGAAGCAGCATGTATCGTTGTCGGTGGCGGTAACACATTCCACCTCGTTGCAGAACTTCACAGATACGGTTTGATGGATGCGATAGCTGATGTTGCAAGAAAAGGCACAGCTTACATCGGATGGAGCGCTGGTTCAAACATCGCTTGTCCAACTTTATGCACAACAAACGATATGCCTATCGTACAGCCAGCTTCATTCAAGACTTTGAACTTGGTTCCATTCCAAATCAATCCTCATTATCTTGATCCACATCCAGAAATCGACAAGATGATTAAGCATGGCGGCGAGACACGTCAAGATCGTATCAACGAATATCTTGCAGTAAATCAAAATATGAAAGTTGTTGGTCTTCGCGAGGCTTCAGCGCTTTGGGTTACAGAAGACAAAGTCGTTTTGAAAGGCGGCAAGAAGTTGGTCGTTTTCAAATATGGAGTTGAACCTATCGAACTTGAACCAAATTCAGATATCACACAATATGTTATGTAATTGAAAATTGAAAGTTGAAAGTTGAAAATTGATTTTCAACTTTCTTTTTTTTCATTAAAACAAATGATAATATCTTGATGTTTAGGTGAAAAAACATCAATTATTATGAAATCTAAATTATTATCCTTAACATTGTTTCTGGTCTTGAGCGGCAGCCTTTTAGCTCAGAGTGACGCCAAGACGGAAAGAATGCAGCGTCGCGAAGCTCGCAGGGCTCGTCAGGCGGCGGAGTTGGCACAGTCGCGTGCCGAGATGATACAGTTGGTTAAAGATACGGCCTTTGTCTTGGAAGCCAACACTTTCATCGGTCCTTTCGGACAGGAATCACCAGTCACTTCATTCCAAAATTATTTTGCTATAATCAAAGATAAGATAGCAATTAGTATTTCTTTTGATAATCCTCCAAGCTACATGTCTGGATTTGCATCGGCTCCGTTGTCATGGTATGGCCCAGGCGTTCCTGGCGTGGGTCCTGGATATGGCGGCCCTGGATTCCCTGGCTGGAACTGGCAGTCGTGGGATACCCCAAACACACCAGCGACATTGACATCCTATAGCGTAGATATGTCAGATCCAGAGGGGCCATTTGTGATTACAGGCGCGTTTAGAACATGGACAGGCGTGATACCTGTTAACTTTAAAGTATATGTGCAGGCTAATGGAACTGGCAGGATAATTTTTTATTCTAATGATGGAGGACAAGCTACGTTTACAGGCGATATAGTATCACCGGAAAATGCTGCTACAATATATCCTTTGCCATAGTTAAATGCTTGATAAACATTACTGTTTTTGGGAGTGGACCAGGGTTGGTTCGCTCCTTATTTTTTTTTGTTTTAAAAGTTTGTTTTTCTAAAAAATAGATTTAAATTTGCAAGCATAAAGGCATTAAATTATTTTCCCTATATGAGAAAGAATATTTTAGTTAAGTCATTGTTTTTGATATTGTTTATGTTTGTGCAGTTTGTTTGTTTTTCACAAAAATCATATAAACTTGTAGAGCAAAGTTCCAAGGAAAAACCAAGTTGGACTAAAAGCAGTGACCCTTATCTCTTTCAGGCTATTAAAGTGCCTACTCTTGAAGATGCCAAAAATATGGTCAAATCAGATTTGCTTGCTCAGATAGCTTCTTCTGTGGCATCTACTATCAGTGCAGATGTGACTGTCCATAAAGATGAAAAGATAAAAGACAATACAAATGAGTATACTGAGAGTGTTGAGATCGTTATAAACACTAAAGTGGCAAAGATGCCTGCACTGCAAGGTATTAGCTTGGATAAGGCGAATATTTATTGGGAACGTTATGTTGATAAGAAAACCAAAGAAACCTGTTATGACTATTATATGCTTTATCCGTTTTCAACGTTTGAATTACAGGAACTTATAAGTGCATATAATGCACAGGAAAAAGCTATAAATGATAAGATTGACAACTATAAGGAAGCTCTAGAAAACATTGATAATATTGATGTTTTGGTGGAAAATATTTCACAGATGGAGAGAATGAAAAAGGAATTTGCCGACGATAATGATAGATGCAATAAATTGAATGAAATCATAAGATTGTATGAAAAGATCGTGAAGAACATATACGTTGAGGTGGTCGAAAATTATAATAGCAATCATACTGGTACTCTTGTTGTCCAACTTAAACATGATGGAAGAGTTATGAAGACCAAGACATTGCCAAACTTAAAAGGTGCTTGTGCAAGAGATTTTACCAAGAAACATGATGATGATAAGATAGTCATTACATTTAATACATATGATTGCTACGAACAGGATGATAATTATGTAGAGGTCCGTTTTTCATTCGGAAAAGCTAAGTTGAATAATAAGATATGCATTAAATTGTAATGTGAAAGATATAAGAGAAATAAACTAAATAATATGCGGAAGCCGAAAAGCATAGAGTAGGCGTAAATTAAAAAAAATAAACAAAATGAAAAAGATTACTTTATTATTAGGTGTTGCACTTATGACATTGGTTATGGCTTCATGTGGTTCACAAAAACAAGTAGCATCAAATATGCCATGCCCAGATTGTAAATCAACAACAGATGTATTCCGTTATTTAGGTCAACATGTAGCAACTGGCGACAGACAAATGCAACAAGCTCGTTCAATGGCAGCTAATGCAGCTCGCGCAGAATTGGCAGCACAAGTTAGCGCTACAGTTAAACGTGTTGTAGACAACTACACAAGCGAATATATCACAGGTGAAAACAGTGAATTCAACCAAAGAGTACAAGATATATCTCGTACAGTTGTTAACCAATTGTTAGTTGGTACACCAGTTATTTGCGAAGGTACAATGCCAGGCAGCACTCCAGGTAACACAATTTGCTTCGCATGCGTTGAATTAACAGGTAAATCTGTTTTGGATGGCATTTCAAGCAAAATCAACAACGATGAAAAACTCAGAACTGACTTCGAATACGAAAAATTCAAAAAAGTTCTTGAAGAAGAAATGAGCAAATTACAATAATAAAATAAATAGGAAAGTTTGAAAACACTATTAGTTTTATTACTGGTATTTAATTTAAATACTAAGAATGATACGGGAGAAATTTCATCTCCCGTATCTTCTCATTATGAGTTGCCGACATGGTTCGTGAATTGTGGAAACTCAACTATTGGAATATCAGATCCAAATCTTGACACCGTAGTCGCATATCATCAAGCCGTTAAAAGAGCTCTCGCTTTTTATGCCATAAGCCAAAAACTAGAACTGTCTTCCGTTTATGAATATTATTATAATGATAATCGTCTGAATGGAAATTATAATAACCAGAAATCACATTGGATAGCTGAATTTGAAACTGAATTGGAGAACTTTTCATATAACGTTGAACAAGTCTTCTATACAAAATACAATGAAGTCATTGTTTCTATAAGTGTGAACAATGATAAGTCGTCTGGTAAAAAAATGGATGTAGAAGGATCGTTTATGTATCATTATGATTATATAAACAATAAATCAGAATATGGTGAGAAACAGATGTTGTCAATATCTTCTGATGATGACAATGTCGGAGAAATATTCTGGATGTCGACAATTGATAGAAGTAATGAGGTTAAGAATACTTATATCAATGAGTTGTCGTTTAAGTTGAAACGTACTATCAACATATATGGCGATATTGGCCTTGTTAATGACAATATGGTCTTTGTTGAGAATAAATATGGTCTTTGGGATTGTTATATAGACTCTTTCTTCCAAGCCGTCTCAAATTTTGAACCTGAAGATATTGTGTTGAAAAATTCTACAAGACAAATTACACAGGAAAATAATGGCAATTATGGAGATAAATCACAAGATATAATGAGAAGAGTGATAAAATCCCAAGTGTCATGTTCATTAAAGTCTATTTCATTGAAAAATAATGTTGTATACGCTGATTGGGAGATTATTGAAAGATGAAAAGAATATATATTTGTATCTTAATTTTGCTTTCGGCAAATATCTTGAATGCTCAGAAAAACAATTGTTCTGAATTGGTTTCTGATAACACACATTTGAGATATACTGCCGTTGGTTGTCAGGAAGTTGTAAATAACAATCACTCTAAGGCAATTAACGAATCAAGGAAAATGGCAAATATAATTGCAGAAAACGAACTGGCTAAAATGGTTAACTCTGCAGTGACAAGGGTGTCTGAACAGATGTCTTTAGAATCGGAAAATTATTTGGATAAATATATCGACACAGTGCTGGTTTCTTCTTATAAGGTGTTTAATGGGATGAAAACAGTCTGTCAGTCAGAGACAAAACTTGTTGGTAAGACATATTTCACTTATGTTACAAAAGAGATTAGTTTTGATAACATAAGTGAAATGTTGTTTCTTGATGATGAGAAAACAAAAAATAAATTTAGAAAATTAATAGAGAATAAATAAAAAAATACTTCTATTATGATACATAAAGGTTTGACTAACGAACAGGTTGAAGAAAGTCGTAAAAAATATGGCTCTAACATTTTGACTCCGCCAGAAAAAGAATCTCTCTGGCATCAGTTCTTACAGAAGTTTACAGATCCTATTATCAGAATTTTACTGATAGCATTGGCGTTGTCAGTCGGTGTTTCTCTCTATCAGTATTTTACAACAGATGAAGGCTTGGCTGTTTTGTTCGAACCAATCGGAATCTTTGTGGCTATTATGTTGGCTACTTGCATCGGATTTGCTTTTGAAGTCAGCGCAAACAAAAAGTTCGAGGTGCTTAATAAAGTCAGCGATGATGAAGAAGTGAAAGTCGTTCGTAATGGCAATATCACTGTAATAGGACGTAAGGAAATAGTCGTAGGTGATATCGTTATCATCGAAACAGGCGACGAGGTTCCAGCAGACGGCGAACTCATCGATGCGTTCTCATTGCAAGTCAATGAGTCTGACCTTACTGGCGAACCTATGGCGACAAAAACCATTGACCCTAAAGACTTTAAACACGACGCTACTTATCCATCAAATTACGTTCTTAGAGGAAGTAAAGTTATTGACGGCCATGGCGTGATGCGCGTTGAGAAAGTCGGTGACGCCACAGAATGGGGTAAGGTTTATCAAGGTTCTCAAATTGATAATAACATTAAGACTCCACTTGATAATCAGTTGGATCATCTTGGAAAGATTATCACAGTTGCAAGTTATATCATTGCTGGAGTTATCCTCGTGATGCGTCTCGTGATGTTCTTCACTTCAGGTGAGGCATTTGAATGGTTAAGTTTTGCTCAATATCTTCTCAATACGTTGATGATGGCTGTTACTATCATCGTTGTTTCTGTTCCAGAAGGCCTTCCAATGAGCGTGACCCTCAGTTTAGCTTTGAGTATGAAACGAATGCTTACAGCAAACAATCTCGTCAGAAAGATGCACGCTTGCGAGACAATGGGCGCAGCAACAGTTATCTGTACTGACAAGACTGGTACATTGACACAAAATCAGATGAGCGTTAATGACTTAAGTTTTCCTGCTTTGCCAGAGAAACAACTCGGCGATAATGAAATCAGCAATCTCATAAAAGAAAGCCTCGCTCTTAACACAACAGCATTCCTCGACTTTAGCGATGAAAAGAAGATCAAGGCTATCGGTAATCCTACTGAAGGTGCATTGTTGCTTTGGTTGAATAAACAAGGTGTTGACTATATGCAAGTTAGAGAAGGCGTTAAGATGTATCAGCAAGTGCCATTCTCAACAAAATATAAATTCATGGCTTCTATCGTAGAATCACCTTCAATGGGAAAACCTATTTTCTATGTCAAAGGAGCTCCTGAAATCTTGTTGAAACATTGTAACAAAATCGCTACTCCAGAAGGTAATGTTGATATTACTCCTTATCGCTTGGATGTTGAACGTCAGCTTCTTGAATATCAAGGCAAGGCGATGCGAACTCTCGCTTTCGCTTATAAAGTTGGTGACCCTAACGAACAGTCGTTCGATCCAAATACAGACGATCTCGTAGCAGAAAACTTTATATTATTAGGTGTTGTGGCTATCGCGGACCCTATCCGTGGCGATGTTGCTGAAGCTGTTAGGAATTGTATGTCAGCAGGCATCGATGTTAAGATTGTTACAGGTGACACCCCTGGTACAGCTATTGAAATCGGCCGTCAGCTTGGATTATGGCTTGGCTCAGACTCTAAAGACGTTAATCATATCACAGGTAAAGACTGGGAAGCTCTTTCAGATGAAGAAGCGC
>JAZKYV010000015.1:0-64372 GCA_045612345.1 Bacteroidales bacterium
GCAAAACGCGAAGCTTTAAAGAAGAAATTACTAGAAGGTGGTAAGATTACTCTTAAAAAAGATGGTTCGGTTACTGATGATAAAGGAGCGGATTCAAGCATAAGTATTCCAAAAGGAAAGTTGGCAGAAGATGATGCTGCATTGAAAGCAAAACGCGAAGCTTTAAAGAAGAAATTACTAGAAGGTGGTAAGATTACTCTTAAAAAAGATGGTTCGGTTACTGATGATAAAGGTGCAGACTCAAGTATAAGTATTCCAAAAGGAAAATTAGCGGCTCAATGGTATGAAAAAGATCCAGATTTATTGGAAATGGAAAAAATAGCTATGGCTAAAGCTTTCCCAAATTTTACACTCGATAAATTAGACGATGGCCGTTTGTATTGGATTGGTGATTTGACACCAGGAATTTATGAAACAAAATTCAATGAACGTATGACATATACTGTGATGGCTGTATATAACAATAATCATCCTGAGCAAAGGATGGGTTCATCTGTACGAGTATATCCTGTTCTTCCAGATGTGGATGAGTTGATAAATAAATGTGGATTTAGACCATACCATTTATTGAGAGATTCTTCTGATAATTTATATCTCTGTACTAATGAGGCTGATAATGTTTCTGTTGGTTCCACTGTAACAAGTGCTGCATCTGTACTTGGTTGGGCAGTGAAATGGTTGATGTCATACGAATTGGTTCTTACTGGAGATTTGTCAAGAGAGGATTTTTGCCAACACGGAAGGATATAGTTATGAGTAACAAATGTCAGATTGTGGTTTTCTCCAATAAGGCATATAATGCTATTATTAGAGAAAGCTTTGATAAAGATCCCGTCGAGACTGGCGGAATCTTATTAGGTCATATACTCGATAATGGCGTGTGGATTGTAATGGAAGTATTGCCACCAGGTATTAAGTGTATTTTTGAAAGAGCGTATTTTGAATATGATGATGCGTTTGTAAATTATTTGGCACAATCAGTAGCAAATCAATACAAAATTCCTTTAGAATTACTAGGTCTATGGCATAGACATCCAGGTTCTATGGATGTATTTTCCTCTACTGATGATGGTACAAATACAACATTTGCATTGCAGAGCCCTAGTGGTGTAATTTCTGGATTGGTTAACATTGACCCACAATTCAGATTAACAATGTATCATATGGATAATCCAAGAGAGGTGATGCGTCAGTATGCTCGTCCTATTTATGAACGTGTAGAAATTGAAGTAGGGGATGACATAATTCCAGAAGAATATTTCAAGTTGAGATATTATGATGGTGAAGGCAGTAATCTCAACCCTTTTGTTGATCGTTCTCATACAAGAACGACTCGTAGTGTGAGAACAGAAGGTGTGGGCAGAAGAGCTCCTAACGAAGATGAAAATCCAGATGATAAAAGATATGTTGAGCCACAAAATGAAATTCCTTTATGGATAAGGGATTTGGCAAAGATGTGGGGAATTTTAAAAAGACACAAAATTATGAGTGTGATAATTGTGATACTGCTCGTAGCTTCTGTGTTTTCTTTTAAAACAGCTATTAAAGGTTGTAAGTCTGGAATAGATAACGTAATTTCTTGGTTTACTGATAAAAATAAAAACGACAACACTGGTAAAAAGGAAAATATAGTGGATATTACACTTAGTGTAGAAAGTGAAGACGTTGATGAAAGTATTATCGTAGAGCCAAATAATGAAGTACAAGACTCTTTAATTATTAATGAAAAGTAAATAATATGATTGACGCTAATAAATTCATGAAAGGAAAACGTCGTATTCCTACAGTGTGTTTTCCAAATAATATTGCTAATGAAAATTTACCTTTGTGGGGATATTATCACGAGGAAAGCAATTATTATAATGTCATAGATACAAAGGAACCTTCAATAGAAATGGGCGGAGCAAAACCTATTTTGCTAGGACATTTCTATGATACAAAACCAGAACTTCCTAATGCAGAAGATAAACTTATTGGCTACTACGAAGAAGGCAAAGTGGTTTTCAAAACATTTGAGAATGTTTTATGTGAACTTACACCAGTAGAACTTAAAATTGATATTTTCTCTCGTAATACAGGCATCCTTGAGTCTGATATTATGTTGAAGAAGGGTGCAATTATAATAGGATGTGGTTCTGTTGGTAGTTTGGTTGCAATGGAATTGGCGCGTGCTGGTGTTGGTCGCTTCTTCTTGATAGATATGGATGTTATGGGATATCATAATATTTGTCGCCATCAATGTGGTATGCAAGATGTGGGTAAATATAAGGTGCTTGCAGTAAAAGAACGAATTTTGCAAATCAATCCAAGTGCAGAAGTTGTTACTTCAACAAAAATGATTCAAGAGGTGGCTTTGGATGTAATTGAACCATTCTGTGGTCCTGATACAATCATCGTTGGATGTGCTGATAATAGAGAAGGTGATTTGTATGCAGATTCTATGCTTGCAAAACCTTACAAAATGCCGTTTGTTTCTATCGGTTTTTGGGAAAGAGCTTTTGCTGGTGAAATCTTCTATTGCTTGCCAGAAGGTATGCCTGCATACTCCGATTTTGTCGCTGCATTGGGTGACACATCAGGACGCGTAAATGCGAATACTCATTTGTATATGGGTGAAGTAGGTTCGTTTGAACCTGGTATATCAGCAGATATTAACTTCGTTACAACTATAGGTGTTAAGATGATATTGGATTTGCTCAATAGAGATAACGAGAATTATACACAACGTTTAATTCATCATCTTTCACAGTACACATTGGTGTGTAATACAAATAATCCTAAGATTGGTGGAGAAATGGCTGAGATTTTCTCATATCCATTACAAGTCACCACGAGTATTGAAGTTGAATACGCAAATCCTGAGTAATTATGAATAAATACCATATTCGCATAGATGGAGTGCAGTCAAAAGACTCATATACTTATCAAGAGTTAGTGGATATGGGTTTGTTTGAACTTGATAAAAATGGTATAGAAGTTAAAAAAACAACAAACAAAATTTTTAAGCCTATTAAGTCATTTTGTTTTCCGGAGTGTCAATCTAATGATAGTTCATATCATATAGATGAATATGGACAAATACATAGAGGACCAGCAAGTTCAAGTGTTCCTAATAATTCAACATCTTCAACAGCATCTTCTAGATCTTCTACATCCCCAACGTCAACGTCAAGTAGTACAGGTTCTAGTACTCCTTCTTCTAGTTCTTCGTCAAGTAATGATGATAATGATATGTTGTGGAGAATTATTGTAACTATAGTAGTGTTAGCGATAGGTATTCCTGTTTTAGTTAATGTAGGATTAGAAGGATTTTGGGGTTATGCTGTCGTTGTAGTTAGTTATTTTATTCTTGGTAGTATTTGGGATTGGCTTTAATTATTTAAAAATTATAATAACTATGGAATATAAATTTTATGTACAAATGGATGGGACAACATTTGGTCCTTATTCTGCAAGAGAAGTTAGAGATCTTCAGTTGATGGACGATATTCTCGTTACTGAAGAAAGTATGGATGAATGGTTACCAGCAGGTCGTTTTGACTTTGACGATATGGTGAAGAAAGAACTTGGTGGATTTGTTAATGAAGATGGTACTATTAACAGACCAGAATATGGTACAACATCTACACCACAAGGAACGTCATCAAGACAAAGCACACAAGAGGTTTCTTCTACTAATGTGGTGCCTCAAGAAATCAAAAAATGGAATTGGGGTGCTTTCTGTTTTAATTGGCTTTGGGGCGTATTTAATGGCGTATATTGGCCATTGGTGCTTATTGTTGTTAACTTTATTCCATATATTGGTCCTGTCATTTCGTTAGGTATATGTATCGCATTAGGTATCAATGGTAGTGAGTGGGCATGGAAAGGCAAGTCATGGTCAAGTGTTGAAGAATTTAAAAGAGTTCAGCACAAGTGGGCAGTGGCTGTATTGTGGGTGTTTGGTATTTCTTTTGTCTTAGGACTTTTAATGGGCATGGCTTGATTTTATAAATATGAATAAAGGTTATCAAATATCTAATGACGGAACCATCTTCGCAATTAAGGATGATGGTTCTATTTCTAGACTGGCAAAAATAAACGACCAGGGACATCTTACCGATTTGGAAGGTAGAGTAATGTCTCCAACTCCTCCTGTTACTACATCTACTACTGGTGATGGTAAAGGATGGTATTGGTTTTTTATTGTAGTTTTTATTGTAGCTATCATTATTTTAGCATCATTATACACAGAGGCTAATGATAAATATTATAGAGCAAATCAAGAACGTTGGAAGTATCAAGATATGTATGATAATGCTATGTCTACTACTACTTCATTGCGTGATGAGATAAACCGTTTGCAAAAAGAACGAGATAATGTCAAATCAGATTTATCAAACTTAAAAAGAAAGGTAAGTGGTACATATCCTATAATTATCACTGATATTGAAATGGCTAATATATATAGTGATGGAGATATAGAAACAAATTATGGAAATACGATATATAGTTATAATACTATGTATCTCAAACCGCGAATAAGTTATACGGGATTGACTTCTGGAACAAAAACTCTAAAAGTAAAATTGTATAAACCAGATGGTAGTTTAAGTGAAGGTTCATATTCTTCATATTCGTATTCTGATGATGTATATGTATATGATGGAAACTATTCATTTACTTTAAGTGGTTGGGGTAATTCATCCAGGGGTAATTGGTCAAAAGGAACTTACCGCATAGAAATATGGTATGAAAACACATGCTTGAAGGCAAAGACTTTTACAATATATTAGTGGAGTAGAGGAAATGGTATTATACGAAGTAATGAAAGAGGATACAATTCTTGGTCCTTTTAATATAGATGAAATTGCCGAATTTGTTCATTCTGGTCTTATTCTTAAGAGAGACTATGCATACAATATTGAAATCCCAGATGATTTTAAAAGTGTAGAGTTTTTCTTGAAAAAGCACGGAAAGGAAGTATCTGTAGAGCATAAGGGTAATGTGTTTTCTCAGATAAAGGAGATAGGACAAGAGTTAATAGTCCCATCGGCAATATTTACAAAGGAACCATGGAAGAAGGATAAACATCTGTTTATATTATCTTTGGTGGGTCTAACATTGTCAGGATTGATAGCTATTGCGCCATTATTAAGTGCATACACTCTCTTTTATTGTATTGCATTGTATTTTTCAACTATATGGGGATTGTTTTTTTATTACCTGTTCAAAACAGAACAAGTTAAATTTAAAACAACAATTCTGTTGTTTTTCGCCACTCAAATTATAACAACTCTTATATTCTTTGTATTTAATATCGGAGCGTTGAATCCATTTGAAGGATTATATGATACTGGCAACGTAATCCTATCATTAATATCATGTATATTAGGAATTGGTGTAATAGAAGAGTTTATTAAGGTGCTGCCAGTATTCTTAATCATTTATTTTTCAAAGAATGTAATAAAACCACAAACAGCAGTTTTTTATGGCTTAATGTCTGGTATCGCATTTGGAGTTTATGAGGGCGTAAATTACCAGCTAGGTCCGAATTTTCAGATGCTTTTAGAAAATGATATATCAGAAGCATATGTTTTTTCGTATCTTTCAAATATTGCTCGTTTGACAAGTTTGCCATTCTTGCATGCAATATGGTGTGGTATTGCTTCGTATTTTGTTGCATTTGCATTTCTTTATCCAAGATTTAGGATTGCTCTATATTCTTTGGCAATATTTGTGCCTGCAATAATTCATGGATTATACGATTATCTATGTTTTAATGTGCCATTTGCGCTAGCAACGGTACCTGTAGTTATAATAGGAGTGGTACTTCTTATGGTATATTTAAATATCAGATACGATTTTCATTCAAAGTTAGCGGATTGATAATGTTACCACCACCTTCCTGTCATCTTCCTGTCAAGTTCTTACCAACTCAACTTCCTATCTGGTTCTAACAAATTTACCAGAATCTATAGTTAAAGCGTCATCCTGCCGCCTTGGAGAAATCGCGTTAAGAAATTAAAGACACAGAGACTCAGAGACACAAAGAAACTTTAAGGCTCTGAGTCTTTGTGACTTTGCGTCATTACATATGCGGCGAGCTTTTTCTGTTTCTCTTTTTGCGGTAAAAAAGAGAAAGGAAATCAATTCAAAAGCGAAATCCATCGTGCAAAATAGGAGAGAACCTTCTCCATACCTCCTCCATACCAGGTCCGTACCAACTCCACTAATTCAATTGAAAACTGAAAACTGAAAGTTGAAAATGGAAAATTGATGTCAGACTGTAACATTGTCGTTAACTCGCACAAAAATGATTGAGAAGTAATTTTGGCTAAAGACAAATGTCTAAAGTCTAAAGATAATAGAGCTGTCAAATTTTTGAGGTTTCATTGGATATATGTTGTTCCATGAAGAATTGTTTTTGCAGTTCTATTTCTTGACGTAACTCATCTTCTGTAGGCATGTATGTCATGTATTTGGTAGCAAGATACAGATAAAACACGACGTATGTGAGACCAGTCAAGATTGTGAACACGCGTGTTCACAATTTCAGCGTTAGGGAATAGTGTATAAAATTTTCTATAATATTCTAGATTACGTTTATTATAACTATTCCCATATATAGGGGTAAGAACTTGTGAAAGGTTTTTTGTAAGATGTGTGCCATATTTTGCACGAGTCTTTCCTTTTTGCTCTTCTTCAATAATGCGTTTACCAACATCCCAAAATGTCTTAATACTTGTTCTAACAATGGAGTCATACGCTTTTTTGCGACCGCTTTCTATGATATTGCGTACATCCGTAATAAATTTAGCAGGCAATGGTTCTATATTATCAATAGGTTTCATATCTTGTATTTTTGGATTATAATATTATTTATTCATTATTCAGTTTATTTCTCTCAACATTGTAAGAGTTCTTGGTCATACAAAGTCACCTTCCTGCCAACTGAGTAATGAAGTATAAATTTTGGTCTTACAAAACTACAGCCTCCACATTCTTTTGTCAAGCATTTGCAAAGGAAATGTTTCGGCTTTAACAATTTTTAACGTAAATGCTACGAAAAATTAAGAAATGATGTTAAAGTTTGTTAAGGATTGAATCGAACCAACTTGGTGCGATTCTGCAAGGAATATTCGATTTTTTTGTATTTTTGTTGTGTTTCCAATGACAATTATTCTTACATAAAAAGTATCTCCGTATGATTAAAAAAATATTGGCAATTTTTCTTGTTATCTTAAGTTGCGGTTTGTGTGTTTCGTGTGGACCAGACGATCCCGACTATTATGAAATGCCAGAATATGATTTTTCCCCAAAAGGAAATATAGTTGATGATAGACAATATTATTCCGGTATTGACGAGGTTCAATTCCCGAATCAGCTTTGGAATACACCAGCTTTTGAAAGAGCGACTCAATACGATAGAGAAGGAGTGGAGGCTTATTTTTTGCAAAGCGTATCTTACAACGACGCGCCAACCTATGTCTTCGCTTATGTGGGTATTCCTGACACTGCAACAAAGGACAATCCTGTTCCTGGTGTTGTACTTGTCCACGGTGGTGGCGGTACGGCTTTTTACGACTGGGTTAAAATGTGGAACGATTTGGGCTATGCCGCTATTGCAATTGATACAGAGGGTGAAATTCCTACTGAAAACGCAAGCTTAACTTCTGCTTCTGATGCTTCTTTCGAAAGCATAATGCATCATGGTCCAAGCAACACAAGCTATAAAGATTATGCAAAGCCTGCCAATGAACAATTCATTTACCATGCTATAGCAGGAACTATTGTAGCGAACTCGTTTTTGTCATCATTTGAACAGGTTGATAGCAGTAAAATAGGACTTACGGGCATTTCTTGGGGTGGTGTGATAGCAACGAATGCAGTCGCTTATGATGACCGCTTTGCCTTTGCAGCTCCTGTATACGGTGCCGTTGCAATGACTGGTACATCAGGACTTTTCGGTACGCTCTATGACAATTATCCAAGGTGCTCTGTTTTGTGGGACGATGTTGAAATGCTGCGTAATTGTCGTACTCCCATACTCTTTGTTAACTGGGAGGGCGACCCGTTTTTTGCCGTTGACGCTACCGAAAAATGTGCAAATACTGCTATGAAAGGTGGAATGATATTGATTCCTGAACTGGGACACGGTCATTTGCAAGGGGCTGATATTCAAGAAATATTTATTTTTGCAAACAATGCCACTTCTGCCAGGTAAAGGTTCTGGACAATCTAGGTTTATATCCTGGAGAGTCTGGGTGAGGTCCTAAAAAATCATAGTTAATTGTTGACTTTCAATTTTCAGCTTTCAACTTTCAATTTAATCTTGGGGTGGGGCAGGCGAAGTCTTTATCACTCCGCCCGCGGCAATGAATCGTGATTGTAATCCAAACCACCAATTATATTTAACCATTGGCTTTTAGCTTTTGGCCGTTGAACTCTTGTCGGTCATGTGTTGGTTTGTCTATATAACATATAAAATCTGGAATTGTTTTAATAAAGATTATTTTTTTTACTTCTCTCAATTCCTCAAATCTTCAACTCCTAACCCCTAACTTCTAACTCCTAACTCCTAACTGAAAAAAAACTCTTGTTTTATCTTTTTAAAAATCGTAAGTTTGCCTACATAAAAATTTAATTGTATTATGGAAAATATCAACAACGAAAACATGGGTTTGCCTGAAAATGCGCAACGTGAGTTGGCTCCTGGTGAGGTTTATAAACCAATATTATCTGCGGATAAGAAGTATAAGGAAATCACCGTTTGGTCTGTCACCATCGGTCTTTTGATGACTATATTATTCTCTGCAGCCGCAGCATATCTTGGATTGAAAGTAGGACAGGTGTTCGAAGCGGCTATTCCTATCGCTATCATCGCCATCGGTTTGTCGGGCGTGGCAAAGAAAACTGACGCTCTTTCACAAAACGTCATCATTCAATCTATTGGAGGCTGCTCTGGCGGTGTCGTCGCTGGCGCTATCTTCACATTACCAGCCTTATATATATTACAAGGTAAAGGCTATGCAATAGAAATAAATTACATGCAAGTATTCCTCGCTTCCTTGTTGGGCGGCATCCTCGGAATACTTTTTTTAATTCCTTTCAGAAAATATTTCGTCAAAGAACAACACGGCAAGTTTCCTTTCCCTGAAGCTACAGCAACTACACAGGTGCTCGTCAGCGGACAAAAGAAAGGCAAGGACTCTTTGTTGCTCGTTGTAAGTGGTTTGATTGGTGGTCTTTACGACTTCTGCATCTCTACCTTCGGACTCTGGACAGAGACACTTTCTACAAAAGTGATGACATGGGGACTTGCTGTCGCTGATAGTGCAAAGCTGATGTTTAAGGTTAATGTCGGCGCTGCAGTTTTAGGCCTCGGTTATATCATCGGATTGAAATATGCATTCATAATCTGCTGTGGCTCAATGTTGGTTTGGTTCATCATCATTCCTGGAATGAACATCATCTGGGGTAATGACGTCATCGACTTGATGAACTCAGGTATCACACAGACATTAGGTTCTATGAGTCCAGAGATGATATTCAAAGAATACGCACGTCATATCGGTATCGGCGGCATTGCTATGGCCGGTGTTGTAAGCATTATCAGATCATGGGGAGTTATCAAGTCATCTGTAGGTTTGGCAGCAAGCGAATTCAAAGGAAAGAAAAACGATGGCGTTAAAGAAGAACGCACACAAAGCGACCTTTCAATGAAATTCGTCGTTGTAGGCATCGTCCTTGTTTTGATCGTCACATTCTTCTTCTTCTGGTTCGGTGTCGTTGGTAACGTAAAACACGCATTAGTCGGTATCGCTGTCGTTGCTGTTATCTCATTCTTATTTACTACAGTCGCAGCAAACGCTATCGCTATCGTTGGTTCAAATCCTGTTAGCGGCATGACACTCATGACATTGATTTTAGCATCTTTGGTTATGGTAGCAGCTGGATTAAGCGGCGCGATGGGTATGACAGCAGCTCTTATAATCGGCGGCGTGGTTTGTACAGCCTTGGCTGTTGCTGGCGCATTCATCACCGACTTAAAAGTTGGATATTGGATTGGTACTACACCAAAGAATCAGGAAATCTGGAAGTTCGTCGGCGTTGCAGTTGCAGCAGCTACAGTAGCAGGCGTCATTATGGTTTTGAACAAGGCTTACGGTTTTGTCGGCGATGGCTCATTAGTCGCTCCTCAGGCAAACGCTATGTCTGCTGTTATTGAACCAATGATGTCAGGCGGCAGCGCACCTTGGTTATTATACGGCATCGGTGCAGTGATAGCATTGATACTTACATTTGTAAATATTCCAGCGCTTCCATTCGCACTCGGTATGTTCATCCCAATCGACCTTAATATACCTTTATTAATTGGTGGCGCAATTTCATGGTACGTAAGCACACGTAGCAAAGATGAAACTCTCAATAACGCGCGTAACAACAGAGGCACGCTCATCGCATCAGGATTTATCGCTGGTGGTGCATTGATGGGTGTTGTAAGCGCGATACTTAAATTCGCTAATGTCAATATGATTGTCAATGTTGGTGGCGTTCCATTCGCAGAGACACCATGGGCATCATTGGTAGCATTGTTCATGTATATCGCAGTCATCGCTTACATGATATGGGACTCAAAGAGAGTTGAAAGATGAAAATTGAAAATTGAAAATCAACAATGTAGAGACGCGTCAATGTTACATTAAAAATAAACACGCATTGACACGTCTTATAAATTAGGAATGATTGTAGAGACGTCACCCCTGTGGCGTCTTAAAAAAGATAAAAATGTAGAGACGCGTCAATGTTACCTTAAAAGTAAACACGCATTGACACGTCTTAAAAAAATATAAATATTAAAATTAAACATTATCATGGAAAAGTTATTAGATAAATTTTTAAGATATGTCGCTGTAGACACAATGTCAGATCCAGAATCAGAGACACAGCCAAGTTCAGCAAAACAATTTGATCTTCTCAGAATGCTTCGCGATGAGTTGGAAGCAATGGGCATCAAAGCTGAGTTAGACGAGTTTGGTTATGTCATGGCGACAATACCTTCTAATATTGATAAAGAGGTTCCTGCTATCGGTTTCATCGCTCACGTCGACACATCGCCAGATGCTTCAGGTAAAGACGTAAAACCTCAGATCATTGAGAATTACCAAGGCGGTGATGTTATGCTTAACGCAGAGAAAGACATCGTTTTGAAAGTGTCTGATTTCCCAGAAATGCAGAATTACATCGGCAAGACACTCATCACAACAGACGGCACTACATTATTAGGTGCTGACGACAAAGGCGGTGTAGCTGCTATCATGTACGCCGCTCAATATCTCATGGAACATCCAGAGGTAAAGCACGGCGATATCAAAATCGGTTTCACTCCTGATGAAGAAGTCGGTCGTGGCGTAGTTAAATTCGATGTCAAGAAATTCGGTGCTCAATATGCATATACTATCGACGGCGGTGAGATAGGAGAGTTGGAGTATGAAAACTTCAACGCTGCTGGTGCTAAGATTCGCATCCAAGGCGCTAACATCCATCCTGGTTACGCAAAGGACAAGATGATCAATTCAATGCAGATAGCTATGGAACTCAACGCTATGTTGCCAGTCAACCAACGTCCAGAATTCACTTGCGGTTACGAAGGATTCTTCCTCCTTACAGAGATAAAAGGCACAGTGGAAGAGACATCGATGCAATACATCATCCGTGACCATGACAGAGCCAAGTTTGAAGAAAAGAAAGAATTGCTCAAGGCTGTCGTTGAATATCTCAACAAGAAGCACAACAACGCTGTAACATTGGATATGAAAGACCAGTATTACAATATGCGTCAGGAAGTCGAGCCACATTATTTCATTGTGGAAAAGGCTATCAAGGCTATCGAGATGGCAGGCATCAAGCCAAAGGTACAGCCGATACGTGGCGGCACCGACGGAGCAAACCTCAGTTTCATGGGATTGCCATGTCCAAACATCTTCGCTGGCGGCCATAACTTCCATGGCAAATATGAATACGTTCCATTGGAAAGCATGGAGAAAGCATCAGAGGTGATATTGAACATTATTAATTTATTCACAGAATAATATTATACTAAGGCTTTTGGCTTTTGGCATTTGAACCTTTTAGTTCGATGGCATTAGTTCAACAGCCTTAGTTCAACAGCCTTAGTTTATAATGAGTGTCGATTTATCAGAAGTATTAGTCGTCGGTGTTACGGCGAGAGCCTTGTTTAATTTAGAGGCTGAGAATGACATCTTCGAGAAAGAAGGCGTTAAGAAATATAGAGAGTATCAAGATAAGAATCAGGATATTCCATTGGAAATGGGAACAGCTTTTTATCTTGTAAAGAGTCTCTTGGAGCTTAACAAGCAAGCACATAAGCCAGTCGTTGAAGTCGTTGTTATGTCGCGTAACAGTCCGGAGACTGGTATAAGAATTTTAAAGTCTATCGAGGAATACGACCTCGACATCACACGTCTGGCTTTTTCTGGCGGCGAGCCTATCGCGCCATATATCGATGCTTTTGGCGTTGATTTATTCTTGTCTAAAGATGAGAACAGCGTTCAGGCGGTCATCGACTCTAACAGCAACTGTGCAGCGGCTGTCATTTACGAGCCACCGACAGAATTCAATCCAGCATCTAATGTGGTGAGAATAGCATTCGACGCTGACGCTGTCTTGTTCAACGAAGACTCAGAATTACGTTTCAAGAAAGAAGGCATAGACTCATTCCATAAATACGAAGAAGAGAATAAAGACGTTCCTTTGCAAGAAGGACCATTTGCCAAGTTATTGAAGAAACTCTCCAAGATACAAGAATGTCTGCCTGTTACGGTAGAGCTTTCGCCTTTGAGATTGGCGATAGTGTCATCACGCAGCGCTCCTGCGCATATGAGAGTCATCAACACTTTGAAGAAATGGGGAGTTTATGTCAATGAAGTATATTTCCTTGGAGGCATGCCTAAAGACAAGGTTCTCAAGGCTTTTGGTGCGCATATCTTCTTCGATGACCAAGACATACATCTTGAAAGTTCAAGCAAGGTCGTTCCTTCAGGCAAGGTGCCATATAGTTCGGATTCACCGTTGAAGAAACTCTGTTAAAAATTGAAAGCTGAAAATTGAAAATGGAAAATTAATTTTCAGTTTTCAGTTTTCAATTTTCAATTCATCGCGTTGCGTTAGGGATTGGAGCGGCATCCTTTGCGAAGCGAAGTGATAACGGAGCAGAGCAAAGATAGAGCGGAAAGCCCGACGGCTTTGCCGGAACGCCCAAGGAAAGACAATAGTCAACGGACTACGGACAACAGTATTTGTAAACTATTTAAAATAGACTAAATATGAGAAAGTTAAATGTAATTATAGTTTTGCTGGTGATGTTATTTTTGACATCCTGTGAAATCCCGACATCAGTGAAGTTTGATTATCATCTTAAAAAGGTGGAAAATAACAGTGAAAACTGGACTGAGGAAGAATGGGAGATGTCGAAAGAGAGATATCGTGAATTGCTGAAAGAATATGAGGCGAATTACGACAATATGACACAAGAAGAACGAGACGCTGTCAACAAAGCTATAGGTCGTTATAATGGAATACTCATGAAGAAAGGCATTGAAAATCTTGACCAAAACATTAAAAAAGTCGTTGACAGACTTCCATCATTATTCGAAGGATTCATGAGTGCTTTTGAGGAAGAGATGGAAAAATTGGAAGATAATATTGAAGAATAAAAATCACTACTTTTGCACATTATTAAAAAATCATATCGTAATGAAAAAGTTTATTATGGGATTAAGCGTTTTTGGATTGCTATGTAGCTGTAACACAAGCAACCAACAATCAACAAACGGCGACTTCAAATATCTCGTCGATGAATTCGCTGACATTAAAATCATGCGTTACCAAATTCCTGAATGGGAAAACCTTACACTTCAACAAAAGGAGTACCTTTATTATTTAGGCGAAGCCGCTAAATGCGGTCGCGACATCCTCGCTGACCAGAACTTCAAGTATAACCTCACAGTGCGCAAGACTAACGAGGCTATCCTTAACTCTTACTCAGGCGACAGAAACACAGAGGATTACAAAAACTTCCTCACTTACGCAAAACGCGTGTTCTTCAGCAACGGCATCCACCATCACTACGCTGAAGATAAGTTCTTTCCTGAAATTTCTCAAGAATATTTTGCAGAATTAGTCAAAAACTCTGACGCAAAACAACTTCCTCTTGCAGAAAATGAAACTGTTGAAGAATTCTTGACATTCATCACTCCTGTGATCTTTGACAAAGATTTATATGCAACACGCCGCAGCGGGGAAGAGGACATCATCAAGACTTCTGCTACAAACTTCTACAAAGGTGACATCTCTAAAGAAGAAGTCGAGAAGTTCTACGATGACATGAGAGTGCCAAACGACAACACTCCAATATCTTACGGATTGAACTCTCAACTCGTGAAAGAAAACGGCAAGATTTACGAAAACGTTTATAAATCAGGCGGTCTCTATGGCGAGGCTATCGACCAAATAATCTTCTGGCTGGAAAAGGCTAACGCTGTAGCAGAAAATGACGCTCAACGTAATTACACAAACCACCTTATCAATTATTACAAAACCGGTGACCTCAAGACTTGGGACGAATATAACGTAGCATGGGTACAAGACTCTATTTCTGCTATCGATTTCGTCAACGGTTTCATCGAAGACTACGGCGATCCAATGGGCATGAAAGCTACTTGGGAAGCTGTCGTCAACTTCAAAGACATGGAAGCAACAAAACGCGCTGAACTCATCAGCCAGAACGCTCAGTGGTTTGAAGACAACTCACCAGTCGATGAACGTTTCAAGAAAAAAGAATGTAAGGGCGTCACTGCAAAAGGCATCATCGTGACAACATTGGCAGGCGACTGTTTCCCAGCTCCTCCAATCGGAATCAACCTTCCTAATGCCGACTGGATCCGTAAGGACTACGGTTCTAAATCAGTTACAATCACTAACTTGATGGACGCTTACGACAAGGCAGCTCAGGAATCACCAAAGAACGTCTTGGCTGAATTCGCTTACTCACAAGAAGAAATCGACCTCTGCAAAAAATACGGTTCAAATGCTGACGTCGTTCATACCGACTTGCACGAATGCCTCGGCCACGGTTCAGGACAACTCCTTCCAACAACACAGCCTAACGCATTGAAAGAATATAACTCAGCTCTCGAAGAATCACGCGCCGACTTATTCGGTCTCTACTATTGCGCTGATCCTATCATGGTTGAACTCGGCATCATGCCTGACATGGAAGCATATAAGGCAGCTTACGCTAACTTCATCCGTAACGGTTTGATGAGTCAGCTCTCACGTATTGAATTAGGCAAGAATGTGACAGAATCTCACATGCAAGACCGCAAGCTCATCTCAGAATGGTGCTACGAAAAAGGCAAGGGTGACAATGTAATTGAAAAGATCGTCAAAGACGGCAAGACATATTTCGTCATCAACGACTATGAAAAATTACGCGGCTTATTTGCAGAACTTCTTAAAGAAATCCAACGTATCAAATCAGAAGGCGATTATGAAGCAGGTAAGCAACTTATAGAAACTTACGCTGTTAAAGTCGACCCAGTATTACATAAAGAAGTCAAGGAACGTTATGATGCTTTGAACCTCAGACCTTACGGCGGTTTCATCAACCCTGACATCGTTCCTGTAGAAAAAGGCGGTAAAGTCGTTGATTACGCCATCAACTATCCAAGCGACTTCGTACAACAACACTTAGACTATGGCAAGCAATATGGTTTCTTGAAAGAAAACCACGCTGCACCTACACACCTCGTCGTTGACATGCTTTACGATTTCATCGATGGTTCATTGGCATGCGGCAACGCAGAAGAAGCTGTCAAGGAAGTAGTTAAATACATCAACGCACATCCAGAGCAAGAAGTCATTTACATCACAGACTGTCATCCAGCAAACCACAGCTCTTTTGCTGAATTCGGCGGTATCTGGCCATCACACTGTGTTGAAGGAACACGCGGCGGTGCTATACACGAAGCTTTTTACACAGACATCGTGAACGTTGCAAATCGTCCAGATCCTGCACGCAATATTTTCCGTAAGGGCTGCAAGCAAGACGAGGAACAATATTCAGGTTTTGAAGCTGTCAACAGCAATGGCGTCGCTTTGAAAGACTATGCAAACAAAGACGTCGTTGTCAGCGGCATTGCAACAGAATATTGCGTAAAGAACACTGTAGAAGAATTCCTCAACTCAGGACGTAATATAGAATTGTTACTCGAAGGTCTCGGCTATGTCGACTATGAAGGACATAAGAAGACAATAAAAGAGTTGGAAGAAATTGTTACAGTTGTTAAGTAAATTGAAAACTGAAAGTTGAAAATGGAAAGTTTAACTTTCAGTTTTCTATTTATGTCAGGCATTGTGCCAGTATGGAAAATGCTGAGGTACATATAAAAAGAGTAAAGGCATCACTGCCTGAGTACGGGCAAGTCGGTATTTTCTGTATCACCGACAAGCAATTCGGTAATATAGAGATTTTCTATGGCAAGAAACCGCAGACTTTAAATGCACCAGGACAACAGTTGGAACTGTTTTAAGACAACTGACTTTTTAAGCAGAATCTTTTGTCTTGGCGTTAATCCTGCCGCTGCGGATAAAATTTTAGCAGATTTATCCGCAGCGGCGAGCATTTTCTGTTTCTCTTTTTTGCGGAAAAAAAGAGAAAGATGATAAATTTAGATATGATAAATCTTTATTGTAAAAAGAACCAAATAGAACTAAAAAAGTCCGGATCTTTAAGGTCCGGACTTATAAATTGAATACAAAATTTTTGTTGTGATTTTTCTTGTAATAAATTGAAATATAACTCGTTGCTAACAATGAGTTGTATTCAATATTTCAAAGATACGTAATTCAAAGCAATTCTTCTCTGTCGTACCTACGGCACTTTGATATCATTCTGGTCGTATTTGCAGGCATTCCGCACTACGTGCTTCATATCAGCCTGGGAACTGTCGTCCCTAGCGGGACTTTTTTGAATTGAAAATTTAAAGTTGAAAGTTGGAAACAGAAAATTAATTTTCAAATTTCAATTTTCAGTTTTCAACTTTTTAGTTCCTTTCAGCTTTCTTCTCTTTCTTTTCCTGCTCTTTTCTCAGCTTCTTCAATCTCTTGTCGATCATCTTCTGGTGTATCTTAGGATTGTCGCCTGTGAAATGATATTCATCATAAATGTATTGGCTTCTGTCTTCGTTAAAGACGTAGATGAGTCTTGCTGTTATCACATTGTTATATTGTGGCTCGTTTTGCCATTCTGGATCTGGCTGTCCGTTGACAAGATCAAAGCTTCTGGTCCTGATAGGTCTTAATGAATATTGATAACGTAAGCCTAACTTCAGTCTCTCGTGAAGTCTGAATTTCAAGTCTGCCAAGAAGCACCAGTCGTCGAGTTTGTATCTGTCATCTCCTTTGTAGTTGATGTTCACTTCGGTGAGTTTGCCGTGTTCATATTCTCTTAATCCGACAAGTCTTCCATATGATACGCCAAGACCGACAGATGAAATCTGCTTGTCGCTGAAATATACCAACATCGGCACTTCCAGATAATTCATATAGACATCATATTCTCCTGTTATGACATTACCATTGCTGAGGGTGTCAGAGTAGATTTTACCTTGGTGCGCACCTCTATGATTGAATGCTACTTCAAGAGAGAAGTCTATGTTGAAATAATCTTTTTTATAGACTGGTATCAAAACGCCTAGACCGCCATGGAATCCAGGGTGAGTGTAACCGTAGGCCTTGTCGCCGTCAATCTGAGAAAGGTTCAATCCCATGAAGGCTTCACCTTTTACTATCTGTGCCTTGGCTTCTGTCGCGAACAAAGACAGAAGTACACAAACTGTTAATATTGTAAAAATCTTTTTCATATCAAGTTAACGTTAATGTGTCTATTAAATTATTTGGTCACAATATTTTTCATGCTGAGACTTATTCTCTTTCTCTCCACGTCGACTTCAGTCACAGTAACCTTCACTTTCTGATTGAGTTTTACGATTTCGTTAGGGTCTTTGATGAACTGGTCAGACATCTGGCTGATGTGTACGAGTCCGTCCTGATGTACGCCGAGGTCGACGAAACATCCGAATGCCGTTATGTTTGTCACGATGCCTACCAGCTGCATTCCTGCTTTCAAGTCGTTGATGGTACGAATGTCTTTATTGAATTCAAACACCTCGAAAGTCTTACGAGGGTCGCGGCCTGGCTTCTCGAGTTCGCTGATGATATCGTTTATCGTCTCGATGCCGAAGTCGTTGTCGATAAACTCCTTAGGATTTATCTTGCTTATAAGCTCTTTGTTACCGATGAGGTCTCTCACTTCCACCTTGAGTTTCTTTGCCATTTTCTCTACGATATGATAGCTCTCAGGGTGTACGGCGCTGGCGTCTAAAGGCTGAGCTGCATCGTGTATTCTCAAGAATCCTGCGCATTGCTCGTAGGCTTTCTCGCCGAGACGAGGCACCTTCAACAACTGTTTGCGGCTCTTGAAACCGCCGTTTTCGTTACGATATTTCACTATGTTGCTTGCAATCTGAGGACCTACGCCGCTGACGTAAGAAAGCAGCTGCTCGCTGGCAGAGTTGAGTTCCACGCCGACAGCATTGACGCAGCTCTCTACGACATGGCCGAGTTCTTCGTTAAGAAGCTTCTGGTTTACGTCGTGCTGATATTGTCCGACGCCGATAGACTTAGGATCAATCTTGACCAATTCGGCGAGCGGGTCCATGAGGCGGCGTCCGATGCTCACAGCGCCTCTCACAGTGATGTCATATTCCGGGAACTCGTCACGAGCGACTTTTGATGCAGAATATACAGAAGCGCCGCTTTCGTTAACCATTACGGCAATGATGTCGCGGTCGAATTGTATTCCACGGATGAAGTCTTCAGTCTCGCGTCCAGCGGTGCCGTTGCCGATGGCGATGACTTCAATCTTATATGCGTTTACGAGCGAGCGGATCTTGTTCGTCGCTTGTCGTGTCTCATGTTGAGGTGGGTGAGGGTAGATGGTCTCGTTATGTAACAACGCGCCATATTCGTTAAGGATGACCACCTTGCATCCTGTTCTGAATCCAGGGTCGAGGGCGAGGACGCGTTTCTGTCCTATAGGAGCTGCCAACAGAAGCTGGCGGAGGTTTTCAGCGAATACCTTTATCGCGACCTCATCGGCTTTCTCTTTGTATAAAGCACGAATCTCGGTCTCCAATGAAGGTTCCAAAAGACGCTTCCATGCATCATCGATGGCGTCTTGTACCAGATCTGTCGATGCGTTGTCGGCTTTGATGAAGATATTGTCTAATGTCTTAAGAGCCTCTTCTTCATTGATTTTAAGCTTCACTTTAAGAAGACCTTCAGCCTCGGCACGGAACATCGCCAAGATACGGTGGCTCGGAGCCTCGGCAATAGACTCTTTCCAGTCGAAATACTGCTGGTAAGTCTTGGCTTCTTCCTCTTTGCCTTTCACCAATGTAGATGAGATGACACCTTCTTTATGATATATCTTACGGATCTGATTACGTCCTTTGATGTTTTCAGAGACCCATTCCGCCATGATGTCGCAGGCGCCTTTAAGAGCGTCTTTGGTGTTCTCGACGCCTTTTTCCTTGTCGATATATTTTTTAGCGAGTCCGTCGACGTCGTCGCTGTTTTGTGCCATGATGAGTTTGGCGAGAGGTTCAAGTCCTTTCTGACGGGCTATCTCTGCCTTTGTCTTGCGTTTAGGCTTGTAAGGAAGATAAAGGTCTTCGACATCCTGTAATGTAGATGCTTTTCTGATGTTAGCTTCCAGTTCAGGTGTGAGTTTCTCTTGTTCTGCAATAGACTTCAAGACAGACTCTTTTCTCTTTTCGAGCTCTTCGAGTTGTTCGAGGCGCTTTTGTATGGCAGCCACGACTTCTTCGTTCATAGTGTTTGTCATCTCCTTGCGATAACGCGCGATGAAAGGAACGGTACAACCTTCACTCAAGAGTTTTATAACATTGCCAGCGACAGTCAAAGTCACTGAAAATTCTGTTGCTATCTGTTTGCTAAAATCAGTCATTTCTTATATTTTAAGTCAAAGGACAACAGACAACAGTCAACGGTCTTTGTCCAATTTATTATAAATTATCTATTTTTAGACGCATCAATTATTCCAAATCTCCCAAGCCGCTTCTGCTTGTTCATATAACATCGTCATGCCGTTGAAAGTAGCAGCGCCGAAGTCTTTCGCCTTTTTCAAGAACAATGTCTCTTCAGGATTATATATCAAGTCGATGAAGATGTTATGAGTTCCGATAGTAGAGTAGGGAAGTTCCAGGCAATCATCTACATCAGGAAACATTCCCACCGGAGTTGTATTTATTACCATAGAATAATGTTCAAAGCCGATAGAATTAATCTCCTCATAACTCATTCCTAATTTTGATAGACGCCACAGGAGTGATGTCTCTACATTACTAAAAGAACGGCTCACTATCTTATATGGAATATTCTTTTTATTCAAGACATATTGAACCGCCTTGGACGCGCCGCCGCTTCCTAAAATCAAACTCGGCGACTTGGCGTCTCGGTGACTCGGTGTCTTATCCAACAATTTCTCAAACCCAATCACATCTGTATTGAATCCTTTCAGTCTTCCGTCATCATAAACCTTTACGGTGTTGACAGCACCGACTTCTTTCGCAATAGGATCTATCTCGTCGAGGTAAGGGATTATTTCTTCTTTATAAGGAACAGTGACGTTGAACCCTTTGAGTTTCTTGTTTTCCTTAATGAAAGGAATTATGTCGCCGATGTTCTCTAATTCAATGTTTTGATAAGAATAATCAAGGTTCAGTTTGGAAAATTTCTTAGTGAAATAATCCTTCGAAAAAGAATGTCCTAATGATTTTCCAAGTAAACCGTACATGCTTAATTATGAATTATGAATTGCTCTTCTTCGCCATCTTTTCTGTCAATACTATCAATGCAGCGCCTATGAGTATGATTACTAATGCTGTTGCAAATTCGATGTTGAATTCAGGGAAGTAGTATTCGTAGCCAGTTACTTTAGCCTCGCTGCCGAAGTATGTGATGACGTCGTTTTTCCAAGGCCAGATGATTGGCATGCTTCCTAAGATGAAGCCTGTCAACACAGCGATGGTTATGTCTCTGTAGTTTTTGAAAATCCATGACAAGAGGTGAGAGAAAGCGAGCAAGCCCACAACGCCGCCTATTGCTACAGGAATCAATATTCTGAGGTTCAAGTCGTTGACAGCGTCGATCATAATGAGCTGGTAGTTACCCATCAACACTAATACGAAGGAACCTGAGAGTCCAGGTAAAATCATACTGCATGTCGCCACAGCGCCGCAGATCATCAGGTAGAGGATGTTGCTGTTTTCATTTGCTGGTGTTCCGAATGCGATGAACAAGGCGAATGCTGTTCCTATGATGAAGGAAAGTACCACTTTCCAGTTGAACTTTTCTATTGTAATGCCGACATAATATATTGAAACCAATATCATTCCGAAGAAGAACGACCAGAGGTAGATAGGATATTCTGCGAACAAGAACTCGAATAATCTAGCTATTGAAAGAATCGCGACAATGACGCCGCTACCCACTGATGCTAGGAACCATAAGTCGATATGTTGTGCGAATTCCTTGAACTTGCCTGTGAAGAACAGTTTGATAGCTGTTAGGTTACAAGATTTCAAGGCGTTTATCAAACGTTCGAAGATGCCTGTTATTAATGCTATTGTGCCGCCTGACACACCAGGAATAACGTTTGCAGAACCTATTCCCATTCCTTTGAAAAAATTAGCGATGTATTGATTCATATAGCTTAATATTTTTTATATCTGTTTATTAAATTGACAATATTTTCATTATTCAATATGAAGTTAGGGTCGAAGTCGATGAACTCATTGACGCCTTCGTAATCGAGGTTCAGAGCTTCTTCTAGATTTAACAATCCTAACTCATAATCTTCATCAACGAAGTTAATAAAGGCCAGTCTGTATAACAAAGGAGCTTGTCTTCCTAAAAGCTTCAGACCTTTTTCAATGTATCTTATCGCATTCTTCACGTCGTCAAGCAAGATATATACTTCCATATATGCGATATATAAGTTGACGTCATAAGGAGCGAGTTCTTCAATCTCCTTAAGATATTTCAATGATGTCTTGAAGTCTTCTGTTTTATTGTGTTCCTCAACAAGGACAAATATGTAGTCGGTGTTGTAAGGCATGAGCTGGTGAGCGCGTTTCAGGAACTTTATTGCCGACTTATGGTTGTTTTCTTCGCAGAAGATAAATCCCAATCCTGCGTATGCCTCGGCGATGTTTTCATCCAATTCTATGGCTTTGTTGAAGTTGTTTATCGCCTCGAGTTTGTTACCTGTCTTAGCCAAAGCCTCGCCGTAGAGACAATATAAGATAGGTTTCTTTACATTGTTTCTAAAAGCCTCTTCGATGATGTCGATGCTGTCTTGATATCTGTCCAGCTCGTTGTATATAGTGGCGATATTGACGTATGCACTAGGGAAATGCTGGTCTATCGCCATAGCGTATTCATATTGTTCGACAGCTTTTTCAAGAAGATGAAGTCTGAGGTAGCAGTTGCCTAAAGTCATCCAGGCTGTTAAGCTGTAAGGATTATTGTCCACTTCGCCTTTGAAAAATTCTATTGCTTCATCAGGTCTGTCGAGGAAGAAGTAGCAGTTTGTCATTTCTGCATACTGCTCAGCGATGTCAGGACTTGCCTTGAGACCTTTCTTGAAATAATGCAGTGCACGTTCAAAGTCACGTAGCATCATATATTCCACGGCCATTGAGTTGTATATGTCTTCGCAGTTTTCTTTATCGAGAAGCTTGATGGCTTTTTTATATGCAGACAATGAGTTCTGATGTTCGTCCAGCAATGAATAACAATAGCCGAGACTTAACTGATAATCTGCGTCTTCGGTATTGTTGCACTCGTCAAGAAGATATGGCAAGGCGTTAGAAGCATCTTGTACGGAAAGATATTTCTTTGCCATGATCAATTTGGTGAGTGGATTGCTTTCGTGATAAGTGTTTGCCAGGTCGGCAATGATATTTATTTTAGATATGTCGTTTTGTTGTACGTAATGTTCGAGGATTATGTTCAATTCGTCAGCGTCAAAAAATAAAGGCATGCCGCTTTCGAGCTGATTCTCAAACCTATTTATCAACTCCTGAATCTCGTAATCATCTAGAAAATTATCGTCGTTAAAACCCATATCTTTTTTTTGCAAATTTAAGAAAAACTGCCTTATATTTGCAAAAAATATAACGTTATGACATTAATAAAATCTATATCTGGATTCCGTGGAACTATAGGTGGAAAACCTGATAACGGACTTACCCCAATTGACATTGTGAAACTCACATCTGCTTATGTATGTTTAATTCGTCGTTCAGGCGTTCAGCGTCCTCGCATCGTTGTCGGTCGCGATGGCCGTCTCTCTGGCACAATGGTTAACCAGTTGGTTTGCGGTGCCTTGCAAGGCATGGGCGTAGATGTCGTTGATATAGGTTTAAGCACTACACCTACAGTAGAGGTTGCTGTTACAGCGATGAAGGCTGACGGCGGCGTGATCCTCACCGCAAGTCATAACCCAAAAGAGTGGAATGCTCTTAAGTTGTTAAACAGCAAAGGTGAATTCATTTCAAAGGCTGAGGGAGAATGGCTGCTTGAAAAAGCTGCTGCCGATGACTACGAATTTTCATATATAGACGAAATCGGAACATATTCTCTTGAAAACGACTGGATCGAACGTCATGTCGATATGGTCTGCAATCTCCCTCTCGTCAACAAAGACATAATAGCAAAGGCAAATCTTAAGGTCGTCGTCGATGCTGTCAACTCAACAGGCGGAATGGCGATACCAATGCTTCTCAGAAAATTAGGCGTTACAGATATCGTTGAACTCAATTGCGAGGTCACAGGCGAGTTCGCACACAACCCAGAACCTCTCGCTGTCAATTTGGTCGACACCTGCGCTAAGGTGAAAGAAGTCGGCGCTGACTTCGGTATCGTCGTTGACCCTGACGTAGACCGTCTTGCATTCATCGATGAAAACGGCGAGATGTATGGTGAAGAATACACACTTGTTACAGTAGCGTCTTACATCTTACAACATAAAAAAGGCAACACAGTTTCAAATCTCTCATCAACAAGAGCTTTGCGCGACGTGACAAGAGAATTCGGAGCAGAATATTTCGCAGCAGCAGTAGGCGAGGTCAATGTCGTTGAGAAGATGAAAGAAGTTAATGCTGTTATCGGCGGCGAAGGCAACGGCGGCATCATTTATCCAGAATTGCATTACGGCCGCGACGCTTTGGTCGGTGTAGGTCTTTTCCTTACATACCTCTGTGAATCACAATGCACATGTTCAGAATTGAAATCTAAGTTCCCATTATACTACATGTCTAAGAACAAGATTGAACTCGATCCTTCAACAAACGTAGACGAGATTTTGGCAAATATCGCTGACAAGTTCAAGAACGAACAAGTTACAACTATTGACGGCGTTAAGATCGACTTTGAAGAAGGCTGGGTACATTTGCGCAAGTCAAACACAGAACCAATCATCAGAGTATATTCAGAAGGCAAGAGCGAAGCAGAAGCAGAACGACTTGCACAGATGATGCTTGATGAAGCAATGGGAAATTGAAAATTTAAAACTGAAAACTGAAAGTTTATGTCATCTAATGTCAATAAAAAGAAAAAAAGTCGCCGCAGGTATAAACATCATGCGGTGACTTTTAAATTGACATCTGGTCAGTATAAATCTCTTAAGAATTATTGTAAGGCCAGGAAAACTACGCCTATAAAACTGATAAAGAAAAGCATAGAACGCTTCATATCACATTATGAATATGAAGTCCCGGCGGAGTTGTATCTTACAGAAAACCAACTCGACCTTTTTGATGAAACTTACAATGAACAATTTATAAAAGTACAGCCAACTGTTGAACAGGAACAAGTGAAAATTGAGAATGAACAGTTGACGATGAACTTTGAGCTCTGAGCTCTGAACTCTGAACCTTAAATTTTCAACTTTCAACTTTCAACTTTCAATTTTCAATTTTCAATTTATTTATTGTATGGGATACGATTTGCGATAGATCTTCCTAGGGTTACTTCATCGGCGTATTCCAGTGCGTCGCCTACAGAGATGCCTTTGGCGATAGTGCTTATGGTTCCATTAAAATCTTTTAACACTCTTGAGAGATAATAGTTGGTGGTGTCGCCTTCTATTGTTGCAGGCAAGGCCAATATTATTTCCCTTATTTCTTCGTTTATCGTTCTTCCCAGAAGCTCATTGATTCTTAAGTCGTTTGGCGATATTCCTTCGATAGGGTTTATGATGCCGCCGAGTACGTGGTAGAGTCCGTTGAATGAGCATGTACGTTCGATGGCGAGCACGTCGCGCATGTCGGCGACCACGCATAGCAGCGATTCGTCGCGTTTAGGGTTAGAGCATATTGAGCACAGAGGCTCATCGCTGATGTTATAGCAGCGTTTGCATAAAACGATATTATTCCTCATATCTGTCAACGACTTGCACAACTGATCGGTCATGACTTTTTCCTCGCCCAAAAGATGCAGAGCGAGTCGTAATGCTGTCTTCTTTCCGATGCCTGGTAGTTTTGATAATTCGTCAACAGCTTTCTCTAATAATAAAGAAGAATATTCTGCCATATATCAACAAAAATGATGGATTTGTTTTAGTTCACTCAAACTGTCTATGATCTTGGTTTCCTTTGTTTCAAGGCGTCGTTTTGAGACGTGTCCGCCGCTGAATAAGATGCAGTTGAAACCGCATAGTTCTGCGACTTCAGCGTCATGTAAGGTGTCGCCGATCATAAAGCATTTGGAAGGATTCAATCCTAGATTTTCCACGACTTGTTTGCCTAAAGAAACCTTTTCTCTGGCGTAATTGTCCTTGATTCCGAAGATGCCATCGAAGAAATGAGATATGTTTCTTTTCTCAATCATCTTCTTAAGGTTATCGTCTTTCATTGCCGACAGCACTATCTGTCTGTAGTTTTTCTCCTTGAAATAGTTAAGAGTGTCAATTACGTCAGGGAATAATTTCAACTCATGTTCTCCGTCGGCATATAACTTGACGTATTGACGTGCTGGTATTTCAAATGGCTCTTTTTCAAAGTCGAAGCCGGCTTTTACGTAATAATCTACGACAGGAAAACCGAAGATGTCTTTATATCTGTCGATCGTCAATTGAGGCAGATTTCTTTCTTCCAGCAAAACGTTTACGGAATACAATGACAAGTCAAGGTCATTGAGCAAAGTTCCGTTCCAATCCCAAATTATAGTCTTCATCAACGGCAGTGTTTTGTGTAATCTTCCATGTTTGGTCTACCTTTGGCTTCTGCTATTTTGAAATAATAACAAGCCATGTCGTAGTCGTTCACGCTTCTGTAATATAAGCCCATATTGAAATAAGCCTGGAGGTAATTAGGATTCAATTCGATGGTTTTTGCATAATCTTCCAATGCGGATTCTTTTTGGAAGATATTGTATTTTGCGCATCCACGATAGAAGTAAGCCTCGTGGTTTTCAGCGTCATATTTTATTGCCTTGTCAAAACATTCTATTGCTTCCTCAAATTGAGAGTGGTAGAGGTAATCCATTCCAGTGTCAAGATAATTTCTAGATTTCTCAGGGTTGTTTCCGCAACTTGCTAAGAATAATAAAGATGCAAATGCTATTGTCTTAAATAATCTTTTCATACAAATTAATTTTCTACAAAGATACATAAAAGTCGACGGTCAACTGACAACTATCGACAGTTTTTTATTTATGATTAAAAATAAAGCCAATGCCATGTGAAGCTTCCGTTCGAATCCAGCATTACGGCTGGCATAGGAATTTTTATGAAGCTCAAGACTTTCAATGTTGTTTTTAGGAATTTATTTTTCGTTGGTATTCTTGTCAAGTCGATGTCTGGAGAAAGCACGAACTGTCGTGTTCGGATAAACTCTGGTGTTGGGTTATAAGTGCTGTGTGTCATGCCATTCCCGCTATATCCCAATGCAAGGTTTATCCATGATGGGAATTTTGAGTTTTTGTCAAGGAATAAAGATTTAATGTTAAAAGACATCCATATAGTCTGACCGTTATAATCTTTTAACATTTTTTCGGGTAGAGTTGAACCTAAGAGACTAGGACAATATTGAGGAAACTGAGTGTTATGGTAAGAGTATTTCATAGATATTCTCTGTTCATGCCAAAGAGCTTGTTGTCCCATAAACAAAGCCGTTCCAAAAGCGTTGGCAGCCATATCGCCCCATGAGAATCCCCATCCAGATGAAAGTCCGTCGAAAAATTCTACTGTAGTAAGAAATGCCAATCCAAGAGGACCGCCGTATATCAAAGATTTTTTCTCATCCCAGCCAGCGAGACGAAGCGTCTCATAGCCAAGTGCCCCTATGAAATAAGCAGATGCCGCATGTCCTGCTTTATCCATTTGCAGCCAGTTGTTGTTGTCGTTATGAAGATGAAAAGGACTCTGATCATAGCCGGCATACCATAGGTAATACAATCCTGTCATAGAACCTGCATAAAGCGCAGCCTCAGTACCTAAGACAATACCTACATTTTTCTTGATGCTTCTTAAAGAATCATTTTCCTGCGAGAAGGCGGCACATGAAAAAGAAAGCAATACTAATAGAACTAAGAACTTTGAACTTTGAACCTTGAACTTATGATTATGCATTATGAATTATGAATTGACAATAATGATTACTTCCAGATTTTCTTTTTATTCAATGCCTTTCTGTATTTCTCGGCGTTGATATTATGTTCTTTCATGTTTCTTGCAAAGACGTGATAACCGGAAAGGTCGTCTTTTGCGCAGAAATAGAAATATTTATGTCTTTCCGCATTCAAGACCGCATCGATTGCTGCTATAGATGGGATGCATATCGGTCCTGGAGGAAGTCCTATATGTTTATATGTGTTATATGGAGATTCAATCTCTTTGTGAATGTCAAGGACTCTCTTGATTTCAAAATCTCCCACTGCGAATATCAGAGTAGGGTCGGCCTGAAGGAGCCAGTTTCTTTTCAATCTGTTGATATACACGCCTGCGATACGAGGCATCTCTGATACCTTGGCGGTTTCTTTATCGACGATAGACGCCAGGATGCTGACATTGATAGGAGTGATGTTCAGGTTTTTGGCTTTGGCCAAACGGTCTTCGTTCCAAAAACGATTATATTCGTTTATCATCTTTTCGACGAATTCCTCAGCGTCGATGTTCCAGTATAATTCGTAAGTGTTTGGTATGAATAAAGCAGCGGCGTTTTCATCGTTGAAGCCCATTTCTTTGATAGTGGCATTTGATTTTACAGCGTTCAAGAACGATAATGAATCCATTTCGAGCTGTTCGTCGATGCGTGCTGCGAGTTGTTCTAAGGTTCTTATATTATTAAAGGTGAACTTCACAGGCGTCTGACTTCCGGAACGAAGCATATTCAATAATTGATTGTTGCTCATTCCGTTTTTTATGACGTAATGTCCTGATTTAATATATTTAGGATAATCAAGTCTTTTTGCGAGCCATTCGAAAGATTTTCTGTTGATGATAATGCTGTCTGAGTAAAGCTTGTCTTTTACAGTTGCAAATTCATCATCGGAATAAATGTATAATGAATAATTTTCTTTTGTAGATACATTAGGATAAATTATTGATTTATACATTTTTATGAAAATGAAAACTGACAATATCACAAGTACGCCAAGCACTCCGAATATGCTTCGTTTCATTTTCTTCATTTTATTTATATGATCTCTATGATATGATTTTAAAGTCTTCATCAGAAGTTTTTGTTGATATATTGAAGTTCTATTTCGTCTATGAATCCGTTTGGAGTTCTTATCCACTCTTTGCGTAATCCGCACTGAGTGAAACCTATTTTTGTGAATAAGTTGATGCTGTCGGTGTTAAGTGCGTCGATCAGGCAATAAACCTGTTTAAGCATCAATGTGTTGAAGCAGTAGTCGAGGAGGAGTTGCAGCGCCTCATTCGCGTAGCCTTGTTTTCTGTATTCTTTTTGCAGCAATATTCCAACACCGGCTCTCATGTGTATCGGATCGAAATCATATAAGTCGATGCAGCCGATGTTTTTGTTATCCTCTTTTCTCACTATGATGAAACGTATCTGTCTGATGGAGAATAAGTCGCTGTTATTCAGCAGAAATTCTTCTATCTGATATAAAGAGTAAGGCATGTATGTCTCGCTCACTCTCCATATCTCTTGGTCATTTTCCCACTTATATATTAATGAGGCGTCTTTAGGTTCGGCAGCTCTTATGATTATGTTCTCGTTTTGTGCAAACATGGATTTTATTTTTGAGGTGCAAAGATAAATATTCCGTCAAAAACGTGTGTTGCCGGACCTGATAAAATTACGTTTTTAAACTGTTCGTTTTCTTTGTCGAAGCGTACGTTAAGCTTTGCTATCTGAGTGTAAACGTCGATGTCGTTGCCTCCGAACCAAAGGGAAGCTGCTATTGCAGAAGCTGTTACTCCTGTTCCGCAGGCGAGAGTCTCATTCTCGACGCCTCTCTCGTATGTGCGGATGTGAATGTTGCCATTGTCGTTTAACAAGAAATCGACATTGACGCCATCTTCAGATATGTTCTTGTCATAACGAATTCTCGCACCTTCAGCATTGACGTCAAGATCTTTCAAATTGTTAATTTTTTTAACATAATGAGGTGATCCAGTGTTGATTATAAGGTGGTTTTCGTCATATTTATAAGACAAAATGTCGCACATTGACAATTCGACATGAAATTCGTTAAAATTTATTTGCGAAATGTTAACGTGATGCAAACCATCGACGGCTTCGTATGTAGCATTCTCTTTTATGATGCCTTGTTTGTAAGCGAAAGCTGCAATACAACGTCCGCCATTGCCGCAGAAAGTGCTTTCTTTTCCGTCGCAATTATAATATTTCATCTTAAAATCATAATTCTCAGATGGTAATAAAATTATCAATCCGTCAGCGCCGATGCCAGTGCGACGATCACACATTTTATATATTAAATCTTCACCTAATAATAATTCGTTTTCTATTGCGTTTATCATGATGAAGTCATTGCCAGCACCATGAAACTTGCTAAACGCAATGCTTTGATTTATAGAGTTGTTCATAAAAATATTCTGTTTAAAGACATTCTTGTTTTGGCAGGAATTTTGCTTACGTAAAAATAGTACTTTTTTTAAAACAAACCATATCGAAAAAAGAATCTTTACTCTTAAAAGCAATCAGGCATGATGTCGCCTGATAAGATACTTTAAAACTAATGATGACATCATTTTATTAACTAACTAATTTTTAAAACATGAAGAGTAAAACAAAAGTGTTATTCGTGACTTTAAGCGCTATTTTGATAGCATTATGCGTTCTAACTATCAATCTTTATATGTCGCAAAATGAGATGAAACAGGCCCTCGCCAATGCTGATATGCGAGCATATTCGATTGAAGAAACTGCCACACCAACTGTTAAGGCTAACTATATGTCTTATAACGAAGAAGACAATTTTGTTAAGGCGGCAGAGAAGACCGTCAATACCGTAGTTCATATCAAGACGGAAGTGATTTCAAGAGGTAACAGTTATTATGATTTCTTTGGTTCGCTGCTAGAACAGCTCTATGGAGGCCAGATGCAGATACCTAATAATGTATCGGTGGCATATGGCTCCGGAGTGGTGATTTCACCTGATGGATATATCGTTACCAACAATCATGTTGTTGAAGGAGCAAACAAGATAGAAGTGACTTTCAACGACAAGCACAAGAGAACAGCAACCATTATCGGCAATGATCCTAGCACAGATTTAGCTTTGATTAAAGTGGATGCTCAAGATTTAGAATTCCTCACTTTCGCTGATTCTGATGAAGTTAAGGTAGGAGAGTGGGTGCTAGCGGTTGGAAATCCTTTCAACCTCACATCTACGGTTACAGCAGGCATTGTTAGTGCCAAGGCGCGTAACATCAACATCTTAGGTGATGGCAGTACAATAGAGTCGTTCATACAGACTGACGCCGCTATAAATCCAGGTAACAGCGGTGGCGCATTGGTTGACATTGAAGGAAACCTTATTGGTATAAACGCAGCAATAGCATCGCGTACAGGAAGTTACGAAGGATATTCATTTGCAATACCGTCGAATATAGTCAAGAAAGTCGTTGAAGACTTTTTGCAATTCGGTTCATTACAAAGAGCGTATCTGGGAATAAGCATTGCAGAGATAACAGAAGAACTGGCGAAAGCCAAAGGCATCAATGAGATGTCGGGAGTTTATATCGTTGGCGTTGAAGAAAGAGGCGGCGCAAAGGCTGCAGGCATCAGAGAAGATGATATTTTATTGAGTGTTAATAATATCTCAGTAAATTCTAATTCACAGTTGATAGGCGTTGTAGGACAATATCGTCCAGGTGATAAGGTTAAGGTGAAGATTCAACGTAAAGGCGAAATCTTGGTAAAAGAAGTTACTTTGAAAAACTTGGAAGGAACGGAAGAGATGCACAAAGACAGCGACAGCTTCTATAACGAAGTCTTAGGTATCAAGGCGCAGGCCTTGCCAGCATCGTTGAAGAGCGAACTTGGGATAAACCACGGATTGAAGATCGTGGAGGTGAAAGATGGAATATTTAAACAAAAAGGCATCACAAACGATTTCATAATATTATCTGTCAATTATCAGAAGGTGAGCTCCGAAAATGATCTGAAAAAAGCCTTGAACAACGATAGAAACGGCAAGGTTAGAATAGAAGGAATCAACTCCACTGGAACTTATAATATCACTTTCGAGTTTTATCGTTAATATATCTCCACGGATCTCGCGGATCTACACGTATCATCTAATGTTTCGTGGAAAATAAAACATCCGCGAAAGGACACTAAAAAACACGAATAGTTTCGTGAAGATTCGTGCGGTTTAGTGGAAGAGAAAACATCCGCGAAAGGACACTAAAAAACACGAATAGTTTCGTGAAGATTCGTGCGGTTTCGTGGAAAAGAAAACATCCGCGAAAGAACACTAAAAAACACGAATAGTTTCGTGAAGATTCGTGCAGATTGGTGGAAAAAAATAGTTGGTGGAGGGAAAATGATAAAACATTTTAGGATAAATTTTGTTTAAAAGACATGAGACAGTTAAAAATTTCGAAATCAATAACTAATCGGGAGTTAGGATCTCTCGATAAATACCTTGCTGATATAGCAAGAGAAGATATGGTGACACCAGAAGAAGAGGTGTTGCTTGCACAAAGAATAAAAGCAGGAGACGAAATCGCACTTGAAAGATTAGTAAGAGCCAACCTTAGATTTGTGGTTTCAGTAGCGAAACAATATCAAAATCAAGGGTTGAGTCTGCCAGATTTGATTAACGAAGGCAATGTCGGTCTTATCAAGGCGGCACAAAGATTTGACGAGACCAAAGGATTTAAGTTTATCTCATATGCCGTATGGTGGATTCGCCAATCCATATTGCAGGCAGTAGCGGAACAGTCGAGGATGGTGCGACTTCCATTAAATCAGGTAGGAGCCTTGTCAAAGATAAAGAAGACCTCGACAAGATTAGAGCAATTGTATCACAGACAGCCTACTGTCAATGAGATAGCGGAAGAACTTGACTTGCCAGAACATAAAGTCATGGCTGCAATACGAATGAATGCCAAAGAAGTGTCGATGGATGCTCCGATAAGCGATGATGAAGATATGTCATTAATTGATACTATCATACCAGAAGGATCAGCTTCGACGGACGATTGCATCATACGTAAACTTGACGGCTCGGAGATTCGTCGTTCGATGTCGATACTTACAGACAAGGAACGTGAGATTATCAACCTTTACTTCGGCATCGACGTTTCGCACAACTATACATTAGAAGAGATTGCATATCGTCTTGACCTGACACGAGAAAGAGTGAGACAGATTAAGGATAAGGCACTTAAGAAGTTGAAACAACATCCAAACAGAAACCTTTTGAGAATGTATCTCGAACAGTGAAAAGACGCAAAGTCACAAAGACATAAAGACGCAGAGTGCTTACACTTTGCGTCTTTGCGTTAGTAATAATATGTGCTTTAATTATGCATTAAGCATCGAGAATTATGAAGTGAAAAAATAAAATTAATTATCTTTTGTTTGTCAATAAAGTTTAGTATCTTTGCAACCCGTAGTGTGACGTGCTGTTTACGTCTCGCAAACTTTTGTTTTTATAAAAACCCTTTTTTCAATGAAAAAGACTAAATACATTTTTGTGACAGGAGGCGTTACGTCATCCTTAGGTAAAGGTATTATTTCTTCATCTTTAGCAAAGTTATTGCAAGGAAGAGGATTTTCAGTAACAATTCAAAAACTTGATCCATATATCAATATCGATCCAGGTACATTGAATCCTTATGAACATGGCGAATGTTTCGTTACAGAAGACGGAGCTGAGACAGACCTTGACTTAGGTCACTATGAACGTTTCTCAAATACAGCGACCTCAAAGGCTAACAACGTTACAACAGGTCGTATCTATCAAAGCGTTATCAACAAAGAAAGAAAAGGCGAATATCTCGGATCAACAGTTCAAGTTGTTCCTCATATCACAGACGAAATCAAGAGATGCGTCAAGCTTCTCGGTCATACAGGAAAATATGACTTCGTTATCACTGAAATAGGTGGTACTGTCGGTGACATCGAGTCATTGCCATTCGTAGAAGCTATCCGTCAGATGCGTTGGGAAATGGGCCAGGATTCAGTTGTGATCCACCTAACATTGGTTCCTTACCTCTCAGCAGCACAAGAACTAAAGACCAAGCCAACACAGCATTCAGTAAAATCATTGCAAGAACAAGGTGTTCAACCAGACATCATTGTTTGCCGTTGCGAAAAACATATCTCACAATCAATCAAGTCTAAGATTGCTTTATTCTGTAATGTAGAAAAGACATCTGTCATCGAATGTATCGACGCTGACTCTATCTACGACGTTCCTGTCTTGATGATGGAAGAAGGTCTCGACAGAGAAGTCTTGAGAAAGACAAATACAGAAATACCAGAAAAACTTGACATTGAAAACTGGAAAGAATTCTTGAACCGTCTCCATAATCCAAAACACGACATCACAGTAGCTTTGGTTGGTAAGTATGTTGAATTGAAAGACGCATACAAGTCAATCCGTGAAGCTTTGATTCATGGCGGTGTTGCTAACGAGACAAAAGTTCATATCAAGAGCATCCATAGCGAAGAGATCACAAGAGAAAACGCTAAAGACATCCTCGCAGGCGTCGATGGTATCTTGGTAGCTCCAGGTTTCGGCAACAGAGGCGTTGAAGGCAAGATCAACGCTGTTGAATATGCACGTGTAAACAAGATTCCTTTCATGGGTATCTGCCTCGGTATGCAATGTGCTGTAGTTGAATTCGCAAGAAACGTCCTCGGCTATGAAGACGCTCACTCACGCGAAATGAGCCCTGACACAAAACATCCAGTCATCGACATCATGGCTGAACAAAAGAATATCACCAATATGGGCGGTACAATGCGTCTCGGTGCTTATCCTTGTAAAGTCGACGAAAACTCAAATCTTTACAAAGCATACGGCGAGACACTTATCTCAGAACGTCACCGTCACCGCTATGAATTCAATAACGAATATATCGAAGAATTCAAGAAACACGGCATGAAGATAACAGGTGTCAACCCAGATACAAACTTGGTTGAAGTTGTTGAGATCGAAGACCATCCATGGTATGTGGCTTCACAATACCATCCAGAATATAAGAGCACAGTGGCAAAACCACATCCTATGTTCGTAGGTTTCGTGAAAGCTATGCTTGAATATAGCGGAAAATAATCAATAAAATATCATATTTTATCATTGAAAAATAGGTGCAAAATGATGTAAAACAGTATGTTTATATTATTTTTGCACCTTTAAAAATTAAATAAAAGCATATGGATAAAAATTCTCTTATTGGTATCGTCCTCATTTTAGGTATCTTGATTGGTTGGTCAGTATGGATGACACCATCTAAAGAAGAACTAGCACAACAACGTCACATTCAAGACTCAATCAACAGAGTCAACAGAGAACGCTTCGTCAAGGATTCTATCTCAATGGCTGAAGCAAACGCTCTCATGACAGAGACAACTAATACTGTTAAAGACGAATCTTACGCGGCTCGTTACAATCAATACGGTTCTTTCGCAAACGCAGCAGCAGGTGAAAACAAGACATGGACTCTCGAAAATGAAATCCTTAAAGTAGACTTCTCATCAAGAGGTGCTTATGTCAAGACAGTGGAATTAAAGGATTATAAGACTTTCGATTCTCTTCCATTGATAGGCTTCGATGCAGAGACATCAAGATTCAATCTCGAATTCATCGCTGACGGTAAAGGCATCAACTCATATGACCTTTATTTTGAACCATATCTCAATGGTTTCCCATACGAAGGCAATGAGACAATAACACTCGACGGAAGAGACTCTTTGGTTATGTCATTCCGAGCTTATGTCAACGACGCTGAAGGCAACAAAAGCTTAGATAAATATTTGGAATATCGTTATACAATGTACAAAGACCAATATATGGTTGGTTTCGACATTGTTACAAATAACCTCAAAGGCATAATCCCTGCTAACACACGTTTCATGTCAATGAACTGGGCTGTCGATGTTCTCAAACAAGAAAAAGCTAGCGACCGCATCAATTTTGAGACAATATATTATATGTATTCAAACAACGACGTAGAAGCTCTTTCTAAGACAGAAGTCGCTAATGAAGAAAAAGAATTACGTTCAGGTGTGAAATGGATTTCATTCAAACAGAAATTCTTCAGCTACGCTCTTATCTCAAAAGACAGCTTCGATGACGCTTTCATTGAATTGCATACTAAATCAAGACCTTCAAACTCTCGTTACCAAAAATCTATGAGTGCTGCTATCGATATTCCTTTCGATGGCTTGAACGAAGACAATAAGATTGAGATGTCATATTATTTCGGTCCTAATAACTTTAAAGTCTTGAAAAAATATGGTATAGGTCTTGAAAATCAAATTCCTCTCGGTGGCAAACTCATCTCTTGGATCAACAAACTCATTGTTATCAACGTATTCAGTTGGTTAGGTCACTATGGCTGGAACTATGGTATCGTTATCTTAATCTTGACTCTCATCATCAAGATCTGTTTGATGCCTATCGCATTCAAATCTTATATGTCAACAGCTAAGATGCGCGTCTTGAAACCAGAGATCGATGCTATCAACGAGAAATATCCTAAGCAAGAAGACGCCATGAAGAAACAACAGGCTATCATGGATCTTTATAAGAAAGCAGGAGCAAGCCCAATGTCAGGATGTCTCCCAATGCTTCTCCAATTCCCTGTTTTGATCGCTATATTCCGTTTCTTCCCATCAAGTATCGAGTTACGTCAACAACCGTTCTTATGGGCAGATGACTTGTCAACATACGACAGCGTTTTAGACTTGCCTTTCAATATTCCATGGTATGGCGATCACGTAAGTTTGTTCACATTATTGATGACAGCAGCAACATTGCTTTATACTTATATCAATAATAAACAAATGCAACAAACTCAAGGTAACCAAGCAATGCCTGGTATGAAATTCATGATGTATCTCATGCCTATCATGTTCCTCGGTATCTTCAACAGCTACTCAGCAGGTTTGAGCTACTATTACCTCTTAGTCAACTTGTTCACATTCTTGCAAATGTACATCTTCAAGATTTGCATCAACGAAGACAGACTCCGTAAACAAATAGAAAAAGCTAAGAAAAAACCTGTTAAGAAATCTAATTTCCAAAAACGTTTGGAAGAGATGCAAAGACAACAGCAACAACAAATGAGACGATAAAATAAAGACACAAAGTTTCAAAGACACAGAGACTTAAAGTGTTGGAGAAAAAGGCTAAAGTTATTCTTTGGCCTTTTTTAGTGTCATGTGGAAAAAATACACACTTTGTGGAATCTTATAATAAATACTAAATCGTAAATCATAATATATCAGCAATATTTCCCATTGGTATAATGCTTGTAAATTCTTATTGTTAAATTATTAATAATTATATGGAAAAACTGAATTTTATCACTAAACACAAAAAACTAATTATCACTGCAATATTACTAGTTGTTACTGCAGCTGTTATTTTACATTTTTTAGATAAGGAAGAACCTGAAGAAGTATATCCATTTGTTACCGTTGAAAAGGTAAAACAGGAAGATGTCGCCATCTACGGAGAATATGTAGGACGTATCAGAGCGCAGCAGTTCGTTGAAATCAGAGCTCGTGTTGAAGGTTATTTGGAAAAGATGGTGTTCGAAGAAGGAACATATATCTGCAAGAACCAGTTGTTGTTTGTCATCAACCAAGACAGATACAAGGCTAGAGTAGATAAGGCCAAGGCGCAGCTCAACAAAGACAAGGCGCAGGCTCGTAAGGCAGAACGCGACTTGGAAAGAATTCGTCCTTTATATGAACAAAACGCCGCCAGTCAGCTTGATTTGGACAATGCTATCGCTGCATATGAAACAGCCAAGGCGTCTGTATCCATGAGTGAGGCAGACTTATACCAAGCAGAACTGGAACTCAGTTATACCACAGTAAATTCACCAATATCAGGATATATAAGCGAGAGCGAAGTGGACCTCGGCACTTTGGTGGGCCCATCATCAAAGTCACATCTGGCAACTATAATAAAGATGGATACCGTCTTGATCGACTTCAGCATGACAGCATTGGATTATCTTAAGTCGAAAGAAAGAAACGTCGAATTCGGACAGAAAGACACCACTCGTTCATGGCAGCCTCATGTCACCATCACATTAGCAGACAACACAATATATCCGCATAAAGGTCTTGTTGATTTCGCGGCTCCTCAAGTGGATGAACTCACAGGAACGTTCTCAGTCAGAGCAGCGATGACAAATCCAGACAGAGCTTTGTTGCCAGGACAGTTCACAAAGGTCAAGCTGTTGTTGGATGTAAGAGAAAATGCCAACGTGGTTCCTTTGAAGTCTGTCGACATTGAAAAGGGCGGCGCTTACATTTATGTGTTGCGTGCCGATGCCACAGTGGAGAGAAGATTCATAGAGATCGGGCCTGAGATAAATAACAATGTGGTTGTAGAGAGAGGTCTCAGCGCAGGAGAGTTTATCGTAACAGAAGGTTACCATAAGTTGAATCCTGGTGATAGAGTTGAATTTTATTACAAAAACTAAGAGTTATGAAGGTATCATTTTTTATAGATAGACCAGTATTTTCCATCGTCATATCAATATTGATTGTCATCTTAGGATTTATTGGCCTGACGATGTTGCCTATAGACCAATATCCGCAGATCACGCCGCCTGTGGTGAAGATCAGCGCTTCTTATCCAGGCGCCAGCTCGCTCACAGTGGCGCAGGCAGTAGCGACTCCGATAGAGCAGCAGCTCAACGGAACCCCAGGCATGATATATATGGAATCAACGAGTTCCAACTCCGGAAGTTTCTCAGCTACCGTAACCTTTGACATTGGCACCGACCCGGAACTGGCAGCTGTCGATATTCAAAACAGAATAAAACTGGCAGAGTCACGATTGCCAGCAGAGGTGGTACAGAACGGCATCAACGTGGAACGTCAGTCGCCAAGTCAGCTCATGACGATATGCCTCACATCATCAGACCCTAAATTCGATGAGATATATCTTAGTAACTTCGCTACTCTTAACGTCCTTGACCTCATCAGACGTATCCCTGGAGTGGGTAGAGTGTCTAATATCGGCAGCCGTTATTACGCTATGCAGATATGGGTGCAGCCAGACAAACTCGCGAGCTATGGCTTGACAATCGCTGATCTTCAGAAGAGTTTGAAAGACCAGAACAGAGAGTCAGCAGCAGGTGAGTTGGGCAAGGCTCCGATGTCAGGAATAGACATCACCACGCCGATCACCACGCAAGGACGTCTCTCTACAGTGGGACAGTTCGAGGATATAGTAGTGAGAGCCAACCCTGACGGCTCTTTAATCAGACTGCGTGACGTGGCGAGAATATCATTGGAAGCACAGTCATATAACACCGAAAGCGGCATCAACGGCGAGAATGCTGCTATCTTGGGAATATATATGCTCCCAGGCGCAAATGCCGTCGAAGTGGCCAATAAGGTGAAAGCCCTAATGGAAGAGATCAGCGTCAACTTCCCAGAAGGAATGACATACGAGATTCCTTTCGATATGACGACATATATCTCAGAATCTATATCAGAAGTATATAAGACATTATTCGAAGCATTGTTGCTCGTCATACTAGTCGTCTTCCTTTCATTGCAGAGCTGGAGAGCGACAGTGATTCCTTTGGTGGCAGTGCCGATCTCATTGATAGGAACATTCGGCTTCATGCTGATATTCGGTTTCTCTTTGAATATGTTGACACTCTTAGGACTTGTCTTGGCAATCGGTATTGTGGTTGACGACGCCATTGTGGTGGTGGAGAACGTGGAACGTATTATGGAACACGAACATCTGTCGCCGTACGAAGCCACGAAGAAGGCGATGGAGACACTCGTTAGTCCACTCATCGCTACATCATTAGTGCTCGCTGCTGTATTCGTGCCGGTAAGTTTCCTCGCTGGTATAACGGGTATATTATACAGACAATTTACTATAACAATCGTAGTGTCAGTATTGATATCCACAGTTGTCGCGCTTACCTTGAGTCCTGTGATGTGTTCTTTGATATTGAAGCCAAGAAGCGATGCAAAACCTAATTTCATCTTTAGAAATATCAACAGATTCTTACATATAGGAGAAGAGAAATACGGCAATGCAATATTGGCTCTCGTCAAAAATCCAAGAAGAATGTTGTTATGGTTCGGCATTATCTTGATATCAATATTGGCATTAAACAAGATCATACCAACGAGTTTCCTTCCTGTTGAAGATCAAGGATATTTCAAGGTAGAGCTGGAGTTGCCAGAAAACGCCACCTTGGAACGTTCACGTATCGTTGCCGACAGAGCCGTCGATTATCTCATGCAACTTGATGAGGTCGACTACGTACAAAGCGTCGTCGGATCGAGTTCACGCGTTGGAGCAAGTCAGTCGGCGACAGAACTTACAGTGATTCTCAAACCATGGGAAGACAGAGACCATACCACGATACAAGATATCATGGACAAGGTAAGGAAAGAATTCACACGTTATCCAGAGGCTAAAGTTTATCTCTCATTGCCACCAGTCATCCCAGGATTAGGATCATCAGGCGGTTTTGAGATGCAGCTTGAAGCACGTTCAGACGCTACCTTCGAGAATCTCGTAGCAGCGACAGACACCTTGATGTATTATGCTTCAAAACGTAAGGAACTGTCGAGTTTGTCAACATCATTGAAGTCAGACATACCGCAGCTTTATTTCGATGTTGACAGAGACAAGGCTCGTCTTGCTGGAGTGCCGATGGCGGAGATATTCTCCACAATGAAGGCCTATACGGGAAGCGTATATGTCAACGACTTCAACCTTTTCAACAGAGTATATCGCGTCTATATACAAGCAGAGGCAGACTATCGTCAGTCGCAGAACAATATCAACCTTTTCTATGTGAGAGGCACCAACAAAACTATGATACCATTGACATCATTGGGCAGCACCTCATATACTACAGGTCCTGGCAGCATCAGCAGGTTCAATATGTTCAACAGTGTCGTCGTGAGAGGACAGGCTGCTCAAGGATACAGTTCCGGTGAAGCTACAAAGGTGATGGAAGAACTCGTCGATACATATCTCCCTAAGAACATCGACGTGGAATGGAGCGGACTCTCATATCAAGAGAAGCAGGCAGGAGGCAAGCTTGCTGTGATATTAGCCTTGGTATTCGTCTTCGTGTTCCTGTTCCTCGCCGCTTTATACGAGAGCTGGATCATCCCTATAGCGGTGATATTGTCATTGCCAGTAGCTGTGCTCGGCTCTTATTTGGGAGTATGGGTAAGCGGATTGGAAAACGACATCTACTTCCAGATAGGACTCGTTATGTTGATGGGACTTGCCGCTAAGAACGCTATCCTCATCGTTGAGTTTGCAAAAGAAATGGTGGACAAAGGAGAAGAAGTTGTACATGCAGCAGTCATGGCAACGCGTCAGAGATTCCGTCCTATCTTGATGACATCATTGGCATTCATCTTAGGTTTGATACCATTGGTATTGTCGAGCGGTCCGGGTTCGGCCAGCCGTCAGGCCATCGGAACAGGAGTGTTCTTCGGCATGATAAGCGCAGTGATATTCGGCGTGATAATGGTGCCGTTCTTCTTCGTCATCATATATAAAATCAAAAACAAATTCAAAAGATCCGAATCATGAAAAAGTATATAGCAATAATATTATCCTTGTTCTTTTTCTCTTCTTGTAAGATAGGAAAAGAATACACCAAGATGGAAATCGATATGCCCGCTGAGTTTATATCGTACACTCAAGACAGCACTTGCTTTGCCGATGTCAAATGGTGGGATGTATATGCCGATACAAACTTGATAAAACTCATTCAATATACTTTGGATAATAATAAAGACATGAAGATAGCTGTGGCAAAGGTCAAAGAGATGGCTGCTAAAAAGAAGATGGATTACGCAGATTTCTTCCCTAAGATCAATGCCAACGTATACGGACAAGATGAGAAACTCAACTATCAAGGCGATTACAGCAAACCACACGATATTGAATACGGAGTGAAGGCTAACATCAGCTGGGAGTTGGATTTATGGGGAAACTTACGCTGGGCAAATGAAGCGTCTATTGCTGAATATATGTCAACGATAGAAGGACAGAGAGCCTTGATGATGAGTCTCGTAGCGGAAGTCGCAGAGATATATTTCGAGCTTATAGCCCTCGACAACGAGCTTCTCATCGTGAAGCAGACACTCAAGGCAAGAGAAGACGGAGTGCGACTCGCCAAGCTTCGTTTTGAAGGAGGCTTGACAAGCGAGACATCATATCAGCAGGCCAAGCTGGAATATGCCAAGACCGCCACTATGATTCCAGACCTAGAGAAGAAAATCGCCATGAAGGAAAACGAGCTTCTTGCATTATCAGGAAGCTATCCTAAGAAAGTCGAGAGAGTCAGGAAACAGAATAACTTACTGTTGCCAGACAGCATACCTGTAGGCTTGCCTTCGGAACTTATGGAGAGACGACCTGACGTGAGAAAAGCAGAACAGCGACTCATAGCAGCAAATGCAAAAGTAGGAGTGGCATATACCAATATGTTTCCTAAGATAGCGCTGACATCAAGCCTCGGCTTAGAGACAGATCAGTTCGCTACATTATTATCATCGCCTATGTTTTTCATCAGCGCAAATCTGCTGTCACCAGTATTTAATATGGGTAAGAACAATGCTAAATACAAGGCACAGCAAGCGGTTTATGAGCAGGAATGTTACAATTACGAGAAAGTCGTCATGTCGGCTTTTTACGACGTGATGAACGCTCTGGTTGAATTCAACAAGATAAAGGAAATTTACGAAACACGCTTGTTGCTTGAGCAGTCGGCCAAGGCGACAATGGAACTGGCGCAGCTGCAATATATCAATGGCGTGATTGCATACCTCAATGTCCTTGACGCACAGAGAAACTACTTCGATGCACAGATAAGTCTCAGTAATGCCTACCGCGACAAACAAATCACCATGGTGAAGTTGTATAAGGCATTAGGAGGAGGATGGTAATTAATTAGGAGTTAGGAATTAGAAGTTTTATAAAACCAAATCATTTCTTAAACGTTTTAACGTATTGAAAATATGGCAATATGTTAAAACGTTTTCTTATATTGATAATAATAATTTCTTCATGCTTTTTGCTTCGTGCGGAAGGAGAGGAGTTGTCTGTTGGAGTGACTGACAGTCCGCCTTTTATCATTATTGAAGATGGCGAGATCAGCGGTCTGACGATAGAACTTTGGGATAACATCTCCGATTCTTTGGGTATCGATTATCACTTTGTGAGAACTACCTATAACGATGTGATGACGAATATTTATGAAGGAGCTGTCAATATCTCCATTGCTCCTATGGCGATAAACTCGTCTCATGCCGACAGCACTTTCTTCTCGCAGCCGTTTTATATCACGACGATGTGTGTCGCCGTTGAGAACCATTACGAATCAGGATTCGTGACGATAGTGAAGAACCTATTTTCTCTTTCTTTCCTAAAGACTATCGGACTGTTGCTGTTCATTAACTTCGGTATTGGAACATTGATATGGCTTGCGGAGAGAAATGAGAACCCTGCTTTTTCAGATAAGTTTAATGGTATCATTGACGGCTTCTGGTGGTCGTGGGTGACGATGACGACAGTAGGCTACGGCGATAAATCACCGCAAAGCAAGAACGGCAAGATACTCGCAACGATATGGATGCTGGTTGCTATTCTCATTATAAGCGGCTTCACTGCTACAATTTCTTCAGAGCTCACCACGAAAAGACTGCAGAATAATGTCAGCAGCCTTCACGACTTGCATAAGATGAAAGTGGGATGTCTGGAAGGAAGAAACACAGCGATTTATTTAGATTATAAACATATAGCATATAAGAAATATGATACTTTTGAAGAAGCTTTTGAAGCATTGGAAAAAGGGGATATAAACGCCTTGGTTGATGACGGCGCGACATTAAGTTATTATTTCAAGAAGAAAGAAAAGAGCTTGACCAAGAAAATAACATTGATAGAACTGCCTAATAATAAAGAATATTATTGTTTTATGTCATCCCAGCCATATCTCGTCAATAAGATTAACCCCTATCTGCTTGGTTTTCTCGAGTCAGAACAATGGAATAGGTTGCTGAAGAAATATGGACTTTCGGAGTGAAAAGCTCCGCGTATCGCTAGTATTTACACATATCATTTTATCGTTAGTCCACGAAAAAATACTAAACTGACACGAAAATATTCGTGAAAATTCGTGAAGATTAGTGAAGATTAGTGGATTGTTATAGTCTACAGATAAAAAATCTCTTTTTTAACATATCAAAAACTTATGAGATTCTGAAGTTCTGAATTTCTGAGTTTTTTTTTATCTGGGCGTTCCGGCTCCGCTTACAGCTCTGCCGTCGGGCTTTCCGCTATATCTTTTGTCGCCTCCGCTTCCGTTTCGTCTCCAAAAGGATGCCGCTCCAATCCCTAACGCTTTGGAGGCTTCTGAACAAAGGTTGTTGGCTTTTGAACCATTGAAAATATTTGAAATAAGTTGCGAGTTTTGAGCAAAAAGTTCAAAAGCTTTTTCTGTTTCTCTTTTTTGCGGTTAAAAAAGAGAATGTGATTTTTTTCATTTTTCATTGAATTTTTTACCACTTTTTGTTATATATAGAATAAAAGCGTATTATTACAAAATAAATATAAACAAAGAAAGTATAACATTAATAACTGATACATAAAAAGATATGGATAAAAAGAAAAGAATTGTAGTGTTTACCGGTGCTGGTGTCAGTGCCGATAGCGGTATTGCGACATTTCGTGATGCCGACGGTCTTTGGGCGAATTATCGCATCGAGGAGGTGTGTACTCCAGAGGCTTTGAAGAATAACAGAGCGAAAGTCATTGAGTTCTATAATCTGCGTCGCAAGGAATCTTTGACAAAGAAACCTAATGAGGGTCATATCGCCATTGCCGAGATGGAGCAATGGGCTGATGTCTGCGTGATAACCCAGAATGTCGATAATCTGCATGAACAGGCTGGATCGACGCGTGTGGTGCATCTTCATGGTGAGCTTATGAAGTTGCGTTCTGAGGCGAATCCTGATCTTATATATGATATCAACGAAGGATGGGAACAGGATCTCGATGCACGCGGAGAAGACGGAGCCTTGCTTCGCCCTCACATTGTGTTTTTCGGAGAGGACGTGCCGATGTTTGACATCGCAAGCAGTATCGTTGAACAAGCAGATATTCTGATAATTGTGGGAACATCGCTGGCAGTATATCCAGCGGCCTCATTGGTTTACTATGTACGTGACCAACAAGTACCGATTTATTTGGTCGACCCAGGGACTCCAGACACATCTAGAATCCAGAACCCTTTGACACACATCAAAGAACGCGGTGCTGTAGGAGTGCCGGAATTGGTGGAGAAGTTGAAGGAACTTTATGGTTAGGAGTTAGGGCAGAATAAAAAAAGAGACGTGTCAATTGACGCGTCTCTACTAATCGGTCACTGAACTTGTCGAAGTGCCGATGATGCCTTCGACAGGCTCAGGCACCAAATTCCTAATTACTTCAAGTATTTATCAAGCCAGTTGAAGAATCTTCTTTGCCACAAGATTCCGTTTTGTGCTTTGAGTACCCAGTGGTTTTCATCTGGGAAATATAAGAACTCTGCTGGAATACCTCTCAACACCGCTGCGTTGTATGCCTGCATGCCTTGTGTGAAGCAGATTCTGTAGTCGGTGCCGCCGTGGATGACCATGATAGGAGCTGTCCATTTGTCGACGAATTTATGTGGTGAGTTGGCGTATGACCATTGTACTACCGGATTTTCCTTGTCCCAATAAGGTCCGCCGAGATCCCAGTTGACAAACCACATCTCTTCTGTTTCAAGGTATTGTGATTCAAAATTGAACATACCGTCGTGTGCGATCAAGGCTTTGAAGCGTCCTTCGTGATGTCCTGCGAGCCAGAATACTGAGTAACCGCCGAAGCTTGCGCCTACAGCACCGAGGCGTTCTTCATCAACGAATGGTTCTTTTGCGATGGCATCTATAGCTGAGAGATAATCTTTCATACATTGTCCGCCGTAGTCGCCGCTGATGGCTTCGCACCATTCCTGACCGAAACCTGGGAGGCCTCTTCTGTTAGGAGCAACGACGATGTAATCGTTAGCAGCCATCATCTGGAAGTTCCAACGATATGACCAGAACTGACTTACAGCGCTTTGTGGTCCGCCTTGGCAGAAGAGCACTGCTGGATATTCCTTGTTCTTGTCGAAATGAGGAGGGTAGATGACCCATGTCAACATTCTCTTGCCATCGGTTGTCTCAATCCAGCGTTCTTCAACATTGCCCATTGTGAGTTGGTTGAAGATGTTGTCGTTGACTCTTGTGAGCTGTGTAGCTTCGCCGCTTTGTGGATCTACGATATATAACTCTGTTGGACGTGACATCGACTGACGAGCAGCGACTAATTTATCGCCTGCCCAAGCGATGCCGACGTAGTTGTGTTTGCCGTTTGTTATCTTTCTGATAGAACCTGTTGCGAGGTTCAAAGCGTAAATCTGTTCTGTTGCGTGGAGGTTGCTGATGAAGTAAATCGACTGTCCATCAGGAGCCCAGAGGAGGTGAGTGGCGTTTTGGTCGAAGCCGATAGAATAGTCTTTCTTTTCGCCTGTTATGAGATCCATCACGAAGAGACGTTGTTTGTCTGCTTCATAACCATCACGTTCCATACTTTCCCAAGCGATTTTGTCGCCTTGTGGAGAAACGACGACGTTCATGTCGTAACCCATCATGCCTTCTGTAAGGTTTATGCATTCGCCTGTTGGGATGTTGTATTTGTAAATGTCGGTATTTGTTGAAGTTGCATATTCTTTACCGACTTTCTTTCTGCTAGAATAAAGGATATTCTGTCCGTCGTTGGTCCATGCGATCTGTTCCATGCCTCCCCAAGGTCTGACAGGAGCTTCCCACATTTCACCTTCCATGATATCCAAAGTGTTTTTGCCGTTATCAGCTGTTACGAATATGTGAGCGTAAGTGTCAACCCATTGATCCCAATGACGATACATTAAGTCGTTGTTGATTCTTCCTGAAGAAAGAGGAAGGTCAGGGTAGACGTCGGCGACATTGTCTTTAAGTTTCACTTCCGCTGTGAATAAAAGCTGAGACTCGTCTGGAGAGTATTTGAAACCAGAGATACCGCCTTCAACGAAAGAGACTTGTTTTCTCTCGCTGCCGTCAGGATTCATTTCCCAGACCTGCATGTCGCCGCTTGCTGCGCTCATGAAGAGAATCTTAGAACCGTCTTTATTCCAGACAGGACTATATTCGCTTGCTGTTGAGTTTGTGATACATCTGTTGTTGTTACCGTCAATGTCGATTACGTAGATATCAGTTTTGCTCTTGTTTTCTTCTATAATAAAATATGTATTGCTGTAAACGACATGTTTGCCGTCAGGGGAGACAGCATATTCGCCGAGGCGGTTCATCGACCACATAACTTCTGGAGTCATGATGTCAGACTCGATGACGATGTCTTGAGGAGGAGTGTAAGAAACCGTTTGTTTTTCGGTCTTCTCACTGCACGAAGCTAATGTTAAAGCTGCTAATGCCATGATAATAATGTTTTTTCTCATAGTTATTTATATTAAAATTCATTCTTTTGATGATGCTTACAAAAATAACGATTTATTCTAAAAAGCAACCTTAAACCTTAAACTTTAATCCTTCAAAAAAATCTGTAGTCCGAAGTCCGAAGTCTAATGGACTTTTCTTATCTTTGTGAGCATAAAAAATAGAACTAGAAACAATGAGCAAAATTAAAGAACCTTCTTATATTCCACCGTTTACTGTGACAGCAAAAGCTATTAGTTTGGTTGCATTGATGTAGTTTTACATAGAAATAAAAATTAGTAGATTGATATGCAAAAAATTTTGGTGAATAAAATTAAATGTAAAAAATGCGGTGATGTTATAGAAAGTATAACTCAACACGATTTTAAATATTGTAAATGTAGTAGTGTTGCTGTTGATGGTGGAAAAAATTATTTGAAACGAAGTTTCACAAATTCACCTAATGATTTTATTGATTTAAGTGAATGTGAATAGATTTTCAGAACGAAAAAAATGGAAAAATTAACCAAACAACAAGAAGTAGTGGTAAGAAAATTACTCCATTATTCAAAAAGTGAGGAATTTTCACAATTTATTCTAAAGACCATTGGAGAACATAATTGGACAAGGGATATTTTAGGAGATAGTGTAGAGTTCTTAACAGAAGAGCAAGAAGATTTATATGAGTCTTTAGGTGGAGGATACGATTCAGAAGAAATAGATGAATTTATATACAATAATAATGTTAACCTTGAAATTTCAAGAAAATTGAGAGAACAAGGTATTACAAGTTATCTTTATACTAATGAAGAGTATTTAGATGAGATTCGTAAAGGAAATATTATTTGTGAAGGTATGAACGTGGATGAGATTAAAAATACATTAATGAAATAACAAACAATTGAAAGAAATTAAATTATATATTTTATGAGCAGAAAATTATTTTTATCCTTTATCTTTACATTATTCTTATTGTCAGCAAGCGCGCAGCAACGTCTCGTTTATCAGATGTATTCGATAGGTCATAATGTTGATACATCTTTCATTGAAGTGAAACGTTTTGGTAAACAGCTTAAAATACAAGACATTAACACTTTCGACGGCAAGATGATTCCTGGAATATCAGATGACATCACTTACGTGGATTATGAAGCTGACAGCGCTTATTTCCAGATGAAATACGCTGACGGCGATTCTTACTTCGCTTCTTTTTCTTTGAAATCTAATGTCGAATTCACTGAAGAAGGCAACGAAGTCATGAATGGCTACGACTGCAAGAAATATCGTACAAGCATAAATTCCAATACAATAGAAATTTGGATGACAGAATCTCTCGGCTATGACGCTACTCCAACATTAAGCAGAGGCGTTCTTAAAGGTGTCATGATTCGTCAGCTCGTCAACGGCAGCAGCGTCCTCGAACTTAAAAGCATCAAGAAAGACAAGAAACTGAAAAACGAAACCATTCCTTCCGACTTAGGAAAACGCGTCTCAGGAAAAGACATAGATAAAATCGCAAAAGACAAACTTATCATTAAAGTGCCTGTCTTCAACGAAGAACAGATTCATTTCGCTGATATTGAGAAATTCAAAGGCGAGATTCCTTTCGACTCTGTCATTCATTTCTCATACGGAACATTGATTCTTAAGAGGATGAATCTCGAGACTCTTCCAGAACATTATTCTTATTTCCTTGACGTAAGACAACAGTCTAATGGCGATGCTTACGACAGACCAGCTTCTATCTTTGTGATTCCTACCGACAGAGCATTAAGCCTTAAAGACGCTTTGATTGACAGTATCCAAGTACTGCCTTCTTACACAGACAGAAGAGACATCACATATAGAGCTATCAAGTTGGAAGATGATTTTCTTCCTGTTGTAGAACTGATGCGTTTCTTCACTCCATTCGGAGTAAAACATTTCAACGACAGAGTGAAGTTCGACGGATTAGAATGGGAAGACGAAGCTTATTACAAACAAGATATCACTGATGTCGCTAAACATCTCCGCGGCGACGTCCTTATCGGCGCTTTCATCAGCAACTACGACGGCGGCGGTCATAAATTAAGTATGGACATCCTCGCTTATCCAAGTTCTTATTCTTGGGATTTAAGTTACAACGACGACTGGACATTGCCTTTGTTTAATACATGTAATGTAATGGAAATGACAGGCCAGCATTACTGCCGTCTTTTCAAGACCGACAGCCTCACAGTTGAGTTTGAAGTTCCAGAGAATGTAAGCGATCTTAAACTCAGATATATCAGCACAGGCCACGGCGGCTGGGGCGGAGGCGATGAGTTCAACCAGAAAGAGAACTCCATCCTCATCGACGGTGAGAAAATGTTCGTCCACACTCCATGGCGTTGCGACTGCGCTACTTTCAGAGAGATGAATCCTGTATCAGGTAACTTCTGGAACGGACAGTCATCATCAGACTTATCACGTTCAGGATGGTGCCCTGGAACAGCAACACAGCCAGTCTATTTCGACTTGGGATTCTTGAAACCAGGAAAACATACAATCACTATTGCGATACCACAAGGTGATGACGAAGGCAACAGCTTCAACCACTGGATGGTATCAGGAATGCTGATAGGAACATTGGAATTCTAGAACTCTAAAACTCTAGAATTTTAAAGTTCTAAAGTTTTAAATAAATTGTTATTTTTGTAGAAATAAAATTCGAATTTTGAAGATAGCTGTTAACACACGATTGTTGCTTAAGGATAAGCTGGAAGGCATAGGCTGGGTGGCTTATGAATGTCTGCGTCGTATGGTGACATCGCATCCTGAAGTTGAGTTCCATTTCATCTTCGACCGCGAGCCAGATCCTAAGTTCATCTTCGCCGACAATGTAAAGCCTGTCGTACTTTTCCCGCCAGCACGTCATCCGTTTTTATATATAGCGTTCTTCGAATTCGCCGTAGCGAGATATCTCCGCAAGATAAAGCCAGATATGTATCTGTCACCTGACGGTTATCTTAGTCTGAGAAGCAAGACAAAGCAAATCGCTGTCTTTCACGACTTAAACTTCGAGCATTTCCCTCAGGATTTCCCTAAGATTCATCTATGGCATTATAAGAAATTCTTCCCTAGATATGCCAGAAAAGCCGATAAGATCATAACAGTTTCTGAGTTCTCAAAGAAAGACATCTGCGATTGCTACGGCATAAATCCTGAGAAGATAGAAGTGGCTTATAACGGAGCTAATGATATTTTCTCTCCACTAAATGAAGATGTTAAGAAAGAGATAAGAGATAAATATACAGAAGGAAAAACTTATTTTATGTTCGTCGGATCATTGCATCCACGCAAGAATCTCGCACGTCTTTTCACTTCATTTGATTTATTCAAGAAAAAAAACAATAACGACATAAAGCTTCTCATCGTCGGCAGCAAACGCTGGTGGACAGAACCTATCAAGAATGCTTACGAAGCGATGACACATAAAGACGACGTCATTTTCGCAGGACGATTGTCGGCTGAAGACTTACATCTTGTCACAGCATCGGCATTGGCATCTGTCTATGTCTCATATTTCGAAGGCTTTGGAATACCTATCGTAGAGGCGTTCAAATGCGACACTCCAGTCATAACATCAAATGTAACATCTATGCCTGAAGTCGCGAAAGACGCAGCATTGCTCGTAGATCCTTTCAGCGAAGAATCTATTGCAGATGCGATGGAAAAGATTTTAGATGAAGAAGTGCGTAAAGAATTGATAGAAAAAGGAAGAATCAGACGACAAGACTTCTCCTGGGATAAGGCGGCAGAGATGTGGTGGAGAGTTTGTAGTGAGGAGTTAGGAATTAGAAGTTAGGAGTGATTGGTAGAGACGCGTCAATGTTACCTTAAAAAATAAACACACATTGACACGTCTATTAAATAGATAATTTAATAATAAATTGAATAAAAAAGTATGAATATCTTAGTATTAGGTTCAGGTGGTCGCGAGTATGCATTCGCATGGAAGATCGCACAAAGTGAATTAGTTGACAAACTTTATATAGCTCCAGGTAATGCTGGTACTGATGCAATAGGCGAGAATCTCGCTATCAACATCGCTGATTTCAATGTCGTTAAAGAAACAGTATTGAAACTCGGTATTGAAATGGTAGTCGTTGGTCCTGAGCAGCCACTCGTTGACGGCATCGTTGATTTCTTCAAGAATGATGCAGAGTTAAAAGATATCAAGATCATCGGTCCTGATCAAAAAGGCGCACAGCTCGAAGGCAGCAAGGCATTCGCAAAGGCTTTCATGGAAAAATATAACGTTCCAACAGCATCATGCTTCACAGTGACAGCAGCTAACCTTGAAGAAGGGTTGCAATATCTCACAACACAGAAAGCTCCTTACGTTCTTAAAGCTGACGGCCTCGCTGCAGGTAAGGGAGTTCTCATCATCGACTCATTGGAAGAAGCTCAATATGAATTGAAAGACATGCTCTCTGGCAAATTCGGTTCAGCATCAGCAAAGGTCGTCATCGAGACATTCTTGAAAGGTATTGAAGTATCAATGTTCGTATTGACCGACGGTGAACATTACGTTGTTCTTCCAGAAGCTAAAGACTACAAACGTATCGGTGACGGCGATACAGGCTTGAATACAGGCGGTATGGGCGCTGTTTCACCAGTTCCTTTCGTGACACCAGAATTCGTTGAGAAGGTAGAAAACAGAATCATAAAACCAACAATCCAAGGTCTTAAAGAAGAAAATATCGACTATAAAGGTTTCATCTTCATCGGTTTGATGAACGTCGACGGCGATCCTTACGTCATCGAATATAACGTGAGAATGGGCGACCCTGAGACAGAAGGCGTCATGACACGCATCGACTCCGACTTGGTAGCATTGCTCGACGCTTGCGCTCAAGGCAGACTCAATGAAGTCGAATACCAGACATCTAAAAACACATCTGTGACCGTCATGCTTGTATCAGGCGGATATCCTGAAGACTATAAAAAAGGCATGGTGATGACAGGCTTCGAAGAACTCTCTGACTGTATCATAGCTCACGCTGGTACCAAGTTCAACGACAAAGGTGAAGTCGTGACATCAGGCGGCCGCGTCATCGCTGTGACTGCACACGGAAAGAACATTGAAGAAGCTAGAGCTAAGGCCTATCAAAACGTTGAGAAGATTAAGTTCGAAGGCGTCAACTATCGTCACGACATCGGTTTGGATTTGATGAAGTTCTAATGCAATGTTAAATTTCTTTAAACATAGTTATCTATATCAACAGATAGTTATTGTATTGATGGCACTCGTCCTATGGATGCCGGCATTTATCACAAAGTCGGCATTCATACCGGGTGAACATAACACACCTTTATATAATGTAATAATATCAATATTCGATTTCTCGCCGTTTTTGCTGAATACAGTGGCGTTCGCAGTATATCTGTTCTCTGTGTTTCTCTTTAACTCAGTGCTTTCAGCAAACCGCTTGGTATCGAAATACAGCACAGTAGGAGCATTCTCCTTCGTCCTGATGATGTGCTGCTCTCCTGAACTGCATTCCTGTTATCCATTCCTGTTTGCATGTCCGTTCATCCTGATGGCGATGCACATATTATTCCTTATTTATCAGACAGATACGCCTGAAAACTATATGATGAACATCGGTTATTTCATAGCCTTTGCGTCATTGTTCTATTATCAGTCCGTATTTCTTGTAATATGGGTGATATTGTCGTTCATCATATTAGGTTTCAAAGAGATAAGATATATGTGCTTGCCATTGGTAGGCTATCTCATAATATACGGCATCGTATTAGGAATAGTGTTCTTGTTTGGTGACGTCAATGTTTTAATAGACTCATATTCACACTTTTTCAGAAATATCACTTTCTCATTAGAACTGACATCATTCAACAAGATAATACTGATTGTGACAACTGTCTTGTTTTTGATATCATTATTAAGAAGTGTCGGCAATAGGAATTCCGACAAGGGAAACAACATACGAAGAAGGATAGGAGTGGCCTTCCTGTTGACGCTGTTCGCAGGAGTCATATTCTTCATCCATGAGCCATTGATGAACAACAGTCTGATATTTATGATGTTTGCCTTTTTCTTCGCAATAGCATTATCAGACGTACGCAGACCACGAATAGCGAATATCATAATGATATCTGTGCTTATCATAATTTTAGCAAACCAATATTTACCATTATTTGGCATAACGATATGAATCTCATAGCGCATTACACTGACAATTTGATTGAAGCCGGTTGTGATGAAGCCGGCCGCGGATGTCTGGCAGGCCCTGTGGTGGCAGCAGCGGTCATCTTAGATAGAAATAAAGACTATCCGATGCTCGACGACTCCAAGAAACTGACAGAGAAACAACGTAAGAAACTGAGAGAAGTCATTATGCAAGAGGCACTCGCTTATGGCATTGGCATCGTTGATAACAATGAAATCGATGAGATAAATATTTTGAACGCCTCATTTCTCGCGATGCATAGAGCGGTGGAACAATTGAAGGTAAAGCCTGAATTCCTGCTTATCGACGGCAATAGATTCAATCCATATAAAGATGTAAAGCATCAGTGTATTGTAGGCGGCGACGCCAAATATCAAGCAATTGCAGCGGCATCTATATTGGCGAAGACCACTCGTGACGCCATGATGGAAGAATACGATTTGCAATATCCGATGTATAACTGGAAGAAAAACAAAGGATATCCAACATTAGAACATAAAAACGCCGTGGCAGAACACGGCACTACGCCATTACACAGAATGACGTTCAATATGACGATACAGTTGAAACTTTTTTAGAACTCTAAAATTCTAGAACTCTAAAACTCTAGAATTCTAAAGTTCTAGAGTTCTAAAGTTTTAGTTAAGTCCAAGCATCTTATATCCCATTTCGTTGAGTTGCATTGCCATTCCCATGAGATACATCTGGTGCAAGCATTCGAAGTAAGCTTCAACGGCAGCTTTAGTTCCAGGTTCGATGTTTTGGTTGCGTAAGAAAGTGTTTGTGATGCAAGCGCATTCCGCTACGATATCTGTGACTTTCTTGCATTTATCTTCTTTAAATCTGAGGACATCTTCAAGAATATATTCATCCATTTCGTCGAAGCCTCTTTTTTCGCGGAGAGTTTCGTATATGTTATCTTTGAAAGCATATTTATCCCAGTTTACGTCCCAGAATTTTGCCATCGCCATACCGACGAACATGATCCATCCGAGAGACACCATAGGATATTCGTTATATTCTCTGACGCCGTCAGGCATGTAAGCAGTCAAGATGTTATCCCATTTGTCTTCAACGTCATGGCAGATAGGGAAGCGTTCGCCTATCACGTTTTCCTGACGAAGATATTCTAATAATAAAGCCTTTAATTTATCACCGAAGTTTTCCATAATTATATTTTGTTTGTTATTGTTCTTTTGTTAATCCATTGAATTTGTTGGTGTTTTGAGACACAACAAAAAACATCTTGAAGTAGTTTACAAAGTTACGAAATAATATAAGAATAGAATAGGGTTTGATAAAATAAAAATTCTCCTGCTCATAAAGAAACTAGTAATGTCTGTTGACTTAAACAGACTGTACATTTTCAACTAAAAAATCTTTAGTCATTAGACTTTTGTCTTTAGTCTTTTTTGGGCGTTCCGGCAAAGCCGTCGGGCTTTCCGCTCTATCTTTGCTCGCTACGTTATCACTTCGCTTTGCAAAGGATGCCGCTCCAATCCCTAACGCAAAGCGACGAATTGAAAATTGAAAGCTGAAAGTTGAAAATTAATTTTCCATTTTCAATTTTCAACTTTCAATTCAAAAAAACATCTGTTGTCCCTTGACTGTTGTCTTAACAAATCTTAACAGTTTTTTCTTAATTTCATTAACATTTATGTTAAAAATTGTTAAAAACGAAACATTTCCTTTGCAAACGCTTGACAAATGGATGAGGTTTGTTGTAGTTTTGCAAGAACCAAAGTTTAGAAATCGTGGAAAAGATAAAAGAAACAAATCCTGCCTTACCGCAGTATGTCCTGGCAGTAAAGGAAATCAAGAATGCTATTATCGACAGTCGCTATCGTGCGGCACGGCAAGTTAACAAAGAGGTGCTTTCTCTTTATTATTGGGTTGGTAATTATGTATCTGTCAATAGCAGAATTGGCAAATGGAATACAAATGCCATATCTGTAATATCTAAATTATTACAGCAAGAACTACCTGGTTTAACTGGTTTTTCTGAAACCAATATCAAGAATATGCGAATATTTTATGAAGCATGGTGCCAGATATTAGATAATCAATCAATAAGTTATAGTTCAATAAACGACATAAAATTTAATGATTTGCTAAATCGGCAGACGTCATCTGCCGATTTAAGCGATAATGATTGGGAATGTTTTTTAAGTGTCGGATTTTCAAATCATAGAGAAATAATCAGAAAAACATCAACATTAGAAGAACGACTGTTTTATATCCGACGTTGCGCTAAAGAGTTCTGGAATGTTGAAACTACAAAGTATCATCTCAAAGAAGATCTTTATCATAAAGAAGGAAGCATACAACAGACCAACTTTGACAAGACATTAGATGAATCTGATTTCAAGCAACGTGCTTTACAGTCTTTTAAAGAGGAATATCAACTCGATTTTATCAACAACGAGGATATCAACGAAAGGATTATAGAACAAAAAGTTGTACAAAACATCAAGAATTTCATAATGGCATTCGGTCCTGATTTTTCTTTTATGGGAAATCAATATCGATTGGAAGTATCTGGACAGGAATTTTTTATCGACTTGTTATTTTTTTCACGGCGACTGAAATGTCTTGTTGCCTTTGAATTGAAACGAGGTGACTTTAAACCAGAATATACAGGGAAAATGAACTTCTATCTTGCCGCATTGGATAAATATGTAAAGTTGCCAGACGAGAATCCATCTATCGGAATCATTCTGTGTAAAAACAAGAATGAGGAGATTGTAGAACTCTCTTTTTCAGACACATCAAAACCAATGGGAGTTTCAACATACCGTACATCGCAAGAATTACCAGAACGCTTCAGAAAAGCATTGCCAAGTATTGAAGATTTGAAGAGGTTATTGTAAGAAAGTGATAGCTTGAAGGAAGATGAATTGCCCAAATAGAACAACACGCAAAAAATACGTCTTGTAATGACTAACGGCTAAAGACTAATGGCCTTTAACGTATTGTTGAACAAATACAAAAAGGAAACGACAAAGCTGAATATGGAAAACATATTTTAAAAATCGCTTCAGAATCTCTTACAGAAGAATTTGGTAAGGGTATGATGAAAGTAATCTTAGATATATGAGGTTATTCTATAAAACCTTTCCAATTTGTGACGCACTGCGTCACAAATTGAGTTGGACACATTATCGACGTTTAATAAGTGTTGAGAACCAAGATGCTATTGCCAAGTATTCTGTGTTAAATGATGCCAAACAGATTTTTGCATCCAAATATAAATTAATACTACCAACGGAGGATGAGTTGCAAAATGAGCTAGGAAAAGATTGGAATTAGAGAATGGGAAGTGAAACGGTTCTTACTTTTACTTGAAGCTACACTAAAAACACAAAATATGAAACCTATTGATAATACAGAAACATTGCCAGATGAATTTATTACGGATGTACGCAGCATCATAGAAAATGGTCGAAAGAAAGCGTATGACACCATTATTAGAACAAGCATTAAGACATTTTGGGATGTTGGAAAACGCATTATTGAAGAAGAACAAAAAGGAAAAACTCGAGCAAAATATGGCACGCATCTTATAAAAAACCTTTCGCACGTCCTTACACCTATATATGGGAATAGCTATAATAAACGTAATTTAGAATATTACAGGAAATTTTATATTCTATTTCCTAACGTTGAAATTGTGAACACGCGTGTTCACAATCTTGAGTGGTCACACATACGTCGCGTCTTATCTGTATCAAATCCAGAAGCTCGTTTGTGGTATTTAGAAAATGCATCATCTAACATGTGGAGCGTTCGTGAACTTGACCGTAATATTTCCACACAATATTTCGAAAGAAGACTTGCCGCACAACTTACGAAAAATATTGAAGATTTACCCAAAATAACAGACAAAGTTCCTCTTGATTATATTAAAAACCCTATGGTCGCAGAATTTATGGGATTTCATCGAGACTCTTCCTATTCAGAGTCAGATTTGGAACAAGCTCTCATCAATAATCTTGAGAAATTTATTTTAGAGTTAGGACGTGGTTTTGCTTTTGTTGAACGTCAACAACATATTACGACTGATACGGCCGACTTTTTCATTGATTTGGTATTTTATAATTTTAGAATGAAAAGATTCGTAATTTTTGAATTAAAGACACACAAACTAACACACCAAGATATCGGGCAACTTGATATGTATGTCAGAATGTATGATGATATGATAAAAGAAAAAAACGATCTGCCAACAATAGGTGTACTGCTATGTACTGATACAGATAACACAATCGCTAGATATTCAGTTTTGCACGATAGTGACCAAATATTCGCTACAAAATACATGACATATATGCCTACTGAAGATGAATTACGTCAAGAAATTGAACAACAAAAACAATTCTTTATGGAACAACATATAACTAAAGAATCGGATTAAGGATTCAGTATTAAATGATGCCAGACAGATTTTTGCATCCAAATATAAATTAACATAGCCAACGGAAGAATATTTGCAAATAGAACTAAACAAAGGTCGGAAACGATTGGAATTAGAGACTATGGGATAAACAATAAAAACAGGAAACACCCCTATATTTTGTATTATGAATAATGCATTAATAAAACAGCTACCTAAACAGTGGACTTGGTACGATGATGGTACGGAGGAGATAGGGAGATGTTACACCCACTTTTCATTTTGTATGCTGTAATTTTCATTTACACAAATTATGGATTGAATTTATAATTATTTTTTACGTTTGAAATTATATCCTAAACCAAATTTGATAAAATATCCACTATCATAATTTCCCCAAACACCAATTATTCCACCTAAATCTACATTTAAAGTAATTCTTTTTAAATTTACATTAAGTCCTATATTACCAACGAATCCGTTATTGCTAAACCCCAAGCCATATTCTGTACAAAATAGCATAAAATTAGCCATAACTAATTGCTGTGATATGGATACAGACCATCCTATTATATTTTCGTAAATGCACATGCCATATGTTAATCCATAAAAAGATCCTGAATATTTCAAGTATGCAAAATATTCATCATAATGATCAAAATCCGTATATGTATAATAATATGTATCCACTGTTATGAAATGAACTTCATTAGACATATATTCCCAATATGTTTCTTTCTTGGGTAAAAAATGATAATTATTCGTTCCATTTTTGATTATGTGTAGTGTCTTTGTGTCATATTTATTTCCTCTTTTTACTTTCACGTCGTATGTTCCCAAAGACAACTCTAAATTTAAAGGTGTAACACCTACTTTTTTACCATCAATAAAAACCTTATCTCCTGATGATGTAGATGATATATTTACTATTTCTCCAAATTCCAAATACACATTATTTTTGCTTACACCAACTTTGACCTCAATATCTTTAGTGGCAATTTGACTGCCTCTAGTAGCTTTGACGCTATGTGTTCCATAAGGTAAATTAATTGTCACAGGACTAATGCCAACATATTCTCCATCTACATAGACCAAGTCTCCTGTCTGTCCTGTATTTATTGAAACTTCTTTACCAGTTTCTAATTTTTCATTTATTGACAATACTTTACCCTCTTCAATAAAAATAGTTTTCTTTAACTCTGCACATCCTTGTTTTGTGAGTTTCAATTCGTGTTCACCAATTAATATTTCAGAGATGTAATTTGGTGTTTCCCCATATTTATTACCATCAATATAAATATCCGCTTCCATTGGAGTTGTGTTTATCTCTAAAGAACCATTTATTGGTTTAGGTGCATCTATTTGTATATTTTGTGTTTCTCCCAATACTAGAGTTACATTTTTCTTACTTGGCTTGTGATTGTTTTTTCTTGCTTCCAAGATATGATCTCCATCGAAAAGTCTGCCACTCCACATCCCTTTGCCTTTGTATTCTTCATCAACATAAATATCAGATTCTGCATCTGTGTTAATTGTTACACTCACATAATTTTCAGACATTTTAATTGTTGCATCGGTTGTCTCTCCGTCAGTTATCATAAAAGTTTCTTCTTTCATTTTATACATATCCATCATGACTTTGACTGTATGCTGACCGCTTTTCAACTTATCAGTTTTTATAGGAGATAGTCCTATATATTCATCATCAATAAAGACTTTAGCTCCTTGTTCTGGAGATGTCGAAATATTGAGATAACCGAAGTTGGGACGTAGTTCTTTATCTATTATTGTTTTTTCATTCAAAGTAACAATTCCACTTTCTGTGTGATACATATTACATTTTATCATCCAAGTATGAGTAGTTCCAACTTCAAAAAGTTTAGATGCTTCTTTTGTAGATAGAGGTTGGTCATCAATGTAAATAACAGCATCGTCTTGGTCTGCTTTAATTATAAGATGTGCTTTTTGAGATTGTGCTTGTTCTTCTCCAGACATAATCGGCACATACTGTAACACCATCTCATATGTACAAAAATCGCATAGTTTCTCTGGAATATAATATTTACAGGTTCCATAATCAGGGTGCATTATATTAATAAAGGTGGCATTTTCTGCAGAGATGTAAATCCACATCTGACCAGTCTTTGGTGTCTTGGTTATTTGAGTTGCAAGGTTACCTTGGAATTTTAAGCGTAATCTTTCTTGCTCTGGTATATTTTCGGTCGATACTTTTATCAATGCCATTGGAAGGTCGTTCCCGTCTAAATGCTCATGTTTGTCATTCATTATGGCATTAGGAATATGCTTGAAAGAACCTTCTTTTACTTGAAGCTGCGCAGAGCCTATCAACGAAATAAATGTCAATAATATAAGTAGTAGTTTCTTCATTATTTCATAATTGCGATTTACAAATATAAAGAAAAAGCTAATATATAAGTGTAAATTTGGGAGATTTCCCTTACTCTAAATTCCTAACAAATCTTAACATCATTTTTTAATAATATATCTAGAATCAAATCCTTATCAATCTTAAACAAAAAAGGAGAGGAGAAACTAAAATTTTTCTCCTCTCCAGTTTTTATTCTGATGCATTTCAATATTTAATGATTATTGGTTTATGTTCATCATGGTAATCATCGATGCCTTCTTCATAGTAAAAATCGTGAGCCAATTTTTTGATGGTCTTAGGAATGTATATTTTCTTATATATTCCATCCAATGACCCACCCTCGACTATTTCTATGTTTTGGGGCAACCTAATCTCATCGCAATATAGACCAACAAAAGCATCACTTCTAATCGCTTTTAAATTGGATGGCAAACGTAATTTCTCAATCCATGTATATGTAAAGCAACAAGTAGGTATTTCTTCTATGCCATCAGGAAGCAATACTTCTTTAAGTTCTGTTCCCATAAAAGCACAATCTCCCAATGAGCGCAGACTATCTGGGAAATTGATTTCACTAAGATTACTATATAAAAATGCACATTCCTCAATGTTCAATATGCCGTCTGGAAGTATAATTCTAAATTCAGTTTTATTTTCATACTTTTTAATTCCAGCAAAAGCTAAGCGTCCTATTGTTTCTATTCCTTCAGCAACATGTATTGTATTAGTGATTTTGTCACTATGAATCAAAACTTTCTTATCGAGAGTGGTAATAAGTCCATCATTATAGATGAATGTAGTTCCATACTTTCTGTTTGCTAACATTTTATATATCATAGATGGCTGATATTCTGCACAATCTGATGTCAGTTCTTCGTCATCAATGTTTCCATCAAAGTCTAAGAGATGCATATTAGAAATGTCGAATTCAGCAGGTCTGAAATCTTTTACAATCTTTTCGAAACCATAAAGTAAATCGTATGAATGACATCCTAAATTAATATCAGGTTGATAAGAAAATATGTTTTCAGATTCTTGATGTAAGAAAATATCATCTCTAATTTCTGGATATACATTTCCGACAAGTATCATCTTTTCACAGTCGCTATTTTCTTTAATCCATTCAGCAAGTGGTTGCTTGCCATATTCAAAAATTGCACTTTTCATTTTTTTATTTTAAATAAATTATGTGTTAGATGTTATTAAGTTGAGGAACCTTACCGGATATGTGATAATATTGTGATGATATTATTTAGGGACGCAGCATAACTACGTCCCTAAGTGTTTCATATTTTAATTTTTTTATCATTCCACTGGAATGTCTTTGTTTACATTCTTTGATCCTGCTAAAGCGTAGAACAACAAGAATGCGAGACCTGCTGCAACAACCCAGTAGCTTACTAAGTAGTTGCCGCTCAAGTCAACGACGAGGTTTTGTACGAATGGCAAGATACCACCACCGCAAACCAATGCCATGAAGATACCAGAAGCTCTTTCTGTGTATTTACCTAAGCCTTCAACAGCTAAGTTGAAGATGCCACCCCACATGACTGATGTGCAGAGACCGCATAATACTAACAATGCTGCATTGACTGGAACTTGTGCCAAACCGAAACCTTCTGTGCCTTTGAATACAGGGAGATTTACAACGTTTGATGGGTTCAAGAAGATTGCCAATACAACGAAGATCAAACCGATGCCTGATACTGTTGTCAACATAGCTTTTGCTGAAACCTTAGCACCAACTGCTGCACCTAACAAACGACCGATAAGCATTAAGAACCAGTATGTAGCTGTTACTGTACCAGCGATAGCTTCTGCGCCTGTAGCAACGTTCAAACCGCCGTTTTGTAACCATTTTTGCAATACGTTTGGAATACCAACTTCAACACCAACATAGATGAAGATAGCGATAGCGCCAAATACGAAGTGACGGAATGACATTGGTCCGTATTGTGATTTTTCACCTTTAACAGCTGCTTGAACTGGATTTTCAGGAATCTTAGTCAATGAGATGACGATGAATGCTAAAGCGAAGATTCCTAAAGCGATGAACATCAATGGGAATACTTGGCTGATTTTAGCGTCAACGATGCTAGGAACGAAAACACCTGTCAAGAAGATACATGCTGTACCCATCAATGAGTTGAATGAACCACCTACTTGTACGAGTTGGTTACCTTTGTTACCGCCGCCACCGAGTTTGTTCAACATTGGGTTAACAACGATGTTCAACATACACATTGAGAAACCAGCGATGAAAGCACCGAGGAGGTAGATGCCGAAAGCTGTGTTGCTGTTGATAAGACCTGAAAGTGTTTGAATGCCAACGCCGATGAAACCGACTGCTACAGCAATCAAAGCTGTTTTCTTGTAACCGTATTTTTGCAACATATTACCTGCAGGGATACCCATCACTGCGTAAGCGATAAAGTTTGCCAAAACACCTAATGTACCCATCCAGTTAGCAACACTGAATTGGTTTTTCAAAATGTCACCCATTGGTGATGCCAAGTTTGTTACGAATGAAATCATACCAAACAAAAGAATCATCACGAGGATTACCAAAAAATTACCTTGTTTTTTTTCCATTTCTTTGATTTTTATAATGTTGAAAATTTGAATTTAATTACTTCTTTATATTCTTCGCCTGGACGTAAGACTGCGCTAGGGAAGTTTTCTTTGTTAGGTGCGTCTGGGAATGCTTGGCATTCTAAGGCAACGCCTTCGTAGTCTTCGTATGACTTGCCGCATTTGCCGACAGGACATCCGCTTAACCAGTTGCCAGTATAAATCTGAACGCCTGGCTGTGTTGTCATGATGTCGACTTTGATGCCTGAAGCCTCGCTGCTTAATGTAGCAGCAGGATTCATCATACCTTTATTATAATTGTCGATAGCCCAGCAACTGTCATAACCCTTGCCATTTACCAAAGCAGGGAAGTCGGCTTTGATGTCACGACCGATGAGTTTGCCTTCTGTGAAATCCATAGGAGTGTCTTTCACTGTAGCGATCTCGCCAGTGGTGATCAATTCTTCTGTTGCAGGAAGATAGTTGCTTGCGTAAAGTTTCAAATTATGGTCTAAGATGTCGCCATTGCCTTCGCCTTTCAAATTGAAATAGACGTGGTTTGTGAGGTTGACGACTGTTGGTTCGCTGCTCTCTGCTTTTAATGTAAGTGTGAGTTCGTTGTCGTCGCTCCAGTGATATTCTGCCTTAGCGATGACTTCACCAGGATAACCACATTCGCCGTCTTCTGAGAAATAAGTGAATTCGACATTGCCGTCTTCATTTACTTCACCGCACCAGAGTTGGTTCGCGAATCCGTCGTTGCCACCATGAAGATGATGTTTGCCGTCACCTGTGTTAAGTACTATCTGAAATTCTTTTCCGTCGATGCTGAATTTGCCTTCTTTGATTCTGTTTGAGAAACGTCCTGGAACCTTGCCAGCACATGGACCGTCGCCGATATAAGAAGCGAGGTCATTGTAACCAAGGACGACGTCAGTCATCTTGCCGTCTTTATCTGGAACTACGATAGAAACGATGCCTGCACCGATGTTACATAATGTCACGCTTGCACCATTGGCGTTAGTGAGTTTGTAAACATAGATAGCACCACCGTCTTCTAATGTTCCGTGTTCTATTCTTTCGATGTTCATGATTATTTTTGTTTTGTCAACAGACAACGGTCAACGGACAACAGTCCTTGTTCCAATTGTCAATGTAAATTATTACCAAAGATTATTTGGATAAACGCCTCTGTCGATGAGTGATTGTACTTTTGCAACGACGTCTGGTTTATCTTCTTTATATGTCACGCCGAACCAAGCAGCGTCGCTTGACAATACTCTTAACTTTGCTTCGTCGCTGTTGATGAGGTTGTTTACCATCAAAGGAATGAAGAATTCAGCCTTGATGTTGGTTTGTGCTGGACCTTCCAAGAATTTCTTGAAACCTTCTTTTGAGTGTTCGAAGAAGTCAGGTG